>JBEVLE010000548.1:0-11548 GCA_040509335.1 Longimicrobiaceae bacterium | reverse complement strand
GCCCATGTGGAGCACGCTCAACGAGCCGTGGGTGGTGATGCACGCCGGCTACATGGTCGGCGAACACGCGCCGGGGCATCGCAGCACGTGGGAGGCGCCGCGCGTGTCGCACAACCTGCTGCGCGCGCACGCCGCCGCCGTGCGCGCCTACCGGGCGGAGGGCAAGCACCGCATTGGGCTGGTGGTGAACCTGGAGCCCAAGTACGCCGCATCCGATCGCCCCGAAGACGTCGCCGCCCGGACGCGCGCGGAGGCGTACATGAACCGGCAGTACCTGGATCCCGTGTTCCTGGGCCGCTATCCGGACGAGCTGCGCGAGATCTTCGGCGAGGCGTGGCCGGCGCACGCGGACGGCGAGGCGGGGGCGCTGCGCGAGCCCATCGACTGGCTGGGGATCAACTACTACACGCGCAGCGTCACCCGCGACGATCCCGCAGACCCGCCCGTGCGCGAGGGGCGCGTGCGCCAGCCCCGGCACGCGCACACGGAGATGGGGTGGGAGGTATATCCGCCCGCGCTCACGGACGTGCTGGTCCGGGTCCGGGAGCGCTACGGGGACGTGCCGCTGTACGTCACGGAGAACGGGGCCGCCTTCTACGATCCGCCCGTGGCGGAGGGGGGCGTGGTGGATGATCCCCTGCGCGAGGCGTACTACCGCGAGCACCTGCGCGCCGCGCACGAGGCCATCCGCCGCGGCGTGGACCTGCGCGGCTACTTTGCCTGGTCGCTGCTGGACAACTTCGAGTGGAGCGCGGGCTACTCCAGGCGCTTCGGCATCGTGCACGTGGACCTGGAGACGCAGCGCCGCACGCCAAAGCGCAGCGCCCGCTTCCTCGGCGAGGTGATCCGCAGCGGCGGCGGCGCGCTCGGATAGCCCGCGCATGGCGAACCCGTTCTCGAACCGCAAGAAGGTGCGCGGCTGGAAGCGCCGCCTCCGCGAGCTGGAGCGCTTCCGCCTGGCGCACCGGGTGCTGGACGTGGACGCGCTGCGGCGGAACGAGGTGGATTACGTGAAGCTGTGGCTGGACCCGTGGAGCCGGCTGGTGCCGCGCGACCCGCCGGTGTGGTTCCGCCGCCGCGTGCTGGCCGCGTTCCTGGACATCCTGCACGCCTGGCACCGCGCCCTGGAGGCCGCGGGCGAGCCGTACTACCTGCGGCTGTGGCTCCACCACCCGCGCTTCCACCGCACGCAGGTGGTGGCCGCGATGGGCGACCGCATCGCCTGGTACCGGGGGACGTTCGCCCCGGCGCCGGGCGCGCCGCCGCTCCCCCCGCCGCAGTACGCCGACCCGGCGTACGACCTGGCGGCGCTGGACTGGGAGCCCTGCCTGGACACGGACGTGTTCGTGCCGGACGACGCGGACGACATGCGCGAGCTGGGCCGCCTGGTCCTGCGCGCCAGCCGCCTGGAGCAGACCTCCGACGGGCAGGCGCTCCTGCTGTTCGACCGGGGGCACGTCTGGCTGGGGAAGCCGGCCGCGGCTCCCCCGGATGGGGCGCGGCCCGGAGTTTGACGGAGAAAGGCGCTGCCGGAGCGGCACCGCGCCCCGGCCGCCGATTCCCAGCACACCGGAGCTCCCGTATGCGCTTGAAGATCGTCCTTCCCGTCCTCGCCGCGCTCGCCCTCCTGGGCCTCGCCGCCTGCTCCGCGGCCGGGAGCGGGGCGGAGGCGGGATCGGCCCCCGCCGCGTCGGCCACGGGCCGGGAGTGGCGGCTGGTGGAGCTGGGCGGCCGCCCCGCCGCGATGGGCGCCGGCGGCAGGCCCGCCACGCTCCGCCTGGAAGCGGGACGCGCGAGCGGCTTCGCCGGCTGCAACACCTTTTCCAGCGGCTACCTGATGTCCGCGAACAACCTGGCCATGACGTCCCTCGCCTCCACGCGCATGGCCTGCGCGGAGGGGATGGAGCTGGAGCGCGCCTACCTGGCGGCGCTGGACGAGACGCTCTCCTACCGCGTGACGACGCAGGGGCTGGAGCTGCTGAGCGGCGACCGCCGGGTGCTGGCCCGCTTCACCGCCGCGCCGTAAAGGGGGCCCTCACCCCCCGGCCCCCTCTCCCACAAGGGGAGAGGGGGAGAACGACGGGACCCCGCGGACGCCAGCGCGGGCCCCGCGTGAGGGATTTCGGCCCGAAGGGGCGAGACCGCGCGGCTGTTTTGCGCGGGCTCGACTCCGTTGCAGACGGTCGTTTCGTCTGCTACGGAGCCGAAGCCCGACCCCGGCGCCAGCCGGGGGCACGCCCAACCCCTGCCCTTCGACCGCCGTTGCTGTACCCGTCCATCCACATCGATCCAAGGTGAGCACACATGCCCATCGCCGACCTGCTCCTCCCCGAGTTCGACCTGGAGATCGCCACCACGCGGCGCGTGCTGGAGCGCGTCCCCAGCGAAAAAGGGACGTGGAAGCCGCACCCCAAGTCGTTCCCCATGGGCCACCTGGCACAGCTGGTGGCGCGGATGCCCGGCTGGGCGACGCTGATGATGACGCGCACGGAGCTGGACATCGCGCCGGTGGACGGCCCGACGATGGCGTACAGCTTCGAGACCACCGAAACGCTGCTGGAGGAGTTCGACCGGGGCGCCGCGGAGGGCCGCGCCGCCATCGCCGCGGCCACGGACGAGGACTTCCAGGTGGAGTGGACGCTCAAGGCCGCGGGCCAGGCGGTGGACGTGAAGCCCCGCTACCTGATGCTGCGCACCAGCATGCTCAACCACCTGGTGCACCACCGCGCGCAGCTCGGCGTGTACCTGCGCCTGGTGGAGGTGCCCGTCCCCTCCATGTACGGCCCCACCGCGGACGAGCGCTAGCCGCCGTGCCGGAGCGCCCGGAGCGGTTCGACGCCGCGTCGGTCCGCGAGGCCTGGGACCGCGCGGCGGACGCGTACGCGCAGGGGCAGTCCTCCGGGCGCGACCACTACCGGTACGAGTTCTTCGGGCCGGCGCAGGTGGAGGCGTGCGGCGAGGTGCGGGGGATGCGCCTGCTGGACGTGGGGTGCGGGAGCGGCTACTTCGCGCGGGAGATGGCCCGGCGCGGCGCGCGGGTCACGGGCGTGGACATCTCGCCGCGGATGATCGAGCACGCCCGGCGCGGGGACGAGGCGGAGCCGCTGGGCATCGACTTCCGGGTGGGCGACGCGGCGGAGATCGGCGGCCGCTTCGCCGCCGGGTCGTTCGACATGGCGGCGTCGTGCCTGGCGCTCCAGGACATGCCGGACGTCCCGGCCGTGCTGCGCGGCGTCGCGGAGGTGCTGCGCCCCGGGGGGCGGTTCGTCGCCTCCATCGCGCACCCGTGCACCGACACGCCGTTCCGCCGCTGGGAGCGCGACGAGGCCGGGCGGAAGCGCTGGCTGTGCACGGACCGCTACTTCGAGCGCGGGCCGCTGGAGTACGCGTGGAAGGGGTGGGCATACGAATTCGCCACGCCGGCCCAGCACGCGACGCTGGAGGACTGGTTCGGCTGGATCCACGGCGCGGGGTTCCGCCTTCGCGGCCTCCGCGAGCCGCGCCCCACCGAGGAGGCGGTCCGCGCCCGGCCCGACCTGGAGGACGCCGCGCGGGTGCCGTACTTCCTGATCCTGGACCTGGTGCCGGAGGGACCCGGCCCGGACCCTGCCGCCGGCAACGACGCCTCCGAGCCTTGATTCCCGACACGGGTTTCCGCTAACCTCAAGGGAGACTTCCCGCTCCCCCAACTGCGCCGACATGCCCGCGGACACCCTGATCTGCTCCCATCCCCGCAGCGGGGGCCGCTGGCTCCGGTACCTGATCGCCCATTACCTGGCGGCGCGCCACGAGCTGGGGATCGAGGTCACGCCGGAAACGGTGTTCACCGTGGTGCCGGACCACCACCCCGAGGCCGCGCGCGGCTACCCGGCGTTCGCCTTCACGGACCGGCGCAGCCTCCCCCTGGTCGCCGTCTGCCACCAGACGTACTCGTGGGAGCAGCACCGCGGGTACCCGCTGGTCTTCCTGGCGCGCAACGCCTACGACGTGGTGGTGTCCGCGTACTTCCACCTGGCCGCGGAAAAGGCGGAGTACTGCGGGACCATGCGCGGCTTCATGGGGCATCCGCGGCTGGGGCTTCCCGGGTGGATCCGCTACATGAACGCCTGGGCGCCCAAGCTCCTCACCCACCGCGACGTGGCGCTGCTCTCGTACGGCACGCTGAACTCCGACCCCGCCCTCGCCCTGGGGCGCGTGCTGGACTTCCTGGGCGAGGACCCGGACCCGGCGCTGGTGCACGCCGCCGTCGCCAGCGGCAACGAGCTGCGCAGCGGGCGGGGGATCCGCACCGGGCAGGAAGGCAACTTCTGGGACCACCTGCAGCCGGAGGAGATCTTCGACCTGCAGGAGATGGTGCGGCGCGACCTGTCGGAGACGGCGGTGCAGCTGCTGGAGTCGGCGGGGGTGGAGATCGACCCGTTCCCGCGGGACAACGACGACTGACGGCTGTTGACAGCGGGTTCGGGCGTGCCCCCGGCTGGCGCCGGGGTCGGGCTTCGGCTCCGTAACGCGGGGGTGGCGCTGGCGTCCGCTGGGGTGGGGCAGAGAACAGCCACGACACGCCGGGTATCGAGGGTCGGGTAGCCCTCCCCCAGAATTGGGGGAGGGTGGCGAGCCTCAAGCGAGCCGGGTGGGGGCCGGCGTGTACACCGGCGCCGAGTCCGGCCCCAGCACCACCTCCACCCGGTGCGCCGCGCCGTCGCGAGCCAGCGGCACGCGCACGGCGGCGCCCTCCAGCTGCACCTCCTCGCCGTCCAGCGACGCCCGCGTCTCCGCCCCGCGCGTCACCACCACCTCGTACGTCGTGCGGCCGTCCGGGAGACGGTGGCGCACCGTGAAGCCGGGCCACTCGTCGGGGATGCAGGGGCGCAGCACCAGCGTGTCGCCGCCGCGCAGGGTGAAGCCCAGCACCGACTCCAGCGCCACCCGGAACATCCACCCCGCCGATCCCGTGTACCAGCTCCATCCGCCGCGCCCCACGTGCGGCGCCACCCCGTACACGTCCGCCGCCACCACGTAGGGCTCCGCCTGGTAGACGGCGGCCTCCTCCGCGGTGCGCCCGTGGCTGACGGGGCTCAGCATCTCCAGCAGGCGCGCGGCGCGGTCGCACCGCCCCGCCTCCGCGAGGGCGCGCACGGCCCAGAGCGCCGCGTGCGTGTACTGGCCCCCGTTCTCGCGCACCCCGGGGAGGTAGCCCTTGATGTAGCCCGGGTCGTGCGGCGTGCGGTCGAAGGCCGGGGTGAGCAGGCGGATGATGCCGTCGCGCTCGGACACCAGGTGCTCCTCCATGGCGTCCAGCGCCCGCTGGGCGCGCTCCGCCGGAGCCGCGCCGGAAAGCACCGCCCATGCCTGGGCGATGGCGTCGATGCGGCACTCGTCGTTGGCGGCGGAGCCCAGCGGCGCCCCGTCGTCGTAGTAGGCGCGGCGGTACCAGTCGCCGTCCCACCCCGCGCCGTCGGCGTCGAGCGCAGCCGCCAGGCCGGCGCGGTACGCGCGGTAGCGGGCGGCACGCTCCGCGTCGCCGCGTCCGTCGCACAGGGGGATCCAGTCGTCCAGGATCTCCAGCAGGAAGAAGCCCAGCCACACGCTCTCCCCGCGCCCCTCGCGGCCCACGCGGTTCATCCCGTCGTTCCAGTCGCCGGTGCCCATCAGCGGCAGGCCGTGCGCCCCGCGGGTGAGCGAGCGGTCCAGCGCGCGGCAGCAGTGCTCGTACACGGAGGCGCGCTCCCCCGAATCGTCCGGGACCAGGAACGCCTCGTCCTCGCCGGGCTCCAGCGCGCGCGCGGCGACGAAGCGCGCCTCCTCGTCCAGCACCCCGGCGTCGCCGGTGGCGCCCACGTAGAAGGCGGCGACGTACGGCAGCCAGAGCAGGTCGTCCGAGAAGCGGGTGCGGATTCCCTTGGAGAGCGGCGGGTGCCACCAGTGGAGCACGTCGCCCTCCACGAACTGGTGGGCGGCGTGGAGGACGATCTGGGCGCGGGTGAGCTCCGGGTCCAGGTACACCAGCGCGGACGAGTCCTGGAGCTGGTCGCGGAACCCGAAGGCGCCGCCCGACTGGTAGAACGCCGAGCGCCCCCACACCCGGCAGGCCAGGTTCTGGTACGCCAGCCAGCCGTTGACCATCAGGTCCAGCTCCGGCGACGGCGTCGCCACCTGCACGGCCGCGAGGGTGTCCGTCCAGAAGGCGCGCGCTTCCCCCAGCGCCCGGGCCACGGCGTCCGCGTCGGCGTAGCGCGCCAGGACCGCGCGCGCCGCCGCCTCGTCCTCCGCCTCCCCCAGCAGAAAGGCCAGCTCCACGCTCGCCCCCGGCGCCAGCGTGAACGGCACCCGGAAGGCGGCGCAGGGGTCCAGCCCCGCGCCGGCGCGGCCGTCCAGCGGCGCGGCCGAGCGGAGCGCCGCGGGCGCCGCGAGGCTCCCGTAGGGCCCCAGGAACGCCGCGCGGTCCGCCGTGCACTCCACCTCGCCCCCGCCCGCCGGGGGGAGCGCCGCGGCGAAGGCCACCCGGCCCGAGAACTCGCCGCGCTCGCGGTTGACGGCCAGCACGGCGCCGCTGGCGGGGTCCAGCCGCGTCTCCACGTCCCACCCGCTCTCCTGCGGCAGCCCGCCCAGCACCCACTGGAAGTAGCCCCACGCGGAAAGGCGCCGCGCCCCGTCGCCGCGGTTGGTCACGCGCAATCGCACGATCTTCACGGGGTCGCGGCGGGGGACGAACATGCAGGTGTCCTGCTCCAGCCCCGCGCCCGCGTGGCGGAAGCGCGTGTAGCCCCAGCCGTGGCGCGCCTCGTACGGCCCGGCGCCGGGAGCGGGGCCGGCCGTGGGCGACCAGAAGACGCCCGCCTCCTCGTCGCGCAGGTACAGCGCCTCGCCGTGGGGATCCGCCACCGGGTCGTTGGACCACGGCGTCAGGCGGTTTTCGCGGCTGTTGGCGCTCCAGGTGTACCCCGCCCCGCTCTCCGACACCAGGAACCCCGCCTCCTCGTTGGCCACCACGCTGGTCCAGGGGAGCGGCGGGCGGCGCGGGCCGTGCTCGCCGGGCTCCAGGCGGACCACGTACTCCCGCCCGTCCGCGCCGAAGCCGCCGTGCCCGTTGAAGAAGCGCAGCGCCTCGTCCGCCCAGCCCAGTGGGTCCCCGTCCGCCCCGTCCCCACCCCCGTCGCCGGTCCCGAGAGGCCGGAAGCGCCGGTCCGCGCCGTCACTCGCCGGCCCGGCGGGTGACGGGAGCGCATCCAGGTGCCGCAGCCACGACGCGGGGACGCCGAGCTCCGAGGTGCCATCCACTTCCGGCGCCACCGCCGCCTCGCGGAACGCGCGCTCCGCAGCTTCCGCCGTGGCGTAGCGGTCCAGCAGCGCCTCCACCGCCTCGCGGGTGCGCCCCGCGGCGAGCACCGCGACCACGGTCGCGGTGGCACCCGGCGCCAGCTCGACCCCGCGGCGCAGCGCGAACACCGGGTCCAGCACGTTGCCCACGGTCCCCGAGAGCCGCGCGCCCGCGTCCAGCGCGGCGGGAGCGGCGGTCGTCCGCCCCCGGCCCAGGAACCGCGCGCGGTCCGTCTCGTGCCCCAGGAGCTCGCCCTCGCCCACGAGCCGGTGCGCCAGCCACAGCGGCTCGTCCTCCGGGCTGCGCGGGCGGCGCCAGGCGACCAGCGCCTCCCGCTCCGCCCACCACCCCGTCTGCACGAACAGCTTGGAGAACGCCGGGTGCCCCGCGTCTCCCGCGGGCGTGTTGAGGACCACCTCCGCGTACGTGGTCAGCTCCACCGCGCGGGCCCGGTCCCCGTGGTTGACCAGGGTGATGCGGCGCAGCTCCACGTCGTCCGCCGGCGCGACGCACACCTCCAGGCGCGTCTCGATCTCGCCGTCCACGCGGACGATCTCCGCCCGGCCGGGCCCGGAGCGCGCGTCGTAGCGGTCCGCCCCGCGCCCCGTCGGCTGGAGCCCGGCGGACCACACGCCTCCCTCCGCGCCGCGCAGGTACACGAAGAAGCCGTCCGCGTCGCGCGTGCGGTCGGGCGCCCAGCGGGTGAGCGCGTACCCCTCCCAGGCGGAGAAGCCCCCGCCGGCCGCGGTCAGGATCGTCGACCAGCGCCCGTTGGAAAGCACTCGGCCCCCCGTCACTTCGGTTCCGTTCTGCTCGTCCATCGTCTTCAGTGTTCCAATACGATCTCCGCCGGGATCCGGCGGACCGTGATCTCGTGATCCCCGGGCCGCACCGCGCGGCCGTTCACCGTGGCGCGGCGGATGGGCCGGTCCAGCGGCGACCGCACCACCACCCCGCCCGGCGGCACCCGCAGCCCCGCGCCGCCCACGTTCACGCGCACCGTGGTCCCCTCCGCGCGCACGCGCAGGTCCAGCGGCCCGTAGTGCGTCCGCAGCCGCTCCACCGCGACCCCGGGGGCCTCCGCCGCCCACGCGGCCGGGATCCCCGCGCCCACCACCAGCGCGCCGTCCGGGGCGCGCTCGTACGCGAACAGGTCCAGCACGGAGCGGATGAAGTCCGACCCCACCCAGGTGTGCGGCATGTCGCCGATGAACTTCGGAGTCTTGGGGTCGCGGAAGACCACCTCCGCCCACTGGTTCCACGCCGCCGGGCGCCGGTGGCCGAAGAACAGGTCGATGGCCTCGTGCGCGCGCTCCTTCCACCCCAGCCGCACGAAGGTGCCCACCGTGCGCCACTCGTACGGCGTGTAGGCGTCCCACGCGCCGCCCTCGCGGCGCGCGCGGATGCTTTCCCGGTAGTAGCGCTCGAAGGTGGCGAGCAGCGCGTCCCGCGGCAGCTCCGCCTCCAGCCCGCCCGGCACCAGGGCCACGGTGGTGGAGGTGGCGTCGAAGTCGCCCAGCTCCACCGAGCCGGGAAGGAAGCCGATTCCGTGCGCCGCCATGGAAAGCCGCAGCGAGGCGAGCAGGTCGCGGCGGAAGGCGTCGCGCACGGCGGCGAAGCGCGCGCGGTCGGCGGCGCGGCCCAGCGCGCCGGCCACGTACACGGCGTCGTCCAGGCCACGATAGGCGAAGAAGTCGTCCCAGTACGAGTGCATGGGCTTCGCCGAGTAGCCCTCGTGGCTGATGGACTGCGGCAGCATCCCGTAGAAGGCGCGCTTCTCCGGCGCCCGGTACTCGGGCGTCATGCGCTCGTGGCGCAGCGTGTCGATGTACGCCACGGCGCGCTCCACGTGCGGCCACATGCGCTCCAGGAACGCGCGGTCGCCGGTGTGCCGGTGGTACTCGGCGACCAGGTAGACGAGCTGGCCGTGGCTGTCGTGCTCGGGCACCGGGTCCGCCCCGGCGAAGCTGACGCAGCAGGGGACGTAGCCGCTCGCGCGCTGGCGGGGCGCGTACCACTCGGCGAACGCCTTCACCTCCTCCGGGTGCCCCAGCCGCAGCAGCGCCGCCGAGGTCAGCGAGCCGTCGCGGATCCACGAGCGGTCGTACGAGCGCGAGCCGGGCTGGATGGAGGGTCCGTCGCGGTTGACGAGGATGTACGCGAGCTGCGTCCGCAGCGTGTTGGCGATCTCCTCGCCGTGCATGGCCGCGGGGAGCCGCAGCGTGAAGCGCCCCAGCTCCGCCTCCCACTTCTCAACGACCGCCGCCTCCAGCCGGGCGGCCATCTCGGCGGGCCCCTCGCTGCGCATGGCGCGCGGCAGCGGCGAGCCCGGCTGGAGCGGGATGGCGACCACCACCTCGCGCGCCCCGCCCGCGGGGACGGCGAGCGGGTACGCCAGCGCGCCCGACGCGAAGCCTCGCGGGTCCGCCGCGGACGTGGCCGGCGGGAGCCGCCCGACGCGCAGGTGCTCCACGACCTCGCCGCGCTCGAACGGGGTCGCGCCGAAGCCGCCCGGCGGCGTCACCGCCACCACCGTCCGCGCGCCGTTCACGGCGACGGCCTCGCCGTCCCAGGCGATCTCGCGGACGCGCGCGGCGCCGCCCGGCACGTTGAGGAACTGCCAGGGCGGGTTCACCTGGAAGGGCCGCAGCGCCAGGAAGAGCCTCACGCTGCGCGGCTCGGGGCCGCGGTTCTCCACCCGGTAGCGCGCGTACACGACCGACGCGTCCGGCGCGCCCACGGCGAAGGCGGTCACCCGCAGCCGCAGCGATCCCGCCTCCCACTCCACCGAGGGGACGGGGAGGTAGCCCCGGGCCAGCGACTGCGTGGCGCGCGCGTCGCCCCACGTCACCAGCCGCCCGTCCGCGTACAGGAAGGGCTCCAGCGAGGGGCCGCCCAGCCCCGTCTCCACCGCGCCGTCGGTGTTGATCAGCGCCTCGCGCAGGGCCCCGCTGACGCCCAGGATGGTCCAGTACGACTGCTCGCCGGTGAGGTAGCGCGGGTACGCTCCCCGCGGGGCCTCCGCGGCCAGCGAGGCCCAGAAGGCGTTGGGCGTCGCGGACCACGCGGGCGGCTTCAGCGCCACCTCGCGCAGCGCGTAGCCGCGCCCGCGGCTGCTGCGCAGCAGCCGCAGGCGGACGCGGCGCGCCTCCGTTTCCGGCAGGTACAGCGGGTCGCGCCCGCCGTCGCCGCCCTCCACGCGCCAGGCGGTCTCCCAGCGGGCGCCGTCCTCCGAGGTTTCCACCGTGTACGCGGTGGCGTAGTCCAGCGGGTCCCAGTGGAGCGTCGCGCCGCCCACCTCCGCCCCGCGCCGGAAGTCCAGCTCCCACCGCTGCTCCCCGTCCGCGGCGCTCCGCCACGCCGTGAGCGTGTCGTGGTCCTGCGCCCGCGCCGCCACCGCGCCGCCCACGGACGACGAGGCCGACGCCTCCGGCGCGGCCACGTACGGCAGGGGCTCCCCGCGCGGGCGCAGCACCAGGTCGTCGATCCACACCGTGCCCTTTCCTCCCGTCCCCGCCGCGACCACGATCTCCAGCGCCGACAGCGAGTCCGGCTCCCCGCCCCCGCGCGGCCCCCAGGCGAACTCCAGGTGCCGTTTCCGCACGCGCACCGGGCGCCACTCGCCCGGGAAGTCGAAGCCGCGGCGGTTGACCCACCACACGTTCTCGCCGCTGGGATCGAGGAGCTTGAACTCCAGGTTGTTGACCGGCGCCTCCGCACGGATGCGGAACGAGAAGTCGTAGTCGTACGGCAGCCTCACCGGGAGCCGCCGCCGGGCGATGGCGTACCCCGCCCCGCCGCGGAAGTCGAAGTCCAGGCGCATGGCCCGCCCCTGGAACCCCGCGTCCTGCCCGATCCTCAGCTCCACCCCCTCCGCCGGGTGCGCGCTCCACCCCTCCAGCGACTCGAAGTCGTCCAGCAGCCCGGCCTGCGCGGAGGCATCGGCCGACAGGACAGCGGGGGCCTCCGCTGACGGAATGGCAACGGGGGCGCAGGCGGTGAGCGCGAGCAGGAGCGGCAACAGCGACCCCCTCCCCCGACCCCTCCCCGCAAGGGGGAGGGGAGAACTGCAAGTGGTCCGGTGCGAGTCCCCGGCAGGGCCCCCACCCGGCGGCCTGAGAGCCGCCACCCTCCCCCAATTCTGGGGGAGGGCTTCCTGACCCTCGCCTGCCGACGTGTCGTGGCCGTGCTCCCCCTTTCCCCCGCTTGCGGGGGAGAGGGGGCCGGGGG
>JBEVLE010000547.1:0-12705 GCA_040509335.1 Longimicrobiaceae bacterium | reverse complement strand
CCCCCGCAAGCAGGGGAAGGGGGAGCACGACGACGGCCCCCACCCGGCTCGCTTCAGGCTCGCCACCCTCCCCCAATTCTGGGGGAGGGCTTCCTGTGCTTCGGCCTTCCGCGCGCAGGGTTCCCCTCCCTCGCTTGCGGGGAAGGGGTGGCGCGCAGCGCCGGGGTGGGGGGCCCCGCGGACGCCAGCGCGAAACCCGACCCCGGCGCCAGCCGGGGGCACGCCCCACGCGTAGCGGCCGCCGTTCAAAGCCGTCGAAACGGCACCCGGCCCGCCACGTGCGTACGCTGAGACACCACCTGCGCCAACGCGCCGTGCTTCCCACCCGTGCCGAGCGACCGATGTCGACACAGGAATTCGGCTTCACCCGTGACCGCGAGGAGGCCGGGGCGGTCCGCGACTACCTGAACCCCCTCCCCCGCTCCATCGTACGCCCGGACGAGCCGGAGCTGCTGGACGGGGAGTGGAAGTTCGCCCTGGACCTGGAGGACCGCGGGCTGGCGGGGCGCTGGTACCTGGGGCACCCGTACACCGACACCGCCACCTGGCCCGGCTCCATCGAGGCCCACATGGCCGCGGCAAAGGACGCGCAGCAGAACACCCCCGCCTGGCAGGACCGGGTGGTGGCGTGGTACGAGCGCGAGTTCACGGTGCCGGAGAACTGGTGCGACGACGCGGGGTGCCTGGTGCAGGTGACCTTCGGGGCCTGCGGCTACGAGACGCGCGTGTGGCTCAACGGCCGCCCGCTGCGCACGGTGGAGGGCGAGGCGATTCACTTCGGGGAGTACACCTCCTTCAGCTACGAGCTGCCGCCGGAGCTGCTGCGGCGGCGGGTCAACCGGCTCACGGTGCGCATCGCCGACTCCCTGGACGCGGAGATCCCGCGCGGCAAGCAGCAGTCGCACGTGTACAAGCGGGGCGGCATCTGGTACCAGACGTACACGGGGGCGGTGCGCAGCGTGTGGCTGGAGCCGGTGCAGCGCAACCGCCTGCGCTCGCGGCTGGACGTGCTCAGCAGCTACCGCGACGGCTTCGTGGCCTTCGACCTCACCACGCGCGTGCAGGACCCCGGCGTGTACGCGCTCAAGCTGGTGGTGGCGCCGCGCGGGAGCAAGCAGCCCATCGCCACGGCCGAGGCGGAGCTGCCGCTGGAGGCCGGCCAGAAGCGGCAGCGCGTCACCATGGAATTGCCGGACGCGGCCCCCTGGTCGCCCGCGGCGCCCACCCTGTACACGCTGGTGGCGCAGCTCACCGGGCCGGACGGCGGCGTGTCGCAGATCGAGGCGCACTTCGGGCGGCGCACGGTGGAGGCGCGCGGCCGCTCGGTGTACCTGAACGGCGAGCCCATCTACCTGGACGGCATCCTGTACCAGCCGGGGACCGCCACCTTCGAGGAGATGGGGCGGCACATGCACGCCATGAAGGCGCTGGGGTGCAACCTGGTGCGCGTGCACATCGCCGGGATCGACCCGCGCATCTACGCCCTGGCGGACGAGATGGGGATGCTGCTGTGGGTGGAGGTGCCCAGCCCCCACAGCTCCAGCCAGGCCAGCCGCGACAACCACTACGCCGAGCTGATGCGGATGCTGGTGCACATCGGCTCGCACCCCTCGGTGGTCATCTGGAGCCTGTACAACGAGGACTGGGGGGCGCAGGACATCGCCGGCAACGAGGAAACGCGCCGCTACGTGGCCCGCACCTACGACTACATGCGTCTCAACCACCCGCAGCTGCTGGTGGTGGACAACGACGGCTGGAACCACGTGTCGGTGGAGGGGCGGCTCAAGTCCGACCTGCTCACGGCCCACCTGTACACGCCGGAGCTGGAGCGCTGGCGCGAGCTGCTGGACCGGCTGGCGGAGGGGCACAACGAGGGGGTGGCGGTGCAGCCGCTGGTGGTTGGGGACCCGTTCTTCTACCGCGGGCAGGTGCCGCTGGTGGTGAGCGAGTGGGGCGGCTTCGGGTTCGCGGACTACGGCGGGCCGGACGACCGGGAGGGCCGGGCGGCGCGGATTTCTGCATTCAAGCGGGAGCTGCGGCAGCGGCGCATCGCGGGGGACGTGTACACGCAGGCCACGAGCATCGAGGACGAGGAGAACGGGCTGATCGAGCCTTCGTCCGGGGAATTGCTTGTGCCTGCCGGGATTCTCAACTCGCGGGGGTGAGGGAAGTGCTTTGAACAGCGGGTTCGGGCGTGCCCCCGGCTGGCGCCGGGATCGGGCTTCGGCTCCGTAGAGCAGCAAACAACGCTGCTCAACGGAGTCGAGCCCCGGCGGAAACAGCCCCGCCGGGTCTCGCCCCTTCGGGCCGAAATCCCTCACGCGGGGCTCGCGCTGGCGTCCGCGGGGGGCCCCCACCCGGCTCGCCACCCTCCCCCAAGTCTGGGGAGGGCTGGTCGCAGGTCCGGGCTGTTGCCGTTGCGATCTGCGCCGGGAGGTCGGGGGAGGCTGCGCAGGAGGTGCGTTGTTCGAAGCCAGCGTGATCCTGCCCACGCACGGAGCGTGGGCGAGTGCTCTGCGAGTCCCTTCGGGTTCCGCACCGACGGAGCAGCCGCCCCCGGCCGACCACCAACGCCGGAGCCCGCCGGAGCGCACCGTCGTTGCCGCGCTTCCCAGGGTCGCCTACGCCCGCCGCACCGCCACCGCCAGGTCCGTGACGAACGGCGGCAGGCGCAGCAGCAGCCCATCGCCGCCCTCCACTTCCGCCTCCCACTCGCCGCGCGCCTCCCCCGCCTCCGTATCCCACGCCGTGGCGGCGTAGCGCCCCGCCGCCAGCCCGGGGACGCGGACCTCCGCCTGGACCGGCTCCGCGTCGCGCCGCAGCCGCCCGTCCCTGCCCAGCGTGTCCCTGCGCAGCAGCCACACCACGGCCTGCGCGTCGTCGCCGCAGGCGAAGCCGGCGAGCGCGGGCGTGGAAAGGGCGATCTCCGCGTTGAGGTTGCGGCGGCGGAAGCGGGTCCAGTCCACCCGCGGGAGGAAGCCGGCCAGGCCGCGCTGCGCGCGCCGCATTCCCGCGGTCAGCACGTGGGGGTGGCGGTTGGGCCAGCGCATCCCGCCGCCCGCGCCGCCCGAGGCGAGGTGCGCCCACTGGATGTGGCGGAAGTACTCGTCGTCGAACGGCTCCGGCAGGATGACGTGGCGGTCCTTGAAGGTGTGGATGGGACCGTGCTCGCTGTCGAAGAAGGGCCGCCCGTCGCGGATCTCGGCCAGCGCCTCGCGCGTCAGGCGCCCGGCGGCCAGCGCCGGCTTCACCGTGTCGCGCGGGTTGTCGATGGTGCCCTTCTCGTAGAAGTGGCTGCTGGCGAAGTCCAGCTCCGGGTGGCGGAGGATGGGGTCCACGAGCTGCGGGTGTTTCACCAGCTCCGGGCCGAACACCGACACCGTCTGCGGGTGGGCGCGGCCGTGCAGCCGCGTTTCCGTGTCGCGCAGGAAGCGCGACAGGTCGGCGATGACCCCGTGGAGCTCGTCGAAGCGGTTGTCGGCCTGCGCGGGGTGGAACTCGTTCCACAGGTCCCAGGCGAAGAGCACGCCGCTCCCCCCCCAGCGCGCGGTGGCGAACTCCAGCCGCCGCTTGACCGCCTCGCGCGTCGCGGGGCAGACCAGGAGCTGTGTGCGGTCCGCGCACGGCCCGCCGTTGGCGCGGTTGTAGGGGTGCTTCTTCCAGCGCATCCAGGTGAAGAAGGTGTCGAACGGGGTCAGCAGGATGCGCATTCCCACGCGCTCGCAGATCGCGAACAGGTCGTCCCACAGCTGCACCATGTTGGGCTGGAACGTCCCCACCGGCCGCTCCAGGTAGCGGTGCTCGCGGTGAACGTACTCCAGCATCAGCCGCAGCACGGTGACCCCGTGCTCCCGGAGCCCGCGGAGGTGCGCCTCCACCCCCGCCAGGTCGCGCCGCCGGAAGAGCCCCGCCAGCTCCGGCCAGGAGATCGCGTCGTTCTGCCCGACGGGCGTCCACGCCTCGCCGTGCTCGGTGACGAAGTACGGCGCCCCCGGCGCCACCCGGATCCAGGGAAGCGGCCCGGCATGTCCGGTGGACACGGCGGACGAGGCGGAGCCGGCCGCGCGCGGCCGCGGGGGCGCCGAAAGCAGGTTGGAGCTCACGTTCAAACGTCTATGTCGAAGCGGGAAAGGAGTCGCGTGAGGGATTTCGGCCCGCAGGGGCGAGACCCGACAGCAGTATCGTCGGGGCTCGACTCCGTTGCAAACGGCGGTTTCGTTTGCTACGGAGCCGAAGCCCGACCCCGGCGCCAGCCGGGGGCACGCCCGAATCAGCCGTGGTCAGTCACCGAGCATACCGCCGCGTCATCCGCGCGCAGAAGTCCGCGAACTCCTCGATGCGCTTCGGCGGACTGGTGTAGTGCGGCACGACCCCGCAGTGGTCCGGCGTGAAGCAGAACGTCACCGTGGTGTCGAACTCTTCCAGGGCCGCCATCTGGCGGTCGAACCAGGCCAGCGAGTCCGGCCGGTGGTCGTCCGACCAGCTCAGCCCGGTGCGCAGCTTCTTCACCCCCATCTCGCGCAGGCAGCGCACGGCGTCGTCCAGCCGCGGGTCCTGGAAGTGGAACCACTGGCACACCCCCATCTCCGGCGTGAGCTCCGCGAAGCGCCGCTGCGCCCGCTTGGGCCGCCCCCCGGCGTCGAAGAGCCCCATGTGGAAGTGCCGGAAGTACGACGACCCCTCCCGCTCGCGGTGGCGCGTGGTTGCCCCCCAGGCGCGCGGGAGGTCGAAGAGCGAGTACCAGTGCACGCGATCGGTGCGGCCCAGCAGCAGCTCCGCGGTGCGCAGCAGCCCGTGCTCCTGCGTTTCCTCGCAGGCGAAGGTGGACACCCCCACCTCGGACACCCACACGGGGAGCTGCGTCTCGGCGCGGATGGAGGCCAGCTTCTCCGGCCACTCGTCGATCATCCACAGGTTCCAGTCCAGCGGGAACCCGTGCACCGCCACCACGTCCACCGCGTCCAGCACCCCCTGCCCCCGCATGTTGCGGATGAAGCCGGGGTCGATGGGGGAGATGCCGCCCAGCACCCGGAGCGTGGACGCGCTTTCGGCGGCGACGGCGCTCGCCGCGGCCCGGGTCATCTCCGCGAACACCCGCCACCCCGGGTCGATGCCGAAGTCCCAGTGCGAGGTGTTGTTGGGCTCGTTCCAGAGCATCACCGCTTCGACCACGGCCTACCTCCCGGGGGCCGGGTACGCCGCGCGCGGCTGGTCGTCCGGGAGGTCGGCGACGCGGCACAGGTAGACTTCCTGCTCGGGGTGCTCCACGACGCGGAAGCCGGCGCTGCGCAGCATGGCCTCGGCGCAGGCGGCGTTGGGCACCCACCAGTTGGTGACGTCCTGGCTGTAGCGCTGCTCCACGAAGTGCATCCTGGGGTAGCCGGGGCGGTCGAAGACGGCCTCCTCGGCAAAGGGGTAGTCGGGCTCCAGCGGCTCCACCTGGGTGCTCCCGCGCTGCATGCTCTGGAACAGGAGCAGGTCGCCCACCACGTGCTCGCGCAGCAGGTCCAGCGCCAGCAGCGGGTGGCGCAGGTGGTAGAGCACGCCCATGAAGATGACGAAGTCGAACTTCTCGCCCAGCGCGCCCACCTCGTACACGGACATGCCGCGGTACTCGATGTCCAGCCCGTTCACCTCGGCCGCGAAGCGGGCCTGCGCCAGGTACAGCTCCTCGCTGTCGATCCCCACCACGCGCTCGGCCCCGCGGCGCTTCATCTCCATGGAGTAGAAGCCGGCGTTGCACCCCACGTCCAGCACCGTCTTCCCCGTGAGGTCCCGGGGAATGACGTGCGCGAAGCTGCGGAACTTGAACGACGGGTAGTCGCCCAGGAAGTGCTGCGGCGCGGTGCGCACCCCGCGCAGGTCCAGGTTGTGGAACCACGGCTCCAGCTCCCGGACCCGGTCGCGGATGCGGTCGCTCGAGAGTTCGCCCTGCAGTGCGGCTGGCGAGTTCACCCCTTTCCTCCCCTCCTCAGGTGAGCAGAGCGCGGCCCGCGGGGAGGACGCTCCCCCCCGCCGCCGGCCGCTCTTCCAGCACGTGGATCGCCTCGCGATACCCGTGCAGCGTTCCCACGTCCACGTACGCTTCCCCCGCCGGCACCCCGCGCGCCTCGCCGCCGCGCGCCAGCCAGGCGTTGACCAGCGTGCCGATGTACTCGTCCCTGCGCCCCCGCTCCTGCCACAGCGCGTGGAGCTGGGCGAGCACGGAGCCGGGGAGCTTGAACGCCCCCCAGATCCAGTGCGACCCGGCCCCGGGCTGCTTGACCTGGATCTCCCGCACCCGCCCCTCGCCGTCCGTCACGACGGCGTCGAAGAACTCGGGCCGCTCCACCGGGAAGAGCAGGAACGAGAACTCGCCGTCGGGGAGGCGGGCCAGCCCGTCCTCCGGGAACCAGACGGTGTCCGGGAGCCCCACCAGCACCTGCTCGGCGTGCTCGATCAGCGGCAGCGCCCGGAAGATGGAGTCGCACAGGCCGGCGGGCCTGGGCTGCACCACGTAGCACACGCGGGCCTCGCCCACCTCGCCGCCGTAGTAGCCCATGATGTCGGACTTGCCCGGCGAGATCACGAAGCAGATGCGGTCCGCCCCGCCCCGCACCATGCGCTCCACCAGGTACTCGCTCACCGCGCGCGGCCGCTCCACCCCGTCGGCGTCGAGCCGGCTCCCCACGGGGAGCAGCTCCTTGGAGAACGCGAGGGGCTGGATGCGGCTCCCCGCCCCGGCCGCCGGTACGATCCCCCACATGCTCACACCTCCATGGAAAGGGCGGCGCCGGGCTCCGGCACGCCGGCCGCCTCGAAGGCGCGGCGCGCCCCGTACGCGGCGGCCAGCGCCTCCTCCAGGTCGCGCGCGCGGCGGTCGGCGTTGTGCTCGTCCAGCGCCCGCTCCCGCGCCCGCCGCGCCACCGCGTCCAGCTCCCCGGCCGGCAGCCGCAGCGCGTGCAGCGCCTCCTCCGTGGTGCGCGCCACCAGGATCTCCTCGCCGGGCGCAAAGAACTCGTCCAGCCCCGTCCAGGCGTCGCTGAGGATGGGCGTGCCGCACGCCGCCGCCTCGAAGAGCCGCCCCGAGGGGCAGTGCCCCATGGCCGCCATGGCCGCGCGCGTCACGTTGAGCGTCATGCGGCACGACGAGTAGAACGCCGGGTGGTCGCCGGGAGGGACGTGGCGCACGAAGTACACGTTGTCCGTCCAGGGGAAGTCGGGCGGGTACAGCGCGCCGCCGATCAGGAAGCGCTCCCCCGGGCACCGCCGCGCCGGCTCGATCAAGAGCGCCTCCAGCGCGGCCTGCCGGTCCGCGGCGTACGTCCCCAGGTACGACAGGTCGGCGCGGAACCCCTCCCGCGCCGGGACGCGGCGGTGCACGTCCGGGTCCACGCTCCCGTACAGCGGCACGGCGCGCCGCGCGCCCAGCCGGGTGCGCAGCTCGCGCAGCGAGGCGCCCCCGGTGAAGCTGAGCACCAGGTCGAAGTCCCTCAAGCCCCGCGGCGGCAGGTACGGCACCGCTTCTCCGCGCTCCAGCGCCCGGAGCGTGACCGGGGTGTCCATGTCGTAGAACACGCGCAGCCCGGCCCGCGAGCCCAGCAGCAGCTCGGACGCGGCGACGCCGTCCGGACAGTACGAGGTCACCATCCCCACGTCGGCGTCGTCCAGGTGGCGCCGCGCGGCGGCGAGGGCGTCCTCCCACGAGGGGTACAGCAGCAGCTCGCCCCCGCCGGGGAGCACGTGCAGGTCGCGGTGCTGGGCGTAGTAGGGCACGTCCCGCTCGAAGAACACGACGTCGTGGCCCCGCGCGGCGAGGGCGCGACAAAGGCCACGCCAGAGTGTGGCGTGGCCGTTCCCCCACGAGGAGCTCACCGTCAGCCCGAAGATGACCAGTTTCATGCGGCCGCAGCGCCCCTCCCCCGGTGGTTCTCCGCGGGCGCCGGGAGGCGTCGGCGAGCCGTGCGTTTCCCGGGCCGGACGGGGCGGAGGTCCGCGAGATCCATGCCCTGCACGGAGCGCAGCAACGTAGATGCAGCGGAAATTCCGGGACTCGCGGGGGTTAGGGCTCAGCTGGGAACAGATGGAGCAAAGTGGATGAAGATGCCGGGGTCCGGGACGGGTGCAAATAGGGCAAAAGCCATGAACTGCGGCGCCGGGCGTGCCCCCGGCTGGCGCCGGGGTCGGGCGTCGGCGGGCGGGCGGCGGCCGCGCGGGGCGGCTCAGGCGGGGGGCGGCCCGGCGGCGGGATCCTCCGGCGGCAGCAGGGCCCCGATCTGCTCCAGGGCGCCCTGCAGGGTGACGGTGTAGCGGAACAGGTCGGGCCGGCGCTGCCCCAGCTCGCGCACCAGGTTGGCGAGCGAGGAGCCCAGGTACGCCTTGTTGGGCACCTCCAGGCCGTACAGCAGGTTGATGGCCGCCCCGGCGTCCATCTGCATCTCGCGCGGGCTGCCGTACAGCTGCCGCGTGAGCCGGCGGACGAGCCGGTCCAGCGTGGCGTGCAGGCGGCGCAGGTCCTCCGTGGGCTGGGCGGGCTGGGCGGACGGGTCCATGAGCTCGGAGCGGGTTGGCGCGGCGGACGGCGTGGCTTCGGGACACCCGTGGCCAAAGCTCGACCGCGGCCGTGCCGGGCGCAAGGCTCCTGCCGAGCCGGATGTCTGAGCAGGACACAGCGGGCCGCTCCAGCGGGCTCCGGTGTTTGGGGTCGGCCGGGGAGGCTCCTCCGGCAGTGCGAAACTCGCCCACCGCCCGAGTGGAGGCAGGATCACGACGGCTTCGAACAAACGCACTGCCTGCGGACCCTCCCCGACCTCCCTGCGCAGATCCCGGAACGACAGGAAACCCTCCCCCAGAATTGGGGGAGGGTGGCGAGCCCAAGCGAGCCGGGTGGGGGCCCCAGCGGACGCCAGCGCAATCCCCGCGTGAGGGATTACGGCCCGAAGGGGCGAGACCCGGCGGCCGTTTGCCGGGGCTCGACTCCGTTGCAGACGGTCGTTTCGTCTGCTACGGAGCCGAAGCCCGACCCCGGCGCGAGCCGGGGGCACGCCCAACCCCGCCGTTCAAAGCAGTTCCGACAAAACCGGATCGATCGACACAACTCGTCAGCTGCCGTACGGAACCCCGCTCCGCGGATCGGCCTCCGGCTGCTGCTGAGGCTGCGGCTGACGCACCCGCGGCGGCCGCCCGAAGTTGTAGTTGAAGCCCAGGAACACCGCCCGCGCCCCGAACCGCCGGTCGGTCTCCTGGATGAACCGCCCGTCGTCGGTGCGCACGTTGAACCGCATGGTGTTGAACGGGTCCATCACGCGCAGGCTGAGGCTGGACCGGTCGCCCCGCAGCTTCTGCCGCAGCGACAGGCTGGTCATGGAGAACGCGGAAACCCGCCCCTGCTCCACGTTCATGGGGGCGCGGTACATGTACATCCCCTGCACGTCCAGCGTGGGGCTCACCTTGTAGCTGGCGTTCATCCGCGCGGACCAGGTGAAGGCGCTGGTGTCCAGGTCGGGCGACACGTTGCTCCCGTCCGTCTCCATCTGGAACACGTTGAAGCTGCCGAAGCCGCTGAAGCGCTCGCCCAGGCGCAGCGAGCCGGTGACGTCGGTGCCGTAGGCGTCGCTGGTGGCCAGGTTGGCGAAGGTGCTGGTGCTGACGCCCAGGTCGCTGACCGTGCGGGTGCGCCGGATCACGTCCTCGGTGCGCCGGAAGAACGGCGTCACCTGCAGCGAGCCCCGGGGAAACGACTGCTGGTAGCCCAGCTCGATGGCGTGGGTGAACTCCGGCGTGAGCGACGGGTTGCCGACGATGACGTTGCGCTCGTCCTCGTGGAAGGCGAACGGGTTCAGCAGCTGGGTGCCCACCCGCTGGATGCGGCGGGAGTAGCTCGCCTTGACCTGGCGGGTGTCGCTCAGGTTGTACGACGCCAGGCCGCTGGGGAAGAAGTTGACCTGGTCGTTGGAGTAGCTGTCGCCGCCGCCCAGGACGAAGTCGGAGGTGGCGCGCTCCACCCGGAGCCCCGCCTGGAGGTCCGCCCGCCCCAGGTTCCGGCTGACGACGCCGTACACGGCATGCACCTGGTCGTCGTAGCCGAACCGGTTGCTGTTCCCGTCGCGGATCCACTGGTTCTGGGGGTACGAGAAGCTCCGCAGCAGGTAGTCGTTGTCCAGCCGGCGGAGCGAGCCCTTGTACCCGGTCTCCAGCTTGGTGCGCGCCCCCAGCCCCCGCGTGTAGTCGGCCTGGAAGGTCAGGTTGTCGCTCACCGCGGCCATGCGGGTGCTCGCCAGCTCCGGCTGGTCGCCCAGCACCGCCCCTTCCACCGTCAGCGAGTCCACGGTGAACTGGTTGCGGGTCCAGAAGTCCGCCCGGTTGAAGCGCAGCTCGGCGGACAGCTCGGCGCGCTGGGGCTCCACCGTGCGGCGGAACGCCAGCGAGGCGTCCAGGCTGTTGTCGCTCCCCCGGTTGGCCGTGATGTCGCGCGAGCGGCCGAACACGTCCTGCTCGGCGTCCAGCCGGAAGTAGTCGTTGCTGGTGTCCAGCTCGATGTCGCGGTCGCTGAACAGGAAGCTGGCGGACAGGGTGTTCTGCTTGCCCAGGCGCAGGTCGGCGCTGGTGTTGAGCACGTTCCCCACGACGTCGGCGGTGCCCAGGATCTCCTGCCGCTGGAAGGCGAAGGCGTTGGGGTGGACCAGGCTTTCCAGCAGGTTGTAGCCGTTGGTCTCGCGGCTGTCGAGGTTGAGGCCGTAGCTGCCGAACAGGGTGAGCGGCCCCTGCTGGTAGCCCAGGTTCCCGGAGGCGTTGTAGCGGTCGCCGGTCCCGGCGCTCGCCATGACGCCGCCGCTGAGCCCCAGGTCGGCGTTCTGCTTCATGACGATGTTGATGATCCCCGCCATCCCCTCGGGGTCGTACTTGGCCGAGGGGTTGGGGACCACCTCCACCCGCTCCACCAGGTTGGCCGGGAGCTGCTGGAGGAAGCCGGCGAGCTGGGCGCCGGTCATGGGGGCGGCGCGGCCGTTGAGCTGCACGGCCACGTTGGGGTTGCCGCGCAGGCTCAGCTTGCCCTCGCCGTCCACCTCCACGGAGGGGACGCTGCGCAGCACGTCCGTGGCGGTCCCGCCGGCCGGCGCCAGGTCGCGTGCGGCGTAGGTGTTCCGGTCGGGGGCCAGCGCCACGGCGGAGCGCTCCGCCCGCACCTCCAGCCCCTCCAGCGCCACCGCCGACGCGGCCAGGCGGATCTGCCCCAGGTCGGCCTGCGGCGCCTGCGGCGTGAGCGCGACCCGGGGGGTGGCCGCCGTGTACCCCAGCGCGCCCACGCGGAGGTAGTAGCTCCCGGGGCGCAGCCCCTCGATGCGGAAAACGCCGTCCGGCCCGGCGACGGCGCCGGTCACCAGCGCCGAGTCGGCGGCGCTCCACACGCCCACGCTGGCGGAGGGGACGGGGCTGCCGGTGGCCGCGTCGAGCACCGTGCCGCGGATCACGCCGGAGGGAGCCTGCGGCCTCGCCCCGGCGGGAGGTCCCTGCGCGGGGACCTGTGCCTGGAGCGCCGCCGGACACGCGGCGACGGCGAGGGCGAGGAGGGCACCACGGATATGCCTCATGGAAGCGTCTTCCTGGACGGGTGTGGATCCCGCTCCCGCCGGTGCGCGGCAGGAGGCGGAGCGAATGCGGGCCGCCGCGGAGCGGGGCGGCCGCCCCCGGACATAGACACCCGAGCCCACCAAAACGTTGCCGCCACGTTTTGCGATGGGAGTGCGACGGGTGTGCCCCGGCGACGCGCCCGACGGAATCCTGCGCACGGACGCTCCGCCCCGCAACCCCCACGATTGCCCCTTCGGGAGCGCTCGCGTGAACCCTTGCCAAGCTCCCGCCCCTGGGTTACTGTGCGAGCGCAAGCACTCGATGTCAGGATCTATGCGGCAGGCAGGGCACTCCCAGAGGCCTCACCGCTCCCACCCCCGTCACCCACCGTCACCCGGCCGGAGGCCCCCATGAGGGACATGAAGGAAACGCTTGCGAACGTGCTCACCATCGTGCTCACCCTCTGTGCCGTCGTGGTCACCGGGCTGGTGGTGCGCAGGGAGTTCTTCGCCCCGCAGCCGCCGGACCCCACCGCGGAGCGGGCGGTGAAGGGGTGGGAGCCCCTCGCCACCGGCGCCAGCGTGCTCGGCGCGGCGGACGCCCCGGTCCGCATCATCGAGTTCTCGGACTTCCAGTGCCCCTTCTGCGCCCGGGTCAACGAGGGGCTCGACCGGGTGCTCGCCAACGACCCCCGGCGGGTGTCCGTGGTGTACCGCCACTTCCCGCTGGAGGCCATCCACCCGCACGCCTTCGCCGCCGCCAACGCCGCGGAGTGCGCCGGGGCGCAGGGCCGCTTCGAGGCGTACCACGACGCCCTGTTCGCGGGGCAGGACTCCATCGGCAAGCGCGGCTGGGATCGCTACGCCGCGGACGCTGCCGTCCCCGACATGGCCGAGTTCGGCCGCTGCGTGGCGGAGGACCGCTTCCGCGCCCGCATCGCCGCCGACCAGAAGGCGGGGGAGAAGCTGGGCGTCAGCGGGACCCCGTCCTTCATCTTCGAGGGCCGCATGATCACCGGGGCCGACGCGCCCGACCGGCTGGACGCCTGGGTCAAGGAAGCGCTCGCGCGCAAGGGCGGCACGGTCGCCACCCGGTAGGCGCGGACGCGGACGGAAAGGGGCGCCACGGGGCGCGCCAGGCGGGGGCGGGAGCGAG
>JBEVLE010000546.1:0-2951 GCA_040509335.1 Longimicrobiaceae bacterium | reverse complement strand
GGGCGTGCCCCCGGCTGGCGCCGGGGTCGGGCTTCGGCTCCGTAACGCACGATAAAACTGTGCGTAACGGAGTCGAGCCCCGGCAAACTGCCGCCGGGTCTCGCCCCTTCGGGCCGAAATCCCTCACGCGGGGGTGGTGCTAGCGTCCGCGGGGAGCAACCCTGCGGGTCCGGTGTATGCAGGCCGGCCGCGGGCGGGAGGCCCGACGACCGCAGAGTCGCCTCCGTTTCCTTGAGATGTTCATGCGGCCGGGCCCGGGGCTCCGGGTCCGGCAGTTTCTTTGGATCGCGCGGGATGCAGATGCAATCGAGAGTGACCGAGGCGCTGGAGGAGACGGGATCGGGGCGGAGCTTCTCGCCCGTGGCACCGGCGGGGCGCTTCCTGGGCAGGCTGGGGCGCCGCGCCGAGGACATCGCGCGCCACGCGGGGCAGTTCGCCATGCTGGGGTGGGGGATCCTCGCGCTGACCTTCACCGGCAAGGTGTCGCTGCGCGAGGTCATGAAGCACGTGTACTGGATGGGCATCCAGAGCCTCCCCATCGTGCTGGTGACCTCCACCCTGGCGGGCGTGGTCACCTCGCAGCAGGGCGGCTACCAGTTCACCGGCTCGGTGCCGCTGTACATCCTGGGGAGCGTGGTGGTGTCCAGCGTGGTGCTGGAGCTGGGGCCCGTGCTCACGGCCGTGGTGCTCATCGGCCGGGTGGGGGCGCGCATCACCGCCGAGCTGGGGACCATGCAGGTGTCCGAGCAGATCGACGCGCTCCACTCGCTGGGGCGCGACCCGGTGCGGGTGCTGGCGGCGCCGCGCGTCATCGCGGGCGCGCTGGCCTTTCCCATCCTGGTGGCCATCGCGGACACGGTGGGGATCGTCGCCGGGATGATCGCGGCGCGCTTCACGCTGGGGCTTTCCCCGGAAAGCTTCATGTACGGCGCGCAGCTCTTCTGGCACAACTGGGACCTGTTCTACTCGCTGGCCAAGGGGACCACCTTCGGGCTGGTCATCCCCCTGATCGCGACGCACATGGGGCTGGTCACGCGCGGGGGCGCCGAGGGCGTGGGCCGCGCCACCACCTCGTCGGTGGTGTTCATGCTGCTGGCGGTGCTCTTCCTGGACGCCCTGTTGACGCCCCTGCTGCTCCAGTAGGCGGGGCGGGAGAAGATAGAGAGATGGTGGAATACCAGGACCTGTACAAGACCTTCGACGCGCCCGTCCTCGCCGGCGTGGACCTCGTCATCCCGCAGGGCGAGACCATCGCCGTGGTGGGGCACTCGGGGACCGGCAAGAGCGTGCTGCTCAAGACCACGATCGGGCTGATCGCCCCGGACCGCGGCGACGTGCGCATCGACGGCGAGTCGGTGTTCGGCGCGCGGGGCAAGGAGCTGGAGCGCATCCGCCGCAAGGTGGGCTACGTGTTCCAGAACGCGGCGCTCTTCGATTCCATGAACGTCATGGAGAACGTGTCGCAGGGGATCTCCGAGGCCGAGCTGAAGACGCTGCCGCACGCGGAGCTGGTGCGGCGCGTGGGCGAGGCGCTGGAGCACGTCAACCTGGACCCGGGCGCCGTGCTCACCAAGCTCCCCTCGGAGCTGTCCGGGGGAATGCGCAAGCGCGTGGGGCTGGCCCGCGCCATCGTGGGCCGCCCGGAGATCCTGCTGTACGACGAGCCGGTCACCGGGCTGGACCCGGTGAACGGGACGGTGGTGCACCGCCTGATCGCGCAGCTGGCGGAGGAGATGGGAGTGACCTCGATCATCGTGACGCACGACATCGAGGGGGTGCTCCCCATCACGGACCGCATCGCCATGCTCGACAAGGGGAAGATCCGCTTCGTGGGCTCCCCGGACGATTTCCGCAACAGCGACGACATCCTGGTCCGCGCCTTCCTTCACCGGGAGGTTCCGACCGAGGATCTTCTGGAGGTGGTATGATTCAGCAGGCCCGCACCGCCGCT
The DNA here is from genome assembly GCA_040509335.1 of Longimicrobiaceae bacterium. Classification (GTDB taxonomy): domain Bacteria; phylum Gemmatimonadota; class Gemmatimonadetes; order Longimicrobiales; family Longimicrobiaceae; genus JAFAYN01. Next base: position 1,000 of record JBEVLE010000546.1, on the reverse strand, counting down.
TCGCCGCCTCCGGCGAAGCGCGGCGGTGGAAACGACCTTCCCCCGACCGTGCCCATGCGCTCTTCGCGACGTGAGATCCAGATCGGCTTCTTCTTCCTCCTCGGCATCGTGGCGGTGGTGGCCGCACTGCTCATGCTGACCGATCCGGGGACCTTCCGCGGCCGCTACGACATCAGCACCACCGTGGCCGACGCGGGCGGGCTCCGCAAGGGCGACCCGGTGCAGATGCGCGGCGTGAACGTGGGCCGCGTCCGCGGCTTCCACATCACGCAGAGCGGCGTGACCGTCAACATGGAGATGGAGCGGGAGTACGAGGTCCCCGCCGATTCGCGCATCTCCATGGAGTCCGGCGGCCTGCTGGGGGGGATGATCGTGGAGGTGGTCCCCGGCCGCTCCAGCGAGCGCGTGAGGGACGGCGCCATTCTCCCCGGCAACGCGGCGCCCGGCATGTTCGACGTGGCGACCAACGTGGGCACCCGCGCCGACACGGTGCTGGGCCGCGCCCAGGCGATGCTCGCCCCCGCGACCATCCAGGCGGTGGGCGCCAGCGCGCAGGAGCTCCAGGTGATGCTGACGTCGCTGGCGGGGCTCGCCACCGAGCAGCGCCGCGAGATCGCGCTCCTTTCCTCCAGCCTGCGCCGCTCGGCACAGGGTGTGGAGTCGGCCACCACGCGGCCGGAGCTGGTGCGGGCGGTGGCGCGCATGGACTCCATCACCCTGCAGCTGGACCGCAGCACGGCGTCGCTGAACCGCTCCACCACCTCGCTGGAGGCGGTGCTGGGGCGCATGGAGCGCGGCGAGGGGACGCTGGGCAAGCTTTCCGCCGACGAGACGCTGTACAACAACCTCAACCAGGCCGCCCTCAGCGCGAACCGCACGGCCAGCAGCGCCGACTCGCTCATGGCGGACATCAAGCGCAACCCGCGGAAGTACATCAACCTCGAGGTCTTCTGACCCCGGGCCGCGGGTCGTAAAAGGAGGGGGGCGGATCCGGCGGATC
>JBEVLE010000545.1:0-2898 GCA_040509335.1 Longimicrobiaceae bacterium | reverse complement strand
CGCGGCCCCTCCGCGCCGCCCTCCACGGCCGGCTCCGTCCGGCCGCGCACCGCTCTCCCCGCCTCGACGTCCCATGAACCGTCCGGTCCTTTCGCTCCTGGCCCTGCTGGCCGTTCCCTCCGCGCTGGCGGGGCAGTCCGCGCCCCCGGCGCAGCCCGCCTCGCGCGACGCGCACGCCGCCGACCCGGTGGCCGTGGCCACGCGCACCACGGGCTCCATCCGCGTGGACGGGCGCCTGGACGACGAGGCGTGGGCCGCCGCCACGCCGGTGAGCGACTTCACCCAGTGGGACCCCGCCGAGGGGACGCCGGTGAGCGAGCGGACCGAGGCGCGCATCCTGTACGACGGGGAAGCGCTGTACGTGGGGGTGCGGCTGTGGGACCGCTCGCCCGTGTCCTCGCGGCTGGGGCGGCGCGACATGCCGCTGGGCGACTCGGACTGGGTGGGGCTGGTGGTGGACAGCTACCACGACCACCGCACCGCCTTCAGCTTCGACCTGAACCCGGCCGGGGTGCGGCGCGACGCCCTCAAGATCGGCGACGTGGACGACAACTCCTGGGACCCGGTATGGGAGGGTGCGGCCACGGCGGACTCGGCCGGGTGGACGGCGGAGTACCGCATCCCCTTCTCGCAGCTGCGCTTCTCCCCCGCCGCGGAGCAGACCTGGGGGATCCAGATCGAGCGGGTCATCCGCCGCAACCAGGAATACTCGGTCTTCGCCTTCACCCCCAAGAAGGAGCGCGGGGGGATCGCGCGCTACGGCCACCTGCAGGGGCTGCGCGACATCCGCCCCGGCAAGCGGCTGGAGATCCTCCCCTACACGGTGGCCAAGGCGGAGTACGTGGACCCGGCCGGGAACCCCTTCCGCACCGACTCGGAGTACGGGGTCTCCGGGGGGCTGGACCTCAAGTACCGCGTCACCTCCAACCTGACGCTGGACGCCACCCTGAACCCGGACTTCGGGCAGGTGGAGGTGGACCCGGCGGTGGTCAACCTGACGGCGTTCGAGACCTTCTTCCCGGAAAAGCGCCCCTTCTTCATCGAGGGGACGGACAACTTCAACTTCTACACGGGGGCCGGCGCCTCGGCGCTGTTCTACACGCGCCGCATCGGCCGGACGCCGCAGCTGTTCGCGCCGGGCGCGGCGGAGGAGCTGGTCGCCACCACCATCCTGGGCGCGGCGAAGCTGTCGGGGAAGACGGGCGGGTGGTCGGTGGGGCTGATGGAGGCGCTGACCGAGCGCGAGGAGGTGCGCTTCCGCCCCTTCGACGCCGAGCCCGGCGCGCCGGCCGACCGCTTCGTGGTGGAGCCGCTCACCAACTACCTGGTGGGGCGCGCCCGCCGCGACTTCCGCTCGGGGCAGACGTCGCTGGGCGCCATCGCCACGGCGGTGAACCGCGACCTGGACGGCGACGCCCTGGAGGCGTCGCTGCGCTCCTCGGCGTACGCGGGCGGGGCGGACTTCCGCCACGAGTGGGCGCGGCGCAGCTGGGTGCTCAGCGGGTACGCCGCGGGGAGCACCATCTCCGGGGCGCGCGGGGTGATCGGGGCGGCGCAGCGCTCCTCGGCGCGCTACTTCCAGCGGCCGGACGCCGGGCACGTGGAGCTGGACACGCTGGCGACCTCGCTCGCCGGGCTGGCCGGCGAGCTGACGCTGGCCCGGCAGGCGGGGCGGCACTGGCGGGGGAGCGCGGCGCTGACCACCATCAGCCCCGGCTACGAGATCAACGACCTGGGCTTCAGCACCCGCTCGGACCTGCTGCGCGGCACCGCCTCGGTCACCTACCTGGAAAACACGCCGGGGCCCACCTTCCGCAACTGGCGGGTGCAGGGGCAGGCGCGGCTGGACGGCAACTACGACGGCGACCACATCGGCAACACGCTCTTCCTGGGGAGCAACTGGCTCCTGCGCAACTACTGGAACGTGGCCTTCAACGCCGGCTACTCGCTCGCGAGCACGGACGACCGGCTGACGCGCGGCGGCCCGCTGACCCGGCGCCCCGCGGACGGGCGCGTGTACCTGGCCGTGAACTCCGACCCGCGCAAGGGGGTGACGGGGTACGCCTCCGCCTACTACGGCGAGGACGCGGGGGGCGGGGGGAGCGTGCAGGCGGACGCGGGGGTGACGGTGCGCCCCTCGCCGCGGTGGACGCTGAGCGTGGGCCCGGCGTTCGTGCGCGGCCGGCTGGAGGCGCAGTACGTGGCCTCGGTGCGCGACGCGCTCGCGACGGAAACCTTCGGGCGGCGCTACGTGTTCGCGGACCTGGAGCAGACGGAGCTGTCGCTGGACACCCGGCTGGACCTCACCTTCACGCCGCGGCTCACGCTGCAGCTCTTCGCGCAGCCGCTGATCAGCGCGGCGGACTTCGGCGACTACAAGGAGCTGGAGGCGGCGCGCACCTTCGACTTCGCGGTCTACGGCCGCGACCGGGGGACGCTGGCGCGCAACGACGACGGCTCGTTCACGGCGGACCCGGACGGGGTCGGGCCGGCGGCGCCCTTCCGCTTCGGGCAGTTCTTTTCGCAGCGCGACTTCAACCAGCGCTTCCTGCGCGGCAACGCGGTGCTGCGCTGGGAGTGGCGTCCGGGCTCCACGCTGTACGTGGCGTGGCAGCAGCGGCGCTTCGACGAGGACGTGGTGGGGGACTTCAGCCTGAACCGCGACCGGAGCGCCCTGTTCGGCGCACGGCCGGACAACGTGTTCCTGATCAAGGTGAACTACTGGCTGAATCCTTGACGGCGGAACTGCTTGAACGGAAGGGTTCGGGCGTGCCCCCGGCTGGCGCCGGGGTCGGGCTTCGGCTCCGTAACGCACGATAAAACTGTGCGTAACGGAGTCGAGCCCCGGCGGAAACAGCCCCGCCGGGTCTCGCCCCTTCGGGCCGAAATCCCTCACGC
>JBEVLE010000544.1:0-18122 GCA_040509335.1 Longimicrobiaceae bacterium | reverse complement strand
CTCCGCCGGGAGATCCCGGTGGAGGCGCCTTTCGCCGTTCGCAGTTCCGCAGTACCCCCTAAAGTCTGTTCGGAGGGAGACTCGCCGGTTGTTTGGCGAGGCTCACTCCGGCGCAGGGAAACCCGCCGGCGGTTTGGCGGGGTTCCCGGAGCCCGCGCAGGAGACGGACAGCTGTATCGTCCGGCTCCGGAGCGGCCCGCCTACGCGGAAGAAACCAGACTCAGCCCAGCTCCTCGCGCACGATGCGGTTCAGCTCCTTGCCGTCGAACTGCCCCTTCACCCGCGGCATGACGGCCTTCATCACCCCGCCCAAATCCTTGGCCCCGCCGGAGACGGCCTCGCGCACGAAGGCCCGGACCTCGGCCTCGCCCAGCTGCGGCGGCAGGTAGACGGCGAGGATCTTCGCCTCCTCGTCCTCCTTGGCGGCCAGTTCCTCGCGCCCCCCGCCGCGCATCTGCTCGGCGGCCTCGCGGCGGCGCTTGATTCCGGTGCCCACCACGGGGAGCACCTCCTCGTCGGTCAGCTCGTGCCCCACCTCGATCTCGCGGTTGCGGAGGTCGGACAGCAGGGTGGTGAGCACGGTGGTGCGCAGCTTGTCGCGCTCGCGGCGGGCGGTGTTCAGGTCGCCGCGGATCTGCTCCTTGAGGGCGGAACCGGCCATGGGGTCTCGGCTGGAGAAAGGCGTGGACGGACGGGCGGCCCCGGGCCGCGCGCAGGGGCGAATCTAGCCGCTCGCGCCCCGCGGCTCAACCGGACGGGCCCCAACGCGGCGGCGGCGCGGCGGGAAGACCCCGCCGCGCCGCCGCGGAACCGCGTGGACGGCGCGGGGAGGTCAGGCCTCCTCGCCGCCCTCGCCCCCGGCGCGCGGGCTCTCGCCGTGCGGCTTCACCGGCAGGTCGGCGGCCTCCAGGCGCAGCTCGGTCCCCGGCTTGGGGCCCTCGCCCACGCGCGACTGCGTGTTCAGGTCGGACCCGGTCGGCGCGCGGGGGGACGCGTGGGTGTGCGGCCCCGTGGGATCCTGGTTGTCCAGCTCGTCCTCGCGGAACTTGGAGGGCTTGCCGCCCTGCGCCTCGGAGCGCTCGGCGCCCAGCGGGCGCGAGTGCCCGGTCTCCAGCTCGAACTCGCCGCGGTCGGTGTGCTCCAAGGATACCTCCTGGATGTGTCGTGAGTCGTCGGAGCGGTCGGGGTCGGTCTGCCGCCCCTGGCGGCGGCGCCCCATCCCGCTGTTCAGCCCGGTCCACTCGGTTTCCCGGCGGGCGGCGTCCTCGTCGCGCAGGGGGATGCGGCCGCGCCGGTGCCCGTCGTCCTCCACGTCCAGGCGGTTGACCACCGTGTCCACCCCGGCCACGCGCTGCGCCAGCCGCACGGCGCGGTCGGCCTCGTCCTCGGTGTAGACGGAGCCGGACAGCTCGATGATGCCGCGGCTGATGGCGCCCACGTCGATCCCCCGCTCCCCCAGCACCTCGTCCGCCAGGAAGGCGTCGAGCACCGAGTCCTCCAGCCGCGTCAGCTCGTCCTGGTCGCGGGTCGCCCGGCGCAGCCGCCCCGGCCGGAACGCCGCCGCCACGCCGGCCGCGCGCGTGCGGATCGTTTCGGCGCGGGTGCGGAACTCGCCGGCCCGGCCGCGGAGGCTTTCCGCGCGTCCGCGCAGCTCGTCCGCCCGGCCGCGCAGCTGCTCCTCGGCCCGGCCGCGCAGCTCGCCCACCTTCTGCCCCGCCCTTTCGCGCGCGCGGCTCGCGGCGGGCTTCACCCGCCCCGACAGGAGCAGCCCCAACGCGAACCCTCCCGCGGCGCCCAGCACGAACGTCAGCGCATCCTGCCTGAGGTCGCCCTCGTCTTGGCGCTCACGAATCTCCCACATAACCCCCCCTGAACCAGGATGTACGATCGGTCGTCAACCGCACGACAGGCCCGGCCGGGGGGTGCAATTCGCGTTCCAGGCAGGGCCCGAAAACGAGCGCCCGCACCGGGCTTTTCCGGTGCGGGCGCGGGGGGAGACGATTGCGGGGGCGAGCGGTCAGCTCTCGCCGCGGATCAGCCGGCGCTCGGCGTCCTTGCGCTCGCGGGTGGCGCGCACCCGCGCCTGGAACGAGTTGCTCCGCTCGCGGTCGGCCACCTGGCGGTCGATCTCGGCGCGCTGGCCGGACTCGCGCAGCGCCTCGGCGGACGCGTCCGGGCTGGACGCGAAGCCGAACGGGGCCGGGAGGGTGATCTTGCCCAGGTGGATCTTGCCGGGGGAAGCGCCCCAGCGGTTGCCGTCCTTGTCCCGGAGCGTCCAGTCCAGCGCGTTGCGCGCCCGCGCCTGCTCGGCGGCCACGCTGTCGTTGTACTCCCCGAGCGAGGTTCCCAGCCGGCCCATGTACTCCTCGTGCGGGGTCTGCTCGGGCCGGGCGGGAACCGGCCGCTGCGTGGGAAAGAGCCGCGGGTCGCGGATCCCCGGGCGCAGCGGGCTCCCGCCCGTCCCGGTGCCGCCCGGCTGTCCCGCCCCGCCCGTCCCCGTTCCCTGCGACGCGGGAGCGCCCCCCGCCTGCGGGATCCCCGTGGGCGCCCCGGACGGGAACACCAGCGCCTCGCCCGGCGCCCCGGTCCGCTCGCCGCGCTCCGGCCGCGCGCCCGCCGGCGGCGGAGCCGGCGCCTCCTGCGGGAACTGCACCGCCTCCGCCGGCTCGCCCGCCGCCACCCGCGGCCCGGCCTCGGGCTGGGGGAAGGCCAGGTCGAAGTACTCCACCGTTTCCACCGGCGCCTCGCCGCGGTCCAGCAGCTTGGGCCCGATGCGCACGAACGCCACCGCCAGCGCCACCAGCGCCAGGTGCACCGCCACGGAGCCCGCCAGCGACGCGGCGGACGGGCGCCCGGACGGGTCGCGGCGGCCGAAGCGGCGCAGCGGCGCGTGCACGCGGAGGACGGGGGTCGGCTGCTCGGGCGGGGCCTCCGGGGGAGGCGGCGGAGCAATGGCGGGAGGCGTCATACGGACCTTCTACTCCCTTCCCGCTACGTCGGTTCCGTCCCCCCCGCCGCCCTCCGCGCTTCCTCCCTACAGCATCGCCCCGATCCGCCGCGCCGCCTCGCGCAGCCGGTCCTCGCCCGTGGTGAGCGCGATGCGGAAGAAGCCCTCGCCCCCCGCGCCCAGCGACGCGCCCGGCGTCACCGCCACCCCCTGCTCCAGCAGGAGCCGCCGCGCCCAGGCCTCGGACCCGGTCCCCGCCGGGAGCGGCACCCACAGGTACATGGTCGCCCGCGGCGCATCCACCCGCAGCCCCGCCGCGCGCAGCCCCTCCACCGCCGCGTCCCGCCGCCGGCGGAAGACCTCCAGGTTGCCGGGGAGCCATTCCCCGTGCGAGCGGAGCGCCGCCGCCGCCGCGTGCTGCACGAACAGCGGGAGCCCCGTGTCCGCGAAGGTCTTCACGCGTTTGAGGGCGGCCACCAGCTCCGGGCGTCCCGCCGCCCACCCCACGCGCCACCCGGTCATGTTGTACGTCTTGGAAAGCGAGTGGAACTCGAGGGCCACGTCGCGCGCCCCGGGGATCTCCAGGATGGAGGGCGGCACGTAGCCGTCGAAGGCCACCTCCGAGTACGCGTTGTCGTACGCCAGCACCACGTCGTGCTCGCGGCAGAACGCCACCGCGTCCTCCAGGTACTCGCGCGGCGCCTCCGCGGCGGTGGGGTTGTTGGGGTAGTTGAGGTACAGGATGCGGGCCCGCCGCGCCACCTCCGCCGGGATGTCCTCCAGCGGCACCAGGAAGCGGTTCTCCGGCCGCAGCGGCACCACGTAGGGCTCCCCGCCCGCCAGCACGGTCCCGCCCAGGTACGCCTGGTAGCCGGGGTCGGGGATGATGGTCACGTCGCCCGGGTCCAGGAAGGCGAAGGGGAGGTGGAAGATCCCGTCCTTGGAGCCCAGCAGGGGGAGCACCTCCCGGTCGCCGTCCACCCGCACGCCGAAGCGCCGGTCCATGAAGCGGACGATCTCCTCGCGCAGGGCGGCCAGCCCGATCTGGAAGCCGTAGCGCGAGTTGACCGGGTCCAGGGCCGCCGCGCGGAGCGCCTCCACCGCGTCCGGCGGCGGGGCCAGGTCGGCGTCGCCGGCCCCCAGGTCGATCACGTCCACGCCCTTTGCCACGAGGTCGCGCTTGATCCCGGGGACGTCCTGGAGCGGGTACGGCGGCAGGGTGTTCAGCCGTTTGCAGGTATCGGGCATGTATCAGGTCTGCGGTGGGTTTTCGTGGATGAATCCGGGTCTTGTGCGGGGGGCCGCTGCGGGAGCCCCCCGGAAACTGCCCCGGGGGTCTCCCTCCGCACAAGGGGTGGGGAACGGCGGGGAACGGCGAGCCGCACGGCCGTTCCTCGCCGCCCGCACCGCCGACGCCCCGGGCCACCGAAAAGACGAAGCCCTCCCCCGCGGTCGGAGGAGGGCCGTCGTGGCGCCGCACGCTTCGCGCGCGCCGCAGTTGCAGGCTGTTCCCTGTTCCCTGTTCCCTGTTCCCTGTTCCCTGTTCCCTGCCGTTCAGGCCGGCGTGGGCTCCGGCGGGCCCTGCCGCGGCTCGCCCGCGAGGCCCAGGCGCAGGGCGAGCAGGATCCCGCCGACGGTGATGGCGACGTCGGCGACGTTGAAGACGAAGGGGAAGAAGCGCACCAGGATGAAGTCGGTGACGGCGCCGTTGAGGAGGCGGTCGCCCAGGTTGCCCATGGCCCCGGCGACCACCAGCGCCGCGGCGAAGTGGAGCAGCCGGTCGTGGGTGGTGCGGATCAGGTGCACGCACACCACGATCCCCACGACGCCGGCGAGGGTGAGCGCCAGCAGGCGCAGCCAGCTCTCGCCGCCGCCGGCGAACATGCTGAAGGCCACGCCGGTGTTGCGGCGGTGGGTGAAGACCACCCAGCCGTCCACCACCGTGTGCCAGCCGTCCACCGGGAGGCGGTTCTGCACCCAGGCCTTGCTCACCCAGTCGGCGGCGGTGACGGCGGCCACCAGCGTGGCCAGGGCGCGGTTGCGGGTCACGGTCATGCGGCCTCCACGGGGTTGCGGACGGTTCCCACGCCCGGCACCTCCACCTCCACCACGTCGCCGGGGCGCAGCTGCGACACGCCGGCGGGGGTGCCGGTGGCGATCACGTCGCCCGGCTCCAGCGTCATGATCCCCGACACGTACGCCACCAGCGTGGGGATGTCGAATGCCATGTCGCGCGCGCGGCCGTGCTGGCGTACCTCGCCGTTGACCCGGCAGATCACCTCCAGCGCCTCCCACTCCACGCTTTCCGCCGGGACCACGGTGCCCATGGGGCAGAAGGTGTCGAACCCCTTGGCGCGCGCCCACTGCCCGTCGGTCTTCTGCAGGTCGCGCGCGGTGACGTCGTTGAGCGCCGCGAAGCCGCCCACGTAGCGCATGGCCCGCTCCCGGCTCACGTGCCGCGCCCGCGCCCCGATCACCACCGCGATCTCCCCCTCGTGCTCCACCCGCTCCGACTCCGGCGGGAGCACGATGGCGTCGCCCTCCTCCACCAGCGCCGAGGGCGGCTTGAAGAAGAGCAGCGGCCGCTCGGGCACCTCGTTCCCCAGCTCGCGGGCGTGCTCCAGGTAGTTGCGGCCGACGCAGACGATCTTGGACGGGCGGGGAGTGGGCATGAGGAAGAACGGCTAGGGAACAGGGAACAGGGAACAGGGAACAGGGAACAGGGAACAGGGAACAGGGAACAGGGAACAGGGAACAGGGAACAGGGAACAGGGAACAGGGAACAGCCTGCGACGGCGCGACGGAGTCTGCTTGGACCCGCCTTTGCGGTCCGCAGTTCCGCAGTACCCCCCAGATCCGTTGCGGAGGGAGACAGCCGGGCAGTTTCGGCTGGCTCACTCCGGCGAAGGGAGACTCGCCGGCTGTTTGGCGAGGCTCCCGGAGCCCGCGTAGGAAACAGGCCGGCTGTTTGGCCTGGTTCCGGAGCGGCCCCACGCAAGGACCAGCCGAAGCTCACCCCGCTCGAAGCGCCTCCTGCCTGCTGCGGTAGAAGCGCTCCATCTCCCCGCGCACCTCCTTCCACGGGGCCATGCGGACCGGCACCTCCGGGAGCGACTCCAGAAAATAGCGGCCGTAGCTCTTCCTGGCGATGCGTCCGTCCAGCACCATCACCACCCCGTGGTCCTCGCGCGAGCGGATCAGCCGCCCGAACCCCTGCTTCATGCGGATGGCGGCGTTGGGGAGCATGTAGCTCATGAACGAGTTCCCCCCCGCCTGCTCGATGGCCTCGATGCGCGCCGCCGTCACCGGCTCCGTGGGCACCTTGAAGGGCAGCTTGGGGATGACCAGCCCCCGCAGCGGGTGCCCGGGGACGTCCACCCCCTCCCAGAACGAGGTGGTCCCCAGCAGGATCCCCCGCCCGGAGGCGGCGAAGCGCTCCACCAGCTGCCCCCGCGCCGCCTCGCCGTGCACGAACAGCGGCCACTCCAGGTCCATCTTGCGCTTCCTCAGCTCCCCGGCCACGTGGCGCAGCGCCCGGTACGAGGTGAAGAGCACGAACAATCCGCCGTCCGAGATGCGGGCGTGCTCGATCACGGCGCGCACCGTGGCCTCGTCGTGCCGCGGGTCGGAGTCGCCGGCGGGAACGGGCAGGTCGGTGGGCACCACGAACAGCGCCTGCTCCCGGTAGTCGAAGGGCGACGGGTACACCGCCTCCTCCACCCGCAGCTCGCCCTCCGCCTCGCCCTCGCGCGGCGCCCACAGCCCCAGCCGGTTGCGCACGAAGCGGAAGTTGCCCTGCGTGGCCAGCGTGGCCGAGGTGAGCACCACGCTGGGCACCTTCTCGAACAGGCTCTCGCGCAGCACGCTGGACAGGTCCAGCGGCGCGGCGGACAGCGTCAGGTTCCCCTCGCGGCCGTCGCGCTCGGGCTGGCGCTCCATCCAGCGCACCATCTTGAGCCCGTCGTCGGGCGGGCGGAGCGCGGCGCGCAGGGCGTCGGCGGCGGCCTCCACCCGGTTCGCGGCGCCGCGCAGCTCCATGAGCTGCGGCTCCAGCATCTCCCGCAGCGCCTCGTCCAGCCCCACCCGCTCGCGCAGCAGCTCCATCCCCCGCAGCAGCGAGTCCATGTTTTCCAGCAGCCCCACCAGCGCGTCCTCCAGCCCCAGCACCCACACCGGGTGCCGTGGGAAGTCGTCGTGCAGGCGCACCATCATGGCCCCCGCCTCCTTGAACACATCCTCCAGGAAGGAGAACACCGTCGCCGCGCGCTCGCGGGCGCCGTCCAGCGCGGGGAGCAGCCGCTCGCCGATGTGGTCCAGGGCGCCGCGCGCCAGCAGGTCGTCCGGGCGCAGGCGCAGCGCCTCCGCGAAGGCGGGGAGGAGCCCCTTCTTGCGGTTCTCCAGGCGTGCAAGGGTGCGGAAGAGCCCGCGCCGCGACACGGTGGCGCCCAGGTGGCTGGTGGCGGACTCCTCCAGGTTGTGGGCCTCGTCCAGCACCAGCCGCTTGTACTGGGGGAGCACGGCGGGGGCGGTCCAGTTCCCCTGCATGCGCCGCACGGCCAGGTCCGAGAAGAGCAGGTGGTGGTTGACCACCACCACGTCGGCCGAGGAGGCGTCGCGGCGGGCGCGCTGGTAGAAGCACTCCTCGAAGTGGGGGCACTTGGCGCGCAGGCACACGTCCGACTCGGACGACACCTCGTCCCACACCTCGCCCGAGGGGCGGAAGGACAGGTCGGAGAGCGAGCCGTCCTGCGTCTTCTTGAGCCACTCCACGATGGACGACAGCTCGGCCTGCTTCTGCGCGTCGAAGAGCGCGGGCGCGGTTTCCCGGGCCAGCAGCGCGCGGCGGATGGAAACGTAGTTGCGGCGGCCCTTGACCAGCGCGAAGCGGAAGGGCTCCCCCAGCGCGCGGCGCAGGAAGGGGAGGTCCTTTTCGACCAGCTGCTCCTGGAGGTTGATGGTGTTGGTGGAGACCACCGTGCGCTCGCGGTTCTGGAGCGCCCAGCGGATCGCCGGGAGGAGGTACGCCACCGACTTGCCGGTCCCCGTCCCCGCCTCCGCGATCCCCACCCCGCCCTGGTTGTACACGCCGGCGATCATCCGCGACAGGTCGCGCTGCTGCGGGCGGTCCTCGTAGCGCGGGTGCCGCCCGGCGATGGGGCCGCCCGGCCCCAGGTCCGCGTCGATGCGGTCAAGGTCCAGCGGCTCCGTCCGGTCCTCGTCCGGCGGCTCCACCACCACGTACAGCTCGGAGGCCGCGTTGTCGGTGATGGCGAAGCCCAGCCCCTGCTCCCACAGCTGGGCCGCCACCGCCAGGTCCGCCTCGGAGGGCTCCAGCCGGCCGGAGGGGTGGTTGTGGATGAGGAGCCCGCCCGGCTCCGGGCTGCGCACCGCGGCCAGCACCGCCGAGGCGTGGCCGCGCGCCACCACCCGCGGCTCGGACACCTCGCCGTCCTCGCCCACGCGCGCGAGGAAGCACACCTCGTTGCCGCGCGCCCGCGAGATCTCGCGGCGCAGCAGCTCCGAGGCTTCCAGGGTGAGGTACAGGTCCTGGCGGGTGGACGGTGGCATTCCCTCGGTACCGCGTGGCGGCGCGGCGGTTCCCCGCCCCGCGGGGCCGCCGCGGACGGGAAAGTTCACACCCGGGTGAGGCACGGAAGGGACACCCTGGTGCACGCGTGCGGCACCCGGGTGGGGCACGCCAGGAACACCGCACCCACGCACGGGTACCCGCAAGCACAAACGTTTGTTGAAGTTGGTGGACGTTCGCCGATGCGGCGGCGGGCCCCGTGCGGCGCGGCATGGCGCCTGCCCTGGTGTCGGCGCGTCCACGGCCGGCCCGTCCACTCCCGCACCGGCGGGAGCTCTGGACGCTGTCCACCCCTACACATATATTCGGACAGATAACGAGAAATGCCATAATCTGAGCCCCGGCCTCCCGCCGCGGCGGCAGCCCCGCGGAGCCGGCGACCCGTAGACACACCGCACCATCCACGAAGCGCGCGGCCGACGCACCGCGGCACGCGCGCCCGGCAGAACACCACGGAAACAACCGGACGATGAACGTCAGCAAGGAAAACGCCCTGCGGGCGGTGCTCAGGGCGGCGCTGGAGGGCCGCGAGGACGAGGCGCGCTACCTCCTGGGGGGCGTGGTCGCCGACCGCCCCGAGGCCGGGTCCGATCCCGAGGGGCTCCAGGACTACATCTTCGCGTCGGCGCTGTCGCGGCGGCTGGACCCCGCCCGCTCCGCCGAGATCAACCTGTACCTCCAGCAGTTCGAGCTCCAGCAGATCTCGCTCTTCAACCTGCTCGCCGAGCACCTTCCCAGCGTGCGCCTGTCGGTGGAGGTCGCCAACGAGATCCTGGCCGGCTTCCTGGCCGGGTGGGACGAGGTGGCGCTGCTGGACCTGGGGATCGGCACCGGGCGGCAGGAAACGGCCGTGCTCCGCGAGCTGGCCGCGCGAGGCCAGCTCCCCCGCCGGCTCACCGGGTTCGCGGTGGAGCCGGACGCCGCCAGCCTGCGCGCGGCGGAGGCGGCGCTGCGCGCCGCCGCGGACGAGCTGGGGGTGGAGCTGGAGTTCCACGCGCTCAACCTGATCGCCGAGGAGCTGCGGGACGAGCACTGGGCGCTCTTCGGCTCGGCGCGCGGGCCGCTGGTGATGCACGCCGCCTTCGCCGCGCACCACATCCTGGACCGCGGCAACGGCTACTGCGCCCGCACCGAGTTCTTCCGCAGGCTGCGGCAGCTCAACCCGCTCGCGGTGGTGCTGTGCGAGCCCAGCTCGGACCACCACACCCACCTGCTGGGCGAGCGCTTCGAGAACTGCTGGCGCCACTTCGGCCTCACCTTCGACCTGGTGGACCGCGCGGGGCTCCCGGCGCTCGAGGCGGCGGCCATCAAGATGTTCTTCGCCCGCGAGATCCAGGACATCCTGGGGAACGCCGAGGAAACGCGCTGCGAAAGGCACGAGAGCGCCTCCGCCTGGGTGGACCGGCTGCGGCGCGCCGGCTTCGTCCCGTACGGCGACTTCGTCCTGTCCGACCGCATCCGCCACGACGTGGTGGCGGTGAAGCCGCGCGAGGGGTACGTGGGGTTGGACTACTCCGGCGAGACGCTGGTGGCGGTGATCTGCGCCACCTCCGGCGACGCGGCCGCCCAGGCCCGCCTGCACCACCCCGCCCGGGTGCTCCAGGTGGCCTGACGCCCGTCCGCGGGCGCACGCACAGCGGGGGAGGGGGATCCGGACCGGATCTCCCGCCCCCGCTTCACTTTCCGGCCGCTTCCCACGCCGCGGCCCCTCCGTCGCGAGGCTTGCACGCACCCTGGACGGCGCGTAGACTATTCATCCCCGCCGCGCCCGGTGCCGACACTTTCCCGCTGCTGCGCTCTTCCCGCGTCCACCCCACTTTCCTCCGAGAGCCCATGACTGCCCGTCCCTATCCGCCCAGCTTCGAGGTGAGCGGCGGCAACATCCTTTCCATGCTCAGCGCCATGGGCCCGTTCCGCAAGCGCGGCGAGCAGCTCCTGTCCGAGCAGGGGATCGAGAACGTGTCGGCGGAGGCGTGGTACCCGCTGGAGGGGTACGTCCGGGCGCTGGAGACCATCGGCGAGAAGATGGGGCCCAACACCCTGTTCCAGATCGGCAAGCAGATCCCCGACCACATCATGCTCCCGCCGGGGCTGGACTCGTTCGAGAAGATCGCGGCGTCCTTCGGCATGGCGTTCGACATGAACCACCGCGGGCACCCGGGAAAGATCACCTACCAGATGACGGGCGACCACTCGGTGACCATCGTCACGGGGACGCCCTACCCCACCGACTTCGACCGCGGGGTGACGCAGGGGTTCTTTCACAAGCTGATCTCGGCGCGGGTCAACGTGGTGGAGGCGACGTCGCAGCCGAGCAAGCGCGACGGCGCGGAGACGTCCACGTTCCTGGTGTCGATGCTCTGAGGTTGTTTGCGGGGGGCCGCTCCGGAGCCGGACGATACTGCCGTCCGTCTCCTGCGCGGGCTGCGGGAGCCAGGCCAAACTGCCGGCCTGTCTCCCTTCGCACGGAGGGAACCCCGCCAGACTACCGGCGGGTTTCCCTCCGTTCACGTTTTGGGTGTGGCTCCGTGGCGGCCGCGGGGTACCGCTATCGGATCCGGCGGCGGGGCGGTGTCGGCTTCTACTACGACGCGAGCGGGGCCGGCGATGCCGGTCCCGCCCGCTCGTTCCCGCTCTTTCCCACCGCACTATCCGCAGACGCGGTTGCGTCCGCTCCGCTTCGCTTCGTACAGCCGGGCGTCCGCCCCGCGGACCAGCGCCTCGGCGCTTCCGCCGGAGCCGCAGACGCCCATGCTGAGCGTGACCCGCAGCTCCGGGTCGAGCGTGGCCCAGTCGCTGGCCTCGACAGCGGCGCGGATGCGCTCGCACAGGACCCGGGCCTGCTCCGGCGGCGTCCGCGGGAGCAGGAGCAGGAACTCCTCCCCGCCATACCGCCCCACGACGTCGATCGTCCGGCACGACGCGCGGAGGATCCCGGCGACCCGGCGCAGCACGTCGTCCCCCGAGGCGTGGGAGAACCGGTCGTTGATGCCCTTGAAGTGGTCGATGTCCGCGAGGACCACGGCGAGGTCCTCCCCGAAGCGGCGCGCGCGCTCCCACTCCACCGCCAGGCACTCGTCGGTCCAGCGGCGGTTCGCCAGGCCGGTGAGCCCGTCCTCCCGGCTCTGGCGCTCCAGCTCCGCGGCCTGCAGCCGCAGCTGTTCCAGCAGCGAGGCCTTTTCCCTGTCGGCCTCGCGCAGGGCGTCGTTGGCGGCGGTCAGCTCGCCGTTCATGGTGCGGAGCAGCTCGGCCTCGCGCTGCGAGCGCTCCACCTCCGCCTGGACCAGCAGGGTCTGGATGCGCCGCTCGGCCTCGGCGTTGCGCGTCTCCTCCCGGACCTCGTAGTGGCTCTTGAGGTGGTGGAGCGCCCTGGCGGCGTCCCCACACGCCTCGTGCGCCCTGGAAAGCACCGCGTGCGCGTCGCACACCACCCCGCGCGCCCGGATCTCTTCCCCGATGGTCAGCGCCTGCTCGAGCGCCTCCCGCGTCTTTTCCGGCTCCTCCAGCAGCAGGAACAGCTCCCCCATGGTCGTTCGGGTGACCGCTTCGAGATACCGGGAGCCGGTCGCCAGCGCCGCCCGGATGGCGGCGCCGCACGACTCAAGCGCCGCGTCCCGCTCTCCACGGCGCCCGTGCAGCAGCCCAAGCTCGCCGGACGCGCGTGCTTCGACCTGGAGGTCGCCGACCTCCCGGGCGACCGCCAGGGCCTCGCGGAACCGCCGCAGGGCTTGCTCGTGCTCGCCCAGGCTGCTGTGCGACACGCCCAGGTTGAGCAGGTATGCCGCTTCGTTTTCCCGGTCGCCGACTTCGCGCGCGAGGGCGAGCGCCCGCCCGTGGAACTCCAGCGCGCGCCGGAAGTCGGTGAGCTCGCCGTGGATGTTGCCGATGTTGACGACCGATTGAGCGACCCGCACCCGGTCCCCCGCCTCCTCGGCGAGGCGCAGGGCCGCCTGGTAGGCTTCCAGCGCCTGGGCGAACTCGCCGATGGCGAAGTGTACGTTGCCGATGCCGATCATGGACACGGCCTCGCCGGTGCGGTCGCCGGCCGACCGCTGCAGGCCGAGCGCCGCGAAGTGCGAAGCCAGCGAAGCCGGAAAGTCGCTGCGGCGATGATGGACGTTTCCGACCCAGTTCAGCGCGCTGGCCGACCCGGCGGACTCCCCCATCTCGCCGAAGGTTTCCAGGGCGCGCCCGAGGTCCGCCAGCGCCACGTCGAAGTCCAGGAGCAGGCAGCGGCACGCCCCGGAGTTGCGCAGCGCGTACGCGGCGCCCAGGCGGTAGCCTGCTCGATCCGCGAGCTCCAGCGCCTCGCGGGCGAGCCGCAGCGCGGCGGTCGGGTCCATATGCCGCGTCTCCCACGCGCGCTCGTTCAGCGCATCGATGCGTGTCTTGCCGTCCGGGTCGCCACCTGCGCCGGGAATCCGGGAGGCGGCTGGGATCGCATCGGTCACGGAAGCCCCCTGAAGGATTCAGGCGGAGAAGGAGCGGCGGGGCGCCGGCTCGGAGCCGCCGGGCACGCAGGACCCGGCGCCGGGTGCGTCGCCCGGCTCAGCCGATGGCGCTCGCCGGGTCGGATTCGGCGAGCGCCTGGCGGAGGGCGGGCTCGTCGTCGGCCGCCACGGCGTCGGCGAACAGGAAGCCCACGCGCACCGGCTCGTCCGGATCCTCGGGGCAGCGGAAGCGCGCGGCGAAGATCCCCAGCTCGGTGGGGGCGGGGTGCCCGTACTGGATCTCCACCAGCCAGCCGCGCCCGCGCTCGTCCTGGAAGATGGCCCTGTCCTTTTGCATCGCTCGCCCGTAGCATCGGTGTGTGCGCCGCCGCCCGCCGGCGGGCGGCCGGCGGGATGATAACACCGCGCGGCGGCGCGCGGTACACCCGCGGCACGCTCCTCGCCACGCGGCGCGCGGGCGGTGCGCGGCGACGATCAACCGGGCGGAGAAAATGAGCGAGAGCGCAGAGCGGAGGAGCACACGCGAGCGGCTGGAGGCCGCGGCGGAGGGGCTGCTCTTCATCAGCGAGACGGAGTCGCCCTTCGAGTACGAGGAGCTTCCCGGCGACGCGCCGGAGGAGCTGACGGCGGACGCGGTGCGGAAAGCACTCGGGGAGCCGGAGGGCACGCCCGCCGCGGAGCTGTCGCTGGACCGCTTCCTCGCCGGCCACATCGAGGAGGCCGACCCCGCCGACCCGGTCGCGCAGGAGAGCGTCCCGCGCTTCCAGGCGCTCAAGCAGGCGCTCGCCGGATCGCTGGCCGACGTCCGTGTCTTCCGCGTGGGCGACGTGCAGGTGAGCTACCACGCGCTCGGCCGCGCGCCCGACGGCACGGTCGCGGGGCTGTCCGCCTCCGCGCTGGAGACCTGAGTCCGCATGGACCCCGAACCGGAGCCCGTCGCACGAATGAGATCCCGTTTGATTCCGGCAGTCGCCCTCGCCGCCGCACTGGCGGCCACGTCCGTCGTGGCCCAGGGGAGCCCGCGCATCGTCGTCAGCGAGGTGCTGGCGGACCCGGGCGCCGTCGCGGACGAGCAGGGCGAGTGGATCGAGCTGTACAACGCGGGCACCGCCCCGGCGGAGCTGCGCGGGTGGCGGCTGGCCTCGCGCGGCGACCCGGGGCACACCATCGGGCACTCGCTGGTGGTGCGGCCGGGCGCGGCGGTGGTGCTGGCGCGCTCCGCCGCCCAGGCGCGCAACGGCGGCGTCCGCGCGGACCACTCCTACGGCGCGGACCTGTCGCTCGCCAACTCCGCCGACTGGCTGGTAGTGCGCGACAACCGCGGCGCGACGGTGGACTCGGTGGCGTGGAGCTCGCCGCCGCGCCGGGGCGCCTCGTGGTCGCTGCGGACGCTGGACGGGGCGCACGCGCAGGCCGGCGGGCCGGCGTGGACGGTGTCGGAGGCCAGCTTCGGGCGGGGGGACCGGGGGACACCCGGACAGGTGGAGGGGCTGGAGGGCCCGGTGCTCGCGCCGGTGCCGGACACCGCCACGGCGGCGGCGGGCCCCGTCTACCGGAACCACGTGGAGTTCGGCACGCCGCGCGACCGCGATCCTGCGGACGACTACCTGCTGGCGAAGCGGCAGTACGTGCTCTCGTACAACCCGCGGCTCAACGTGGCCAACTGGGTGTCGTGGAACCTGAACCGCACGCACTTCGGCGACGAGCCGCGGTCGCCGGCGTTCATGTCGGACTCAGCGCTGCCGGCGCGCTTCACGCGCGTGGTCGCCTCGGACTACACGGGGAGCGGCTACTCGCGCGGGCACATGGTGCGCAGCGAGGAGCGCACGGCCACGCCCGCGGACAACGCGTCCACCTTCCTGCTCACCAACGTCCTCCCGCAGACGCAGGACCTGAACGCGGGGCCGTGGCTGGGGCTGGAGCGCTACCTCCAGGAGCAGGCGCAGCGCGAGGGGCGGGAGATCTACGTGGTGGCGGGCGGGATCTTTCCGCCGCAGCCTCAGACGCTCAGGGGGCGCGGCAAGGTGGCGATCCCCACGAGCACCTGGAAGATCGCGGTGCTGCTGCCGTACGGGCGGGGGCTCGCGGACGTGAAGTCCGCCCGCGACCTGCGCGTCATCGCGGTGAACATGCCCAACGCGAACGGCATCGCGACCAAGCCGTGGCGCGAGTACCTGACCACGGTGGACGCGCTGGAGCAGGCGACGGGGTACGACTTCCTGGACCAGCTGCCGGACGAGATCGAGGCGGAGGTGGAGCGGGTACCGGTGCGGACACCCGGACGAACTTGACTCGGATACGCGCGATGCACACCAGGAGAACCGGCCATGGCGAGGATTAACAAGAGCCTGTCGCTCGACCCGAAAGCAGTTGAACGCGGAGAGCGCTACTGCGCACTGCACTCGACAAGCCTATCGCAGCTCGTGAGCGACTTTCTCTCCCGGCTTCCGTTGGACGAAGAGGGGCAGGAGCAGGAGATGACTCCGACGATCCACCGCCTCCTGGGTGCGGCGAAGGGCGGTCCGGACGAAGATGACTATCGCGAGTATCTCTTCCAGAAGTATGGATAGTAAGGCTGCTGGTCGACATCGACTTCTGTTTTGACGTGCTGGAGAGCGCCGTTCAGGCTGCGGCGGCCCGGATCCGTCGGCTCAGGAGGCGGCTCGATGCGCCTTCCTGCGGGCGTTCTGGGCGAACGTGCCGCGCAGGCCGCCGTACAGGAGCCCGCCGAAGATGAGCGTCCACACCAGGAACCCGAGCCCCGCCCCTCCCAGCGAGAGAAGCGTGACCACGCGGTCCAGGGCGAAGAGCGCCAGGACGGCCACGGCGCAGGCCCGGCTGCCCCGGTAAAGGCCGAACGCCAGCCCGAGCTGGACGAGCCCGATCACCACGACCAGGCTCGCGGCACCCCCGGTCTCGCGCAGGGAAAGGACGCCGCTGATGAGGGTGGCGAGGCCGAGCACCGACGCCACGAGCGCGGCCTTCCGGACGTCTCGGTCGTCTTCGTCGCGTACCAGCTTTCCGAGATCCATGGCAGACGGGCGTGCGGGGTGGGCGCAGGGAAGGGCGGAAGCATGTCGTCCGGGTGCAAATGTGCCTCGTCGCCATGCCGCGTACAAGCATGCACGTGGAGACCGGGACGCGGAGTGGGAGACCGGGCGTAGCTGAGCGCCGGAAGAAGCGGCTAGCCAGCTTCCGCCGCCGCCTCTGCCGCTTCCTGCGCCAGCTCGTACGCCGCGTTCCGCGCGATCCCCAGCCGCCGCCGCAGCTCCTTGGCCACCGCGCTGGGCGACATCCCCTGCGCCATGAGCGCCTGCGCGATGGACCGCGCCGCCAGCGCGTCCGTTTCCGCCTCGGCCTCCGCGTCCTCCGGCCGCCCCTCCACCACCACCACGATCTCCCCCTTCACCTCGCGCTCCTCGAAGCGGGAAGCCGCGTCCGCTGCCGTCCCGCGGAAAAACTCCTCGTGCATCTTGGTCAGCTCGCGCCCCACGGCCACGCGCCGGTCGGAGCCCGCCGCCGCGGCAAGGTCGCGCAGCAGCTCCGCCGTGCGGTTGGGCGACTCGTACAGCACCGCCGCGTAGGGAAGCCCGGCGATCTCCTCCAGGAGCTCCGTGCGGCGCCCACCCTTGCGCGGGATGAAGCCGTAGAAGGCGAAGCGCTCGGCGGAGATCCCGGAGGCCACCAGCGCCGCCAGCAGCGCCGAGGCGCCGGGGATGGGGACCACGTCGAACCCCGCATCCACCACCTCGCGCACGATGCGCGCGCCGGGATCCGACAGGAGCGGCGTACCCGCGTCGGTGATCAGGGCCACGTCGCGCCCCTCGCGCAGCATCTCCACCACCGTGCCGGCGCGCGACTTCTCGTTGTGCTCGTGCGCCGAGACCAGCCGCCCGCCGATGCCGTAGTGGCGCAGCAGCACCCCCGAGCGCCGCGTGTCCTCCGCCAGGATCACGTCGGCGGCCTTGAGCACCTCCACCGCGCGGAAGGTGATGTCGCCCAGGTTGCCGATGGGCGTGCTGACGATGTAGAGCGACGCCACCCTCAGAGCCCCACCGCCCAGGGGAGCCGCGCGAAGAACCCCTGCTCCGCCAGCACGAAGCGCGAGTCGTGCGCCACCCGCGCCACCACCTCCGCCGGGTCCACGGCGAAGCGCTCCGCCGCCACGATCAGCGCCTCCGTCACCCACTCCGCCACCCCGTCGGTGAGCGTGCGCGGCGTGGCCACCGGGTCCCCGCGGACCCGCCCCTCGTCCGTGAGGACGAAGGCCTCCACCTCCGGCCGGCGGACCCTCACCTGCGCCTGCGTGCGCCGCATCAGCTCCAGCCCCGCCTCCCGCCCCACCGGCGCCGACACCTCGCGCAGCACCCCGCCCACGATGCGGCGGTACAGGTCCACCAGCCCCGGCCCGGCCTGCACCGGCAGCTCCGCGAGCCCCGCGTACAATCCCACGCTCAGCGCGTCGCCCGCCTCGGCGAAGACCGTGCGCAGGTGGTCGCCCACGGGCACCCCGGGGTCGCGCCGGCAGAAGTAGCCCGTGCGGAAGCCGCCGTTCTCGAACACCAGGTACTGGTGCGCCCGCCCGTCGCTCAGCTCCACCACCCCGGTGAAGGCGCGGCCGCGGAGCGCGGGGAACAGGCAGTCCGGCCGCCGCGCGTCCTCCACGCTGGTCCAGGGGAGAGGCGGCTGCACCAGCGTGGCGAGCATGGCCTGGAGCTGCGCCTCCGGCGCGCCCAGGTAGGCGATCTGCCCGCCCTCGCCGCGCTCGCTTTCCGTGCCCACCACGCGCAGCACCTCCGCCAGCGCCACCTGCTCGCGGCGGCCGGGCTCGATGCGGGCGGCGTGGAACGGCTCCCCGTCGCGCAGGAAGATGAGGAAGCAGCGGTCGCCCAGCTGCACCGCGACGAAGCCGGGGACGCGGGCCGTGCGGTCGCGCTTCCCGTCGCTGAGCAGCCCGGGGAGGTTGACGTAGCTGAGCTTGGTCCGGGGGAGGTAGGCGACTTCGTGGGGGAAGCGGTACATGGCGCGTGGGCGGGGTCGGGGAAGGCTGACCCTGTGTAGATTAGGGGGCGCGGGCCGGCGGGGAAAGGCGCGCGGGGGGAAACGAAACGCGGCGGGCGCGGGGCCGCGATGGCCC
>JBEVLE010000543.1:0-5476 GCA_040509335.1 Longimicrobiaceae bacterium | reverse complement strand
CGCCCGCCGCGCCCGCCGCCGCCGTGCCCGCACCGCCTTCCGAAGCGGCCCTGCCGGAGCTCGACGCCCACTTCGACCGCGTGGTCCGGCTCGTCGAGGACGGCCGGTTGAACTTCTTCCTGGGGGCGGCGATCCACTACCCGTCGGTGATGAAGGCGGACCAGTTCTACCGGGAGCTGGCGCGCATCTTCGACTGCGAGGCCCTCGGGGAGGAGAGATACGCGGTCGCGCAGTACATCGTGGACCGCTTCGGGCGGGAGGAGCTGTACAAGGAGATCCGCAAGCTGTTCGCGCGTACCCGTCTCGCGCCGCGGGCCACGCACGAGATGTTCGCTGCCTGGGGGCGGTACAGGACCCCGGACGGGAAGCCGGTGCCGTTCCCGGTGGTGATCACCACCAACTACGACGACGTCCTCGAACGCCGCCTGGCGGACGCCGGGCTTCCTTTTCACCTGCTCTCGTACCAGGCGGACGGTCCCGACCGCGGGCTGTTCTACCACCTGCCGCCGGAGGGCTCGCTGCGCGTCATAGAGCGGCCGCGCAACGTTCAGCCGTTTTCCGATGCGTTCGTCGTGGTCAAGCTCAACGGCGGCTTCAACCCCCACGACGGCATTCCCGAGAGCTACGCCACCACGCGGCTGGACTACTGGGACCTCGCGGCGCGCATCCCCCACGTGCTGCCGGCGCCGATCCAGCGGGCGCTTTCGGCGGATCCGATCCTTTTCCTGGGGCACGGACTCGCGGCCCAGGACATCGAGTCCCTGGTCCGCTTCGCCCACCGGGGCTACCCCGGACCGCGGTCCTGGGCCATCGTGCTCAGGGACCACGGAACCGAGTACTGGCGCCAGTGTGGAGTGGAGATCCTCCAGCACGACGTGAACGCGTACGTGGGCGAGCTGTGGCGGCGGCTCGCCGGAAACGGCTCCACCGCCGGCGTCGCGCCGGATGCTCCCGCTATGCCATAGGCACGAGCGCCTGGGTCATCCCGTCGTTCCTCCCCCGCCCCTGTCCGATCCCGCCAGCGCCTCGCGCACCGCCGGCGCGACCTCGGTCCCCAGCAGCTCGATGGCGCGCATGACCCGGTCGTGCGGCAGGGTGCCGAGGCCCACCTGGAGCAGGCAGCGCGTGTTGCCGAACACCTGGTGCTGGAAGAGGATCTTGTCCACCACCTCCCGCGGGCTGCCGACCAGGAGCGCCCCGCGCGGCGAGCGCAGCGCCTCGAACTGCTGCCGCGTGGTGGGCGGCCAGCCGCGCTCCCGCCCGATGCGGGTCATCACCTCGGCGTAGGCGGGAAAGAACTCGTCCGCGGCGCGCTGCGAGGTGTCCGCCACGTAGGCGTGGGAGTTGATGCCCACGGCGAGCCCCGCGGGGTCGTGCCCGGCCCGGCGCGCGGTGTCGCGGTACAGCTGCACCAGCGGCGCGAAGCGCTCCGGCGCGCCGCCGATGATGGCGAGCGCCAGCGGCAGCCCCAGCGTCCCGGCGCGCACCGCCGACTGCGGCGTGCCGCCCACGGCGAGCCACACCGGGAGCGGGTCCTGGAGCGGGCGCGGGTACACCGCCAGGTCGTGGAGCGGCGCCCGCAGCGTCCCGGACCAGGTGACGCGCTCGCCCGCGCGCAGCCCGAGCAGCAGCTCCAGCTTTTCGGCGAAGAGCGCGTCGTAGTCCTCCAGGTCGTGGCCGAACAGCGGGAACGACTCGATGAACGACCCCCGCCCCGCCATGATCTCCGCCCGGCCGCCGGAAAGCAGGTCCACCGTGGCGAACTGCTGGAAGACGCGCACCGGGTCGTCCGAGCTGAGCACGGTGACGGCGCTGGTGAGGCGGATGCGGACCGTGCGCGCGGCGGCGGCGGCGAGGACCACGGCCGGCGCCGACACCGCGTAGTCGGGGCGGTGGTGCTCGCCCACGCCGAACACGTCCAGCCCCACCCGGTCGGCCAGCTCGATCTCCGCCATCAGCTCGCGCAGCCGCTGCGCCGCCGCCGCCCCCCGGCCCGCGCCGGGCTCCGGGCTGGTGTCCGCGAAGGTGTAGACGCCGATCTCCATGGCCCGCGCTCCTAGCGCCGCACCGCGGTGAGCTCCCGGATCTGCCGCCGCACCTCCTCCGCCCGGCCGGCGCGCTCCAGCGCCACCCACAATCGCGCCACCGTGTCCGCGTCCACCAGCCCCGGCGGGGACCCCATCTCCGGCGTGGCGAGCCCCTCGGCGGCCCGGAACGCGTCCACCGCCGCGACGGCGTCCGGCGTGTAGGTGTTGGCCGTGGCGTCGCGCGCCAGCTCGCGCTGCCCGGGGTGCAGGCGGCCCAGGGCGTGCAGCATCAGCTTGAGCTGCCACACGTCGCCGCCGCTGAACTGCTGGAGGGTGCGGAAGCCCAGCGTCTCGGAGATGGTGGCGTACACGCGGCGCAGCTCGGCCACGGGCTCGGGGTGCTCGCACACGTTGATGTCCGCCGTCACCCGGTCCGGGCGGCGGGAGCGCCCCGGGCGCGGGTCCGCCACCACCACCGCGGCGGACTGCGTGCGCCCCTTGCGCGCGTCGCCCCCGGCGGCGTGCCCCGCAGCCAGCGCCTCGATCAGCCGGTCCGCCAGGTGGCGCCCGCTCCCCTCCGTGGCCTCGAAGCTCCGCGCCACCGCTTCCAGCACCTGCGGCCCCACCAGCAGGTTGCCCTGCGTGACGTAGCGGCGCCCGGCGCGGTGCCCCGCCCACGGGCTGGTGCCGGTGCCGGTGTGCTGCGCGGAGCGCCCGTCCGCGGCGATCACCCCCACCTGCCGCTGCGCGGCCAGGGTGTCGCCGGCCAGCGCGCGGCGCAGCGCCTCCTCCGGCGCGGCGCCGCGGGCCAGCCGGTCGAGCACCTCCTGCCCGTACTCCACGCGCGTGAACGCCTGCGTCGCCAGCGCGCCCACCCCGGCGCGCACGTGCGGGACGGCGTTGCCCACGCAGGGCACGCGCGTGGTCACCGCCACGCCGCTCTCGCCGGTGGCGGAATCCACCGCGGCGATGGAAAAGGTGCTGAAGCGCAGGGGCTCGCCCCAGGCGGCGGGCTCCTGGGCGCGCGCGGCGGCGGGCGCCAGCAGCGCGAGGGCGGCGAGGGCGGGGACGGAACGGTGCATGCGGCTCCTGGACGCGGCGGGGGACGGGATCGCGCAGCAGGGTAAGCCCCCGCTTCCCGCCTGACAAGATCGGGCGGGCCCGCGCCGCTCCGGCGGTTCGCCCTGGCGGTGACCGGCGCCTCCGGGGGCATCGCCCCGCGGGCCATTGCTGCGCGCCCTCCCCGCTGATACTTCTCGCGGATGCCGAAAAGGGCGGATCGCGGGCACGCCGCCGGCGGGCGGCGCGCGGGCGGAGCGCGCCCGTGGAAGCAGGGCCGCGGGCGGGCCGCGAGGGCGCCGCCGCGGAAGACAGACCGGTTCAGACGGGACGGGACGCATGGAAATTCCTGCACAGGGCGCGCGCAGGGGAGGGATCCTGCCGGCGCCGGCGTGCGATCTGCTCGACCGCCTTTCGGCGGAGCTGGAGATCGGGTTCACCCTCACCGACCTGCACGGGGCGGTGGTGGCGTCCACGGGGGGGCACCCCGCGGGCCGGGTGGTCCCCCGGGCCGTGGAGGTGCTGGAGCGCGGACGGGCGCCGGACCCCGCGATGGGGGGGGAGGTGTGCGTGCCGGTGCGCCTGACCGGGCGCATCGCCGGCGCGCTGATCGCCCACGGCGACGGGGGCGGGGTGGAGTCGGCGGCGCGCGCGGCCGGCGTCGCCATCGGCCTGGCGCTGGACTTCGCCGAGGCCGCCTCCTCGCTGGGGCGCGACAGCGTCAACCCCGGCTGGCTCCTGCACCGGCTGCTGCGCGGCTCGCGGGACGAGGCGCAGCAGGCCCGGGTGGTGGCCGCCGTGTGCGGCTGGAACCTGTACGTGCCGCGCGTGGCGGTGGTGGTGATGGTGCGGCCGGGCGCCCGGCCCGGCGCGGACCCCATGGACGTGCTGCGGCACCTGCTGGGCCCCGCCGCCCGCCTGACGCCGTTCGGGCAGATGGACGAGGCGCAGTGGGTGGTCCTCGCCGAGCAGGGGGCGCCGGAAGGGCGGCGGCGGGTGCGGGAACTGGCCGAGCGCATCCGCGCGGCGCTGGGCCCGGCCGGCTACGACGCCGACGTGGGCATCGGCGAGCCGCACCCGCTGGCGGGGCCCGTGCTGGCCGTGCGCCGCTCGTACCGCGAGGCCATCTACGCCGCGCGCACGGGGCCCCGCTTCGGCGGGGAGCCGGGCGTGCACGAGCTGCGGTCGCTGGGCTCGGCGGCCTTCTTCGCGCCCAGCAGCCCCAGCCGCCGCAACCTGGCGACGCTGGTGCTCGACCCCCTGCGCGACCACCCCCTGGTGCTGGGGACGCTGCGCACCTACCTGGCCCGCGACATGTCGGTGGCGGCCACGGCCGCCGACCTGGGGCTGCACCGCCACACGGTGCGCAACCACCTGGAGCGGGTCTTCGTGCTCACCGGGCTGGACCCGCGCTCGCTGGAAGGCGCGGTGCAGCTCAAGCTGGCGCTGCTGGTGGCCGCCTCCGACCCCGACATCCCCGAGCGCTGAGCGCCGGTCCTCCACGCACGCCGGACAGGAACCTTCCATGAGCCATACCATCCTCCTGGTGGAGGACAACGAGGACAACGTCACCGTGTACCGCACCATCCTGGAGCACTCCGGCTTCCGGGTGCTGGAGGCCCGCGACGGGCGCGAGGGGATCCGGGCCGTGCGCGAGGAATTGCCGGACCTGGTGCTGATGGACATCTCCATCCCCCACGTGAACGGCTGGGACGCCACGCGCATCCTCAAGGCCGACCCCGCGACGGCGGGGGTTCCCGTGGTCGCGCTGACGGCGCACGCCTTCGACACCGACCGGGCGCTGGCGCTGGAGGTGGGCTGCGCGGGGTACCTGGTCAAGCCCATCGAGCCGCGGCTGGTGGTGGCCGAAGTCCGGCGGCTCCTGGGGGTGGAGCCGGAGTGACGACGGCTTTTTACGGCGGGGTTGGGCGTGCCCCCCGCGGGGCGCGGGGGTCGGGCTTCGGCTCCGTAACGCACGAAACAACCGTGCGTAACGGAGTCGAGCCCGCGCAAACAGCCGCGCGGTCTCGCCCCTTCGGGCCGAAATCCCTCACGCAGCTGCCGTTTTCAGCCTCGGCATTCCACTGTCGGTCGCTTACTCGCACGACTTCCGTGTGAGACACGGGCTCCCGCGACGACGACGCCCCCGCCCGGATCATCCGGCGGGGGCGTTTCTTTGTTCGGCGGCCGGCGGTCCCCCCAACCCCCCCGCCCCCATCCCCCCCCACCGGGGGGACGGTGGGGCGCCGCGCCCGGGTGGGGGGGCCCCCCCCCCGGGCGCGGCGCCCCACCCTTCCCTCGGTGGGGGGGGAGGGGGGCCGGGGGGAGGGGGGCACCGCCGGCCGCCGAACAAAGAAACGCCCCCGCCGGATGATCCGGGCGGGGGCGTC
>JBEVLE010000542.1:0-8383 GCA_040509335.1 Longimicrobiaceae bacterium | reverse complement strand
GGCCGACGGCCGGGGGCGCCTCTCTCTTTCGCGGGCAATCATTACTACGCCAGGCGCAGGATCATGTCGTCCAGGAGCCGGTAGACGCGCCCCGTGGAATCCTGCTCCTTGTAGGTGACGATGTACCCCTCCGCGGTGTCGGGGGCCAGCTCCTTCCACCAGAGAATCATCCGCTCGGCGCAGTACTGGCCGCAGGGCTGCTCGCTGATGTGGAAGTCCACGCGCGTGACGGAGGAAAGCTCCCCTGCCAGGGCATCTCCGTGCGCATCCTTCCACTTCATCTCGGCGTGGTTGGGACCCGTCGCCCGGGGAACCGCCTCCTTGCGCGACCCCTGCTCGGTCCACTTACTGCCGTCGTAGGTGTGGACCGCGCACGAGACCCCGGCGCTGTCCCGGACCGCCGCGTCCGTCACCTTTTCGGCCGGGGCGGTGTAGGTCGGCAGGCGGATGCCGGTCACCCACCAGCGGATCGCCGCGTCCCGCACCCGGTTCGCCCAGGCGCCGAGCTCGCCGTTGATGAGCGTCTTCTTGACGTCCTTGAGCTCCTTCACCTGCTTGGCCGTCTGGTTGCGGAGGCTCTCCACGCCCGCGAGGGAGAGCGGAACTCCCGCGATCACGGTGCCGACCTCGGTGTCGGTGATCTGGTAGCCGACCTTGGTGTGGAAATAGTCCTTCACGAAGGCGGCCACGCTCTTCGTGAGCTCCGCATAGAAGCCGGTGGCGAAGGCCGTTCCCTTGGTGGCGTCGTTCATGTCGCGCCGCAGGTAGTTGAAGACCTTCTGAGGGCTCCTGCGGTCATACCCCGTCGGCGCCTTGCCCTCCAGCCAGTCCGGGTAGCGGAGGGCGTCCACCAGGACGAAGGAGCTGGGCCCTTTGGCGTGCGGGACGATGAGGAGTTCCAGGGCCATGTCGCAGCTCGCGAGACGGAGGGTTCCGGACGGCCGCCGCCGGGAGGACTGCGGGCGCCGGCAAGGTAGCCGGCCTCTCCCGGCGCGCGCCAGCCGCACCCGGCGCGACGAAGCGGACAGGCTCCGGGTGTGACGCCCGCCGCTTCTTGACACCCCACCCCGCCGCGCCTAGACTCCCCCGCTCCCATGCGACAATCCGATACGCACCCGCCCCAGGAGTTCGAGGTCGTCCGCGACCCGGTCTGGAACACCATCCGGCTCGATCCCGTCGCCGTGCGCGTCATCGACACCCCGGAGTTCCAGCGGCTGCGGCACATCCGCCAGCTCGGCCTGGCGTACCTCGTCTACCCCGGCGCCACCCACACCCGCTTCGACCACGCGCTGGGCGTGTACCACCTGGCGCGGCGCACGCTCTCGCTCCTGGGCGAGCGCGGCGAGCTGGAGCGCGTGGACCCCGCCGACTGCCGCGTGGTCCCCTACGCCGCCCTCCTCCACGACATCGGGCACTACCCGTTCTCGCACGCGCTGGAGGAGCTGGACGCCGACCGCGTCCCCGGGCACCACGAGGAGCACACCGCGCGCTTCCTGGCCGCCGACGGCATCCGGCGCGCCCTGGCCGAGGTCGCGCCCGACGCGCCGGCGCGCATCGAGGCGCTGATCCGCGGGCGCTCGGACTCGCCGCTGCAGGGGCTGGTCTCCGGGAGCCTGGACCTGGACAAGATCGAGTACCTGCGCCGCGACGCCATGTTCTGCGGGGTGCCGTACGGCGAGGTGGACGTGGACCGGCTGATCCACGCGCTGGCGCTGCTGCGCGACCCGGAGAGCGGGCGCTGGGAGGTGGGGATCCACGAAAAGGGCTCGTCGGCGCTGGAGTCGCTGCTCTTCGCCAAGTACCAGATGTTCCGCAACGTCTACTGGCACCACGCCGTGCGCGCCGCCACCGTGCTGTACAAGCGGCTGGTGCAGGAGGCGCTGGACGCCGGCGTGATCCGCCCCGACGAGCTGGTGGGAAAGACCGACGAGCAGCTGCTGGGCGTGCTGGAGGCCCGCGCCGAGGGGCGCGTCGACCCCGGCGCGCGGCGCGTGGCCGAGCGCTGGATCCCGGCGCTGCGCGGCCGGCGCCTCCCCAAGCGCGCGCTGGAGATCCCCGGCGACGCCGTCCGCGAGCTCCCCGTGGACGGGTGGATCGCGCAGGACACCGACCTGCGCCGCCTGCTGGAGGACCACCTGGCCGCACGGCTGGGGCTGGGAACGGGCGAGGTGTTCGTGGACTACCCGGAAAAGCCGCGCATGATGGGGCTGGACCTGCTGGCGCTGCGCCGCGGGGGCGCCGTGCAGCGCCTCACCGAGGGGGGGAGCGCCGGGCTCATCGACCTCCCCCGCGTTTCCGACGAGCTGTACCACACCGCCCGCGTCTTCCGCGTCTTCGCCACCGAGCGCAGGGAGATCGCGCCGCGGGAGGTCCTCCCCCTCCTCGCCCTTTCTCCCGCCGAGCTGCGCACCCACCTGGCGGACACCGGGCCCCTGCCGTGAGCGAAGCCTTTTCCGACGCCGCGATCGCCCCGGGCGGGCTCCCCCCCCGCGTCCTCATCGCCGAGGACGACCCCGCCTCCGCCGCCATGCTGCGGGTGATGCTGCAGCGCGCCGGCTACGACGTCGCGCTGGCGCCGGACGGGCCCACCGCGCTGCGGCTCCTGGACGAGGAGGAGCTCCCCGAGGTGCTCCTGCTGGACTGGATGCTCCCCGGGATGTCCGGGCTGGAGGTGTGCCACCGCGTGCGGCAGCGCTGGGACGCCTACGCGCTCCCCATCCTGATGGTCACCGCAAAGACCGACGCCGAGAGCATCTACGCCGCCTTCGACGCCGGCGCCAGCGACTACATCGCCAAGCCCTTCCGCGGCGCCGAGCTGCGCGCCCGCATCACCGCGCAGATCCGCACCCGCCGCCTGGCCGAGGAGCGGCGCCGCATGGAGGAGCAGCTGCGCGAGAGCGACAAGCTGTCCTCGCTGGGGCTGCTGGCCAGCGGCGTGGCCCACGACCTCAACAACCCGCTCGCCAGCATCAGCGGCTACGCCCAGCTCCTGCTGCGCGGCGAGCGCGAGCCCGAGCGCGCCGAGGACCTGCAGCGCATCCTCCGCGAGGTGGAGCGCTGCCGCGGCATCGTCAAGAGCCTGCTGGGCTTCGCGCGCCGCAGCGAGCCCGAGCGCCACCCCGTGGACCTCGCCGCCGCCCTGCGCGAGATCCTGGAGCTGCGCGACCGGGAGCTGCGCGCCTCCGGGGTGCGCCTCGCGCTCCGCGCCCCCCGCTCCCTCCCGCCGCTCCTCGCCGACGCCAGCCAGCTCCAGCAGGTGTTCCTGAACATCGTGCTGAACGCCGAGCACGCGCTCCGGCAGCGCGGCGGCGGGGCGCTCCGCATCACCGTGCGCGAGGTGGCGAACGGGACGGGCCCGGGCACCCTGCACGTGGACTTCTTCAACGACGCCCCCCCCATCCCGCCCGAGGTGCTTCCCCGCATCTTCGACCCGTTCTTCACCACCAAGTCCAAGGACGAGGGCACCGGGCTGGGGCTCGCCGTTTCCCGCCGCATCGTGCGCGACCACGGCGGCGACATCACCGTCCGCAGCGGGTCCGAAGGCACCGTGTTCAGCGTACAGCTGCCCGTGGGCGGGATCGTCGGCGAGTAGGGGCGGGCCGCTCCGGAGCCCGGCGGAAACTGCCCCGCCGGTCTCCTGCGCGGGCTCGGCGAGCCCCCGCAAACAGCCGCGGGGTCTCACCTCGCCGGAGTGAGCCAGCCAAACTGCCGGCTGTCTCCCTCCGTACAGCATCATATGGGTACGACGAGAACTGCAACGACGAAAAGCCCCTCCCCCGGGATCGGGAGAGGGGCCGGCGACGGGACCCGTCGTTCCGCCCTGCTGTTGCAGGCTGTTCCCTGTTCCCTATTCCCTGTTCCCTTCCGTGACCTCCACCGCCACGGCGGTGATGTTGTCGTCGCCGCCGCGGGCGTTGGCGGCGCGGAGGAGCTCGTCCACGCGGCGGGCGAGCGGGTGCGGGGCGGCGAGGATCTCGGCGAGGGTGGGGTCGTCCACCTTGCCGGTGAGGCCGTCCGTGCACAGGAGCAGCAGGTCGCCGGGGAGCACGGTGCCGGCGATCAGGTCCGGGGCGTCGGTGGAATCGGCGCCCAGCGCGCGGGTGATGATGTGCGACAGGGCGTGCGTGCGGGCGGCGGCGGGGGTCAGGCGGCCGGCGTCCACCTCGCCCTGCACCCAGGTGTGGTCGCGGGTGAGCTGCGCCAGGGCGCCGTCGCGCAGCAGGTACAGGCGCGAGTCGCCCACGTGGCCGATGCGGACCACCCCGTCCTCGTGCACCACGCAGGTGGTGAGCGTGGTCCCCAGGCCGCGCGCGGAGGGGCGGCGGGCGGCGTAGGCCAGGATCGCGGCGTGCGCCGCGCGGATGGAAGCGTCCATCATCCGCTCCAGCTCCTCGCCGCGCACCCCGGCGTCCAGCTCGCGCGCCAGCGCCGAGCCCACCACCTCGCGGGCGATGGCGCTGGCCACCTCCCCCGCGGCGTGGCCGCCCATCCCGTCGGCCACCAGGAAGATGCCGCGCTCCGGGTCCATCAGGAACGCGTCCTCGTTGCCGCGGCGCACCCGGCCGACGTCGGTGGCGCCGGCCGCCTCCCAGCGGACGGTCACGGCGACGCGTTCCCCGGCGCGGACGCCCCGGTGTCCGCCGGCTGCGGCGGCAGCGGATCCACCAGCTCGGAGTCCGGCAGCTGCGGAACGGCCGCGGGCGCGGGGGCACCCTCCTGCGGGACCGCGCCCGGCGCGCCGACCGCGGGAGCGGGGAGCGCCGGGGGCGCGGCCGCGGGCGCCGTCTGCGCGGCGGGAGCCGGCTGCTCCGTGGGGGCGGGCGGCGTGGCGGGCGGCTCCTCGCCGGGGTTGAAGGTGGTGAACAGCACCACGGCCACCGCAAGGAGCACCAGCAGGAGGAGCACCAGCCACACCGGGATGCGCCGGCCGCCGTTGCCGGCCTCGCGGATCCCGGGGGCGCGCTCGGGCTCCACGTACTCCGCGCGCGCCGCGGCGGGGTCCGCGGTCTCCACGGCGCGGAAGTGCAGCGGGATCCCGCCGAAGCGCACCGACGACCCGTAGCCCAGCGGCGTGGGCACCTGCGGGGCCAGGCGGACCCCTTCCACGTAGGTGCCGTTGGTGGACTCCAGGTCGGTGAGGCGCCAGGCGCCCTGGTCGAACTCCAGGCGCGCGTGGGTCGCGGACACCGAGTCGTCGGGGATCACGACGTCGTTCCCCGCCGCCCGCCCGATGCGGACCACCGGGGATCGGACGGGGACCTCCTTGCCGGCCTGCGGACCGGACTGGATCCCGAACGCGGCGAGCGCCCCGGAGCGGTCGCCGAGCGGGGTGATCTCCATGCGGGTCTTCCTCCTCCAAACGGTTGTGCTGCCACACTGGAGGGCGGAACGTAGCGCCGCCCCCGGGCCGCGGCAAGCGCGGCCCCGCACCGCGCAAGTGGTTCCGCGCAAGGAGCGTTCCCGGTGCGGCCAGGATCCTTGACGCACTTTCAGTCGTGTTTTATCCTGCGAATCGCCCTTCCACTCCTTCTCGCCGACCCTTGTTCGCCTGGATCCTCGCCGGCCTGGCCCTGCTGGCCGCCCCATCGCTCCCCGCCGCGGACGCCGCAGCCCCGCCGCCGCTCACCCTGAACGGCGAGTGGCGCTTCCGCACGGGCGACGACCCCGCGTGGGCGATTCCCGGCCTGGACGACCGCGGCTGGGCCACGGCGCGCGTCCCCTCCGAGTGGGAGATCCTGGCCCCCGGCCACGACGGCTGGGGGTGGTACCGGCGCGAGGTGGTCCTTCCCCCCGCCCTGGCGCGCGGGCCCCTGGGGCTGCAGCTGGGCACGGTGGGCGACGCGTACGAGGTGTTCTGGAACGGCGTCCGCCTGGGCGGGCGCGGGGCCTTTCCGCCGCGCTTCGTGGAGGGGATCCACCCCGCCCTGTTCGTGGTCCCGGCGGAAGCGCTGGAGGCCCGCCCCGGGCGCCCCCACGAGGTGGCGGTGCGGGTGTACAACGCGTACGCGTACGGCGGCATGATGGGGGGCGCGCGGGTGGGGCGCTACGACGTGCTGGTGGCGCAGGCCCCGCCGCGCGAAACGGTGATCGGGGGGCTGGTCTCCTTCTTCCTCGCCATCGGCGTGTACCACCTGGTGTTCTTCCTGCGGCGGCGCAGCGCGCGGGAGAACCTGTACTTCGCGGCGCTGTGCGCCCTGGTGGCGCTGTACGGGGCCACCTTCTCGCCGGCCTTCGAGGGGGCGGTGATCCCGTGGATCAACCCGTACCGGCTGGGATTGATCGCCTCGCTGGCGGCGAGCCCCGTCTTCATGGCCCTCATCGGCCACCTGTTTGGGCTGCGGGCCGGGCGCGCGGGCCGCTGGGCGGGGGCGTTCTTCGCCGCCTGCATCCCCGTGGCGGCGCTCCTCCCCCTGCAGCTTCTGGCGCGCTTCCACGACTTCATCAACCTGGGCGTGTTCGCGGGGCTCCTGGCGATCGTGGCGCGCGCCGTGGTCGCCGGGTCCATGCGCGGCCCGCACGCGCGCACGCTGCTCGCCGGCACGGCGGCCTTCGCCGGCGGCGTCATCTGGGACCTGGGGACGGAGTACGGGGTGCTCCCCGCCGCCAGCGTGCTCCCCGGGGTGGGCGGCCTCTTCTGGATCGGCTTCCTGGCCTTCGCGGTGGCGGTGGGGGTGGAAACGGCGGGGCGCTGGGCGCTGGCGGAGGTCAACGCGCTCACCGACCCGCTGACCGGGCTGTCGCGGCGCCACGTGTTCGAGGAGGCGCTGCGGCGCGAGGCCGCGCGGCTGCGCCGCTCCGGCGGCTCCGTGGCGGTGGTGATGATCGACCTGGACCACTTCAAGCGGATCAACGACACGCACGGCCACCGCATGGGCGACGCGGTGCTGGCGCGGGTGGGCCGCATCCTGCGCCACTCCGCCCGCAACCTGGACCTCCCCGCCCGGCTGGGCGGAGAGGAGTTCGGGGTGCTCCTCCCCGACACGGGGCTGGAGGGCGCCGTGGCCTTCGCGGAGCGCTTCCGCGAGAACCTGGCGGCGCTCGCCCTGCCCAGCGCCGCCGGCCCGGTGCACGTCACCGCCAGCGCCGGCATCGCCGTGGGCGACGACCTGGCGGACGCGGACGGGCTGCTGGACGCCGCCGACGGCGCGCTCTACCGGGCCAAGAGCGAGGGGCGCGACCGCGTGGTGGCCGGCGCCGCGGGAAGCGCGGACGTGCGCGAGTAGGGGCGGCGCACGCCCGCGAAGTGTCCGTTTCCGGGACGGCGAGTCCCGCATCCGCACAAGCGCGCCTCCCGCGCGAAACTCAACCCTTTGCCCGGCAAGAGGTTGAGTTTATTGTTCCGGGGCACGCCTCTTTCCCTGTGCTCCCCCGCCGTCCGGGCGCCCTCGGGCGCCACACCGCGCACCGACCCAGGAGAGCCCGATGTCCTCCGGCCTGTTCTCGTCGTTCCGCCCCTTCCGCGCCCCCGAGCCCGCCGCCCGCCCGGGCCCCGAGCCCGGCGGGCCGCTGATCCGCCTGGTGGACCTGGAAAAGTCGTACCCGGCGGGCACGGGGCGCTCCTACGTGCTGCGGCACGTGAACCTGGAGGTGCAGCCCGGCGAGTTCATCTCCATCATGGGCCCCTCGGGCGCCGGAAAGAGCACGCTGCTTTCCATCCTGGGGATGTTCGACGGGGAGTGGACCGGCGAGTTCCACTTCCTGGGCAGGCCCGTGCACCGGATGAGCGTCAAGGAGCGCGCGGCGCTCGGCAAGCCCAACATCGGCTTCGTCTTCCAGCAGTACCACCTGCTCGACAACCTGACCGTGCAGGAGAACCTGGACATCCCCCTGTCGTACCGCGACGTGCCCCGGCGCGAGCGGCAGGCCATGGTCGCCGACGCCCTGGACCGCTTCGGCATCGTGGGCAAGAAGGACCTGTACCCCGGCCAGCTCTCCGGCGGGCAGCAGCAGCTGGTGGGCATCGCCCGCGCCACCATCGCCGGCCCGCGCGTGATCCTGGCCGACGAGCCCACCGGCAACCTGCACTCCTCGCAGGGCCGGGAGATCATGGAACTGTTCCGCGCGCTGAACGCCGCCGGCACCACCATCATCCAGGTGACGCACTCGGAGACCAACGCCGAGTACGGCAACCGCGTCGTGCAGCTGCGCGACGGCTGGGTCGTGGACGAGTGAACGGCAGGCCCTCACCCGGCGGCCTTAGAGCCGCCACCCTCTCCCTTCATCCGGTTCACGCGCAGCGTGAAGCGCCATTCCGGGAGAGGGGGCAACTGCTGGATCTTGAGAACGGGCAAGATGTTGCGTGAGGGATTTCGGCCCGGAGGGGCGAGACCCGGCGGGGCTGTTTCCGCCGGGGCTCGACTCCGTTACGCAGCGTTGTTTGCTG
>JBEVLE010000541.1:0-9772 GCA_040509335.1 Longimicrobiaceae bacterium | reverse complement strand
TCCCCCCTTGCGGGGGAGGGGGCCGGGGGGAGGGGGGTCCGAGACTCGGCACCAGCCCCGCCCTCCGCAGTGTCGTGCTCCCCCTTCCCTCGCTTGCGGGGGAAGGGGGCCGGGGGGATGGGGGGCTCCGCCGCCCTTGTCCGGACGGATCCCGTCGTGCACAATGAGTCGTGACGTGTATCCCCTCCAACCCCGGAGCGTCCCATGAGCACCCGCCGCCGCGCCCTCGCGCTCGCCGCCGCCCTGTCGCTGCCGCCCGCCGCGTGCGGCAGTCCGCTGGACACCTCGTGCACGGAGGAGAGCATCCAGGTGGACTTTCCCGCCACCGCGGGGGCGGGCGTGGGCGAGTTCATCCGGCCGCTGGACATGGCGGGGACGCTCAGCGAGGACAACGTGGACGCGCCGGTGTTCCGCCGCCTGTGGCGCATCGCGGCCGACGCGGGGGACGAGAGCGGGGCGTTCGTGTTCACGCTGACGCCGCGGACCGGGAGCGCGGTGCTGGCCGAGTTCCTGTCGCTGGCGCTGCGGGTGCCGCTGCGCCAGGGGGCCGTGGTGACGGTGGACGCCGCGTTCGAGGGCGGCGGGTGGGGGCTGGTGACGCTCGCCCCGGGCGAGGACGCCGCCGCCAGCCTGCGCGTGAACGGGGCCTACGCGCGCAGCTTCACGGGCACCGTCACGGTGCTCGACGCGTCGCCGCTGCGGCTGCGCGTGGACGTGGGCGCCACCACCGCCACCGGCGAGATCCTGCGCATCCGCGGCGACGCCGCCTTCGCGCTGGCGGCCGACGAGACGCCGTGCAGCTGACCCCGGCTCACGCCGGCGCACCCTCCTCCCCCAGCGTGGCCGCCAGGTGGCGGCCGCGCAGCTCCGGCAGCAGCAGCGCGCCCGCGATGGCGACGCCGAAGAACGCCGCCAGCACCCCGAACACCGCCCCCACCCCGCCGCGCGCCAGCAGCGGAGGCACCGCCAGCGGCGCCAGGATGGAGGCGATGCGCCCGAACCCCGCCGCCCACCCCGCCCCGGTGGCGCGGAGCGAAGTGGGGTACACCTCCGGCGTGGCCGCGTAGAGCGCGCCCCACGCCCCCAGGTTGAAGAACGACAGCAGCATCCCCGCCCCCAGGATCGTCCCCGGCTCCCCCGCCACCCCGAACAGGACCGCCGACGCCGCCGACCCCGCCAGGAAGGCCGCCAGCGTGGGGCGGCGGCCCCAGCGCTCGATCAGCCACGCCGAAAGCGCGTAGCCGGGGAGCTGCGCCAGCGTCATGTACAGCGTGAACTCGAACGAGCGCACCAGCGAGAAGCCGCGCTCCACCAGCAGCGTCGGCAGCCAGATGAAGGCGCCGTAGTACGCGAAGTTGATCCCGAACCACGTCGTCCACAGCCCCGCCGTCCGGCGCCGCATCGGCGCCGTCCACAGCCCCGCCAGCCCCGTCCCTGCCGCCCCCGGCTCCGCCGGCCCGCCCGCCTCGCCCGGGGCCGCGCCCCCGTCCCCAGCCGGGGGCTCCACCCCCGCCGCGCGCTCGAAGCGCCGCGTCGTCGCTTCCGCCTCCGCCGTCCTCCCCCGCCCTTCCAGGAACCGCACCGACTCCGGCACCGTGCGCCGCACCACCGCCGAGTACGCCGCCGGGAACGCCCCCAGCAGAAAGGCCCAGCGCCACCCGTCGTCCGAGAGCGGGACCACGAAGGTGCCGATCAGCGCCGCCAGGATCCACCCCAGCGCCCAGAACGCCTCCAGCAGCACCACCACCCGCCCCCGGATGCGGGCCGGCGCGAACTCGCTCACCAGCGTGGACGCCACCGGCAGCTCCGCCCCCAGCCCCAGCCCGATCAGGAAGCGGAACACCAGCAGCGCCCCCAGAGACCAGGAAAGCGCCGCCGCGCCCGTCGCCAGCCCGTAGACCAGCAGCGTCCCCGCGAACACCAGCCGCCGGCCGTGGCGGTCCGCCAGCGTCCCGCCCAGGCTCGCCCCCAGCGCCATCCCCACGAAGCCGATGGAGCCGATCCACGCCAGCGACGTGCCCGTGAGCCCCCACTGCTGCGCCAGCGCCGCCATCACGAACGAGATCAGCCCCACGTCCATCGCGTCCATCGCCCAGCCGATTCCCGATACCCACAGGATCTTGCGGTGCAGCTTCGTGAACGGGAGCCGGTCGAGCCGGTCCGAGCGGGAAAGCGTCGTCATGCGTCGCGGCTTCTGCGGTGGACGTTCGGGCCTCGGGGCGCGCAGTGTTCAATCGGCAGGCCAGGAGTGATTGAAACGTTTTCAACTGCGGGTTCGGGCGTGCCCCCGGCTGGCGCCGGGGTCGGGCTTCGGCTCCGTAACGCACGATAAAACTGTGCGTAACGGAGTCGAGCCCCGGCGGAAACAGCCCGCCGGGTCTCGCCCCTTCGGGCCGAAATCCCTCACGCGGGTGGCGGCGCGCACTTTCGGAACGGCGAGCGTGGCGAGTATCATGGGGCACATTCCGCTTCGTCCTCCTCCACGTCCTCGTCCGGAGCCTCCATGCGCCCATCCGCCGCACTCGTCCTCCTCGCGCTCGCCGGGTGCGCCGCCGGCGGCGGCCTCGAAGCGGGGGGCGCGGGGCCGAGCACCACGCGCATGGAGACGGGTGGCGGCGGGTTCGAGATCACCGCGGCGAGGGACGCGCGGGTGGCGACGCACGACGTGCTCGCCCCCGCGGACCGCGTGTGGGCCGCGCTTCCCGCCGCGTACCGGGCCGTGGGGCTCACGGGCGGGGTCGTCAGCCAGGGGGAGCGGGTCTTCGGGACGCCGCCCATGCGCTCCCGCGGGCGGCTGGCGGGCGAGCGGGCGGCGCGCTTCCTCGACTGCGGCAGCAACCCCATCGGCGCGCCGGCCGCCAACATGTACGACCTGGAAGCCACGGTCCGCACCGCCGTGCAGACCAACCCGGACGGCACCACCCGGCTCGAGCTGAAGGTGGAGGCCGTGGCCGCGCCTCCCGCCGGCGGCACCCGCGCGCAGTGCACCTCCACGCGCGTCCTGGAGGACCTCATCGCCACCCAGGTGCGCAGGATCGTCGCCGGCGCGTAGCCCCGGGCGCGCGTGCCCGACGCGGGCGACGCCGTGCCGTGGGTGGAGCACACGGTGGGCGCGGGAGCGGCGGAGCCCAGCGTGGGCGCGGTCCTCGCCGGGCCGCTGGGCTTCTCGCGCGACGAGGTGCTGCGCCTCACCCGCCTGCGCGCCATCCGCCTGAACGGGCGCCGCACCACGCCGTCCGCCCGCGTGATCGCCGGCGACGTGGTGTCCGCCGCCACCGGCCCGGAGGGCGCCCCCTCCGTGGTGCCGTCGCCGCTGGAGCTGCGCGTGGTCCACGAGGACGACGACCTGCTGGTGCTGGACAAGCCGGCCGGCACGCTGGTGCACCCCGTGCTCCGCGGCCAGACGGGCACGCTCGCCAACGGCGTGGCGCACCGCGACCTGCTGCGGGGCGTCCGCGCGCGCGTGCACCCCGTCCACCGCCTGGACCGCGACACCTCCGGGCTGGTGCTCTTCGCGCGCACCCCGCTCGCCCACCGCCGCCTGGACCCCCAGCTCCGCGGCCACACCCTCCGCCGCGAGTACCTGGCCCTGGTCCGCGGCCGGGTACCCGGGGACGAGGGCATCGTGGACGCGCCCATCGGCCGCGACCCTGCGGAGGCGGCGCGCCGCGCCGTCCGCCCGGACGGCGCACCCGCGCGCACCCGCTTCCGCGTGCTGGAGCGCCTCGCGGACGCCACCCTGCTCCGCCTGGAGCTGGAGACCGGCCGCACCCACCAGGCGCGCGTCCACCTCCGCCACCTGGGCCACCCCATCCTCGGCGACGCCGTCTACGGCCCCGGCGGCCCGCAGCCCATCGCCCGGCAGGCGCTGCACGCCGCGTTGCTCGCCCTGCTGCACCCCTCCACCGGCGCCCCCGCCGTCTTCCACGCGCCCCTCCCCCCGGACATGGCGGAGCTGCTGGAGCTCCTGCGCGCCGCGCGCTGACGCCGCGGCTGGACGGGAGCTTGCATCCTCCCCGCGGACGCCAGCGCCAGCCCCGCGTGAGGGATTTCGGCCCGAAGGGGCGAGACCCGCCGGCAGTTTGGCGGGGCTCGACTCCGTTACGCACGGTTGTTTCGTGCGTTACGGAGCCGAAGCCCGACCCCGGCGCAGCCGGGGGCACGCCCGAACCCGCACCTCGAAGCCGCTCCCATGATCGAAGACCTCTGGTACAAGAACACGGTCATCTACAGCCTGGACGTCGAGAGCTTCATGGACGCCAGCGGCGACGGGTGCGGCGACTTCGAGGGGCTCACGCGGCGGCTGGACTACCTCCAGGCGCTGGGCGTGGGCGCGGTGTGGCTGGCCCCCTTCCAGCCCTCGCCCGACCGCGACGACGGCTACGACATCTCCGACTACTATGGCGTGGACCCGCGCTACGGCTCCAGCGGCGACTTCGTCGAGTTCGTGCACCAGGCGGAAAAGCGCGGCATCCGGGTGCTCATGGACCTGGTGGTGAACCACACCTCGGACACGCACCCCTGGTTCCGGGAGGCGCGCGCCGACCCGGATTCGCCGCGCCGCGACTGGTACGTGTGGTCCAGGAAGCGGCCCGCGAACTGGAACCGGGGGATGGTGTTCCCCGGGGTGCAGGAGTCCACCTGGACGCGCGACCCGCAGGCGAAGGCGTACTACTACCACCGCTTCTTCGACTTCCAGCCGGACCTGAACATGGACCACCCGCCGGTGCGCACCGAGGTGCGGCGCATCATGGGGTACTGGCTCCAGCTGGGGGTGTCCGGCTTCCGGGTGGACGCGGTCCCGTTCGTCATCGAGAGCACCGTCCCCGGCGAGGAGCAGGGGACGCTCCACTTCGAGTACCTTGCCGAGATGCGCCGCTTCATGCAGTGGCGCGTGGGCGACGCGGTCCTCCTGGGCGAGGCCAACGTGCTCCCCGCGGAAACGGAAGCGTACTTCGGGGCGGACGG
This sequence comes from Longimicrobiaceae bacterium, assembly GCA_040509335.1. Lineage (GTDB taxonomy): Bacteria > Gemmatimonadota > Gemmatimonadetes > Longimicrobiales > Longimicrobiaceae > JAFAYN01. Next base: position 4,804 of record JBEVLE010000541.1, on the reverse strand, counting down.
GGGGACGGGGATCCACATGATGTTCAACTTCTGGGTCAACCAGCACCTCTTCCACGCCCTCGCCACCGCCGACGCCGCCCCGCTGACGGCGGCGCTCCTGGCCACGCGCGACATCCCCGGCACCTCGCAGTGGGCCAACTTCCTCCGCAACCACGACGAGCTGGACCTGGGGCGCCTCACGGAGGAGCAGCGCGCGGCGGTGTTCGCCCGCTTCGGGCCGGAGGAGCACATGCAGCTGTACCACCGCGGGATCCGCCGCCGCCTGGCCCCCATGCTGGGCGACCGGCCGCGGCTGGAGCTGGCGAACAGCCTGCTCTTTTCCCTGCCGGGGACGCCGGTGATCCGCTACGGCGACGAGATCGGCATGGGCGACGACCTGTCGCTCCCGGAGCGCGACGCGGTGCGCACCCCCATGCAGTGGTCGGCCGAGCCGCACGGCGGCTTCAGCACGGCGGCGAAAACGGTGGAGCCGGTGATCGACGACGGGGTGTGGGGATACGGCCGGGTCAACGTGGAGGCGCAGCGCCGCGACCCGGACTCGCTCCTCAACTGGACGGCGCGGATGATCCGGCTGCGCAAGGAGTGCCCGGAGATCGGCTGGGGGAGCTGGGAGATCTTGGACACCGGCTGCGCGGAAGCGCTGGCGATGCGCTACGACTGGCGCGGCAACTCGCTGGTGGTGGTGCACAACTTCGACGCCCACCCCCACGAGCTGCGGATCCGCCCGGGCGTGGAGGGCGGGGAGCGGCTGGTGAGCCTGCTCGCCGAGGAGGAGAGAATGGCCGACGACAAGGGGGTCCACCGGCTGGTGGTGGGGGCGTTCGGGTACGACTGGTACCGGGTGGGCGGGCTGAACTACGCGCTGCGGCGGGAGCGGGCGTGAAAGTTCGTCCCCCTTGATGGACACCTCTGTATACAGTAGCATACAGAAACATACAAGATGTGTATACTCGAAGAGCGGAGGTCTGTATGGCTACTCTCACGGCCCGCGTGGAGGACTGGCTGGACGAAGCGGTCCGGGAGTTCTGGAAGACTCAGGGCGAGGGGCCCAGTTCGGGTTTCCGGCACATCGTGGAGGAGTGGTGGACGCTGCAGCACCTCCCAGCCCTGGAGTTCCGAGACGGAGTCTCGGGACGACGCGCGGGGCTCCGCGGCGGGCCCGACGTGTGGGAGGTGGCGATGGTGGCCCGCGACTACGACGGTGACGTCGAGGCGCTCGCCGGACACTTCGGCGGGCTGATCACCGCCGATGCGCTCGGGCAGGCGCTGGAGTACTCCGAGCGCTTCCCCGAGGACGTCGGCAGGCGGATCGAGGAGAACCTTCGGATCGAGCGCATGCTGCGCGGGGCGAGCCGGCGCTGATGGCCGCGCCGGGGCTGTTGTTCGACGAGCACGTCAACGTGACCGCGTGCCGGCAGCTCCAGGCGGAAGGCGCCGACGTCGTGCACGCACTGGAGGTGGGGCTGGGCAGCACACCCGATCCGGACATCCTTCGCTGGGCCATCGAGCACGATCGGATCGTCGTCACCCGCAACTACCAGGACTTCGCTCCGCTCGTCCAGAGCCTCGCCGGCCGCGGGATGCCCTTTCCCGGAGCGCTCTTCCTTTCCACGTCGATCCGCCAGAACGACGTTGGAGCCCACGTCCGGGCGGTCCGCGGCTGGATCGAGGCATACTCGGCAGGCGACAGATCCGTCACCGGCAGCTTCGCCTGGCTTTTCTGAAGCCGACCGGTGCTAAGTAGCCCCCCACCCGGAGGCGGGGGGCTCCCGTCGTCACGTACCTGCGCAGCCAGACCCGGAGCCCGGCCCCGCGCCTCAGCGCTCGGCGTCCCCCGCGCCGCGGCCCTCCTTGAGGCCGCGGAACAGCTCCACCAGGCGGATGAACTCCGCGCGGTACCCTTCCCGGTCCTCGCCGCGTGAATCCCGCGCCAGGGCCACCACCTGCTGCGGGGTCAGGCGCCCGGCGTGCTCCGAGTCGCGCAGGAGCATCCCGAAGCCGGCCACCGCCGCGGCGAAGCCGAGGTTCCGGGAGGGAGGGCCGGAGGGCTCCGCCACCGGGTGCTGCATCAGGCGGCTGGTCTCCTCGGCCGGGCGCTTGTAGCGCACCTTGACGAAGGCCAGCTCCCCGCCGCCGGCGCCCGCGGCGGGGCGGGCGGGCGTCTGGTAGCGGAGCGGGTCCACCCCCCGCGCGGCGCTCCCCGGCGCCCCCACGGGGACCACCTCGTAGAGCGCCACCACCGAGTGCCCGGCGCCCAGCTCCCCGGCGTCCTTGCGGTCGTCGTTGAAGTCCTCGGCGGCCAGCAGCCGGTTCTCGTAGCCGATCAGGCGGTACGACCGCACCCGCGCCGGGTTGAACTCCACCTGCAGCTTCACGTCCTTCGCCACGGTGAGGAGCGTCCCGCCCATCTCGCTCACCAGGACCTTGCGGGCCTCCAGGAGGTTGTCGATGTAGGCGTAGTTGCCGTTGCCGTGGTCGGCCATCTGCTCCATCTTGGAGTCCTTGAGGTTCCCCGTCCCGAAGCCCAGCACGGTCAGGAACGTCCCCTGCCCGCGCCGGTCCTCCACCAGGCGGATCATCTCGGCGTCGCTGGAGACGCCCACGTTGAAGTCGCCGTCGCTGGCCAGGATCACGCGGTTGTTCCCGCCGCGGACGTGGTTGTCCCGGGCCACCTCGTAGGCCAGCCGGAGCCCCTCGCCCCCCGCGGTGGAGCCCCCCGCCTCCAGGCGGTCCAGGGCGTCGAGGATGCGCTCCCGCTCGCTGCCGGGGGTGGAGGGAAGCACCAGCCCCGCCGCGCCCGCGTACACCACCAGGGCCACCCGGTCCTGCGGGCGCAGCTGGTCCACCAGCAGGCGGAGCGACTGCTTCACCAGCGGGAGCTTGTCGGGGCTCTGCATGGAGCCCGAAACGTCGATCAGGAACACCAGGTTGCTGGGGGGGAGCCGTTCCAGCTCCACCCGCGGGCTGTGCACCCCGATCCGCAGCAGCCGGTGCTCCGGCGCCCAGGGGGCGTCCGCAACCTCGGTCACCACCGAAAAGGGGTGCTCGCCGCGGGGCTCCGGGTGGTCGTAGGAGAAGTAGTTGACCATCTCCTCGATGCGCACCGCGTCCCTGGGCGGGAGCTGGCCGTCCAGCAGGAAGCGGCGGACGTTGCTGTAGGAAGCACGGTCCACGTCGATGGAAAAGGTGGAGAGCGGGTTGCGGTCCGCGGCCAGGAAGGCGTTCTCCTCGATGAGGCCGTACGCCTCCGTGTTCCAGTCGGGGCGGGGTGCCCCGGCGGGCGGCGGGGGCGGCGGCGCGCTCGCCGCACGGATGCGGACCTCCCTCCGGCTCGGAGCGCCGGCCACGTCCGCGCCGGTGACCACCAGCTCCTCCAGCCCCAGCGCGGCGGTGTGGAGGCGGAGGTCGCGGCGCACCTCCGCGCCGGTGACCCGGACGGTCTCCCGCAGCGTCTGGTAGCCGATCAGCGTCGCCTCCAGGGTGAGCCTCGCGCCGCGCGGCGCGCCCTCGGCGACCACCAGGCGGTAGCCGCCATCCGCGCCGCTCACCGTGCGGTGGCTCGTCCCTGCCACCTGCACCATCGCCCCCTGGAGCGGCTGTGCGCTCGCCGCGTCCAGCACCCGCCCGGCGACCACCACCCCGGCGGGGGCGGGTCCCGTCCCCGGGGCCGCGGCCAGCGTGGCCGCCGTGCCCAGCACCAGCGCGATGCTCCATCCCCACGAAGTCTTTCGCATGCGTCCTCCCCCTGTCCGAAAGGTCCGTCGATGTCCCGCTCGTACAGGATGACGAACCGGCGGCGGGATCCTGCACACGTCCCCCCGCGGCGGGGCCGGTGTGCAAGCGCGGCGCGCTCGCTCGTCACAGGGTACAGAGGCGCCGCGAGCCCGCCCGCATCGGGCGGGGCGGCGCGGGTCCGGACCCGGGGGGAGAGATGAGGCAGGCCACGGCGAGGCCGGAGGGATGAGCGTCGACTGGGCGGAGGTGTACCGGGCGACGTTCCTGGAGCTGGTCCGCTTCCTCCACCGCAAGGTGTGGGACGAGGAGCGCGCGCGCGACCTGGCGCAGGAAACCTTCGCGCGCGCCCTCACCCAGGAGCCCGACAACCCGCGCGCCTGGCTCTTCCGCGTGGCCTCCAACCTGGCCCACGACGAGGCCCGGCTGGTGGTGCGCCGCAAGCGCCACCTCACCCTGCTGCGCACCGAGGCCGAGCAGGCCGAGGCCGACGCGCCCACCGCCTCGGCGGAGATGGAGGCGCGGGAGCGCTCCGAGCGGCTCCGCCTGGCGCTGGAGCGGCTGAGCGAGCGCGACCGGGAGGTCCTGCTGCTGTGGGACGCCGGGATGAGCTACCCCGAGATCGCCGCGGAGACGGGGCTCTCGGCGGGAGCGGTCGGCACCACCCTGGCCCGCGCGCGCAGGCGGCTGGTGGAGGCACACCTCGCCCTGGAGGAGAAGCATGCAGCACGTGGATGAGGGGCTCCTGCACGCCTGGCTGGACGGGGAGCGGGCCGCGCTCGGCTCCGCCCGCGCGGAGGAGATCCGTCGCCACCTGGACGGATGCGCGGAGTGCCGGACGCGGCTGGGGGAGGCGCGCGACCTGCGCGACCGGGCGGACGCCCTCCTGCGGGGCGGCGGCCCGGTGGGGGTGGAGATCCCGCCCTTCGAGTCGCTGGCCGGGCGCGCTCCCGCGCGCCGCTCCCGGACGAGGATGCTGGCCTGGGCCGCGAGCCTGGTGCTCGCCGTGGGCGCGGGATGGCTCGCGCGCGGCGCCCCCGACCCGGGGGAGCCGTCCGCGCGCACGGCGGCC
>JBEVLE010000540.1:0-5501 GCA_040509335.1 Longimicrobiaceae bacterium | reverse complement strand
GGCCCCGCGGGGAGGACGGCGACTGCGACCCCCCTCCCCCGGCCCCTCCCCCGCAAGGGGGGAGGGGAGAACGACACGGCAGCGGCGTGAACAGGCGATGGGCTGCGTCCGCGGGGGCGCCCCCACCCGGCTCGCCTTAGGCTCGCCACCCTCCCCCAATTCTGGGGGAGGGCTGTCCGGGCTTCGACACCGTCGTGCTCCCCCTCGTCCCCGCTTGCGGGGGAGAGGGCGCCGGGGGGTAAGGAGGCCACCCCCGCGGACGCCAGCGCGAACCCCGCGTGAGGGATTTCGGCCCGAAGGGGCGAGACCCGGCGGCTGTTTGCCGGGGCTCGACTCCGTTGGGCTGCGTTGTTTGCAGCCCTACGGAGCCGAAGCCCGACCCCGGCGCAGCCGGGGGCACGCCCAAACCCGCAGTGCAGTGCAACCCTCACGGCTGGTGCCAGCTCCGCCCCTCCCCCAGCAGCCGGTCCGCCCCCTCGGGCCCCCAGCTCCCCGCCGGGTACGGTTCGGGGCTGCCGGCACGCTCCCACTCCTCCAGGATGGGCGTCGCCAGCGTCCACGCGGCCTCCACCTCGTCGCGCCGCGCGAACAGGGTGGCGTCGCCCAGCATGGCGTCCAGCAGGAGGCGCTGGTACGCCTCGGGCGATTCGGCGCCGGGAAAGGCGCTGCGGTAGTCGAAGTCCATGCTCACCGGCTGGAGCCGCCCCAGCAGCCCCGGCACCTTGGCCTCGAAGAACAGCGAGATCCCCTCGCGCGGCTGGATGCGCAGCACCAGCGCGTCCGGAGCCGGCATCTCGTTGTCGACCAGGTCCATCACCGGGTTGGGCGCCGGGCGGAACTGGATCACCACCTCGCTCGCCTTGGAGGGGAGCCGCTTGCCGGTGCGCAGGAAGAAGGGGACGTCGGCCCAGCGCCAGTTGTCCACCCAGATGCGCAGCGCCGCGTACGTCTCGGTCCGCGACTCCGGGGCGACTCCCTCCTCCTGGAGGTAGCCGGGGACAGAATCGCCGTCGTGGAGCCCGGCGGCGTACTGGCCGCGCACGGTCTCGTGCTGTACGTCCTCGCCGCGGATGGGGCGAACGGAGCGCAGCACCTTGACCTTCTCGTTGCGGATGGAGTCGGCGTCATACGAGGCGGGCGGCTCCATGGCGACCAGCGTGAGCACCTGCAGCAGGTGGCTCTGCACCATGTCGCGGAGCGCGCCGCTCTTCTCGTAGTAGTCGGCGCGGCGCTCCACCCCCACCGTCTCGGCAACGGTGATCTGCACGCTGTCCACGTGGGCGCGGCTCCACAGCGGCTCCCACACGGTGTTGCCGAAGCGGAAGACCATCAGGTTCTGGAGCGTTTCCTTGCCCAGGTAGTGGTCGATGCGGAACACCTGCCGCTCGTCGAACACCTCCAGCAGCGTGCGGTTGAGCTCCCGCGCCGATTCCAGGTCGCGCCCGAAGGGCTTTTCCACGATGATGCGGGTCCAGCAGGGGCACCCCGCCGGACACACCAGCCCCGCCCGCCCCAGGTCCGCGGTGATGTTGCGGAGCACCTGGGGCGGCACGGCGAGGTAGAACAGCCGGTTCCCCGGCAGCCCCAGCCCGCGCTCCACCTCCTCGAGCTGGCTCTTGAGCCGGTCGAACCCCTCGGCGTCGTCGAACACCTCGCTGCCGAAGAACAGGCGCGGCGCGAACGCGGCCCACTCCTCCGCCGTGGGGGCCGCGGCGAACTCCGCCAGGGCGCCGCGCATCAGCTCGCGGTACGCGTCGTCGGTGAACTGCTCGCGCGCCACCCCCACGATGGCGAAGGTCTCGGGGAGGAGCTCCTGCTGCCAGAGGCGGAAGAGCGCCGGGAGGAGCTTGCGCCGCGCGAGGTCCCCCGTCCCCCCGAAGATCACCAGGGTGACGGGCTCGGGGGTGCGCGGGGTGGCGAGGGTCTTCCGGAGCGGGCTGCGCGCGGGCGCCTGGACGACGTGCGTGGTGCTCAAGCGCCCCCTCCGCCGCCGGGAGCGCTCTCCTTCTCCTTGACCGCGTGCCCGCCGAACTGGTTGCGCAGCGCCGCGATGACCTGCGCCGAGTACGACTGCTCCTGCCGCGAGCGGAAGCGGGCGAGCAGCGACAGGGTGATGACGGGCGCGGGGACGTTCAGGTCCAGCGCGGTCTCCACCGTCCAGCGCCCCTCGCCGGAGTCGGCCACCCAGCCGCGGATGCGCTCCAGGTCCTGCCCCTCGTCGGCGTAAGCGCGCTCCAGCAGCTCCAGCAGCCAGGACCTCACCACGCTGCCGTGGTTCCACAGCCCGGCGATGGCGCCCAGGTCCAGCGGGTAGTCGGAGGCGTGCAGGATCTCGAACCCCTCGGCGTACGCCTGGAGGAGCCCGTACTCGATGCCGTTGTGGACCATCTTGGTGAAGTGCCCCGCCCCGCTGGGCCCCACGTGCAGGTAGCCGTCGGGGGGCGCCAGGGTGCGGAACGCCGGCTCGCAGGTCGCCACCGGCTCCGCCTCGCCGCCCACCATGAGGCAGTACCCCACCTCCAGCCCCCACACCCCCCCGCTCGTCCCGGCGTCCACCAGCCGGATCCCCTTCTCCGCCAGCTCGGCCGCGCGCCGCTTCGTGTCGTTGAAGTTGGAGTTGCCGCCGTCGATCAGCACGTCCCCCGCGGACATCTCCGCGGCCAGGCTGCGCAGCGTCTTCTCGGTGGGGTCGCCCGCCGGCACCATCACCCACACCACCCGCGGCGCCGCGAGCGCCCGCACCATCTCGGCCAGCGACCCCACCGCCCGGGCCCCCTGCGCCGAGCCCACCTTTTGGGTGAGCTCCGCGTCCAGGTCGAAGACGACCACCTCGTGGCCGCCTCCCAGGAGCCGCGTGACCATGTTGCCGCCCATCTTCCCGAGCCCCACCATCCCGAGCTGCATCGCGCGCCTCCGCATGGCTGTTCCGTCGCCTGTACAGATCCCGCGCGGGAGATGCAAGTTGAGTTCCGGAAAGGGCAAAGAACGGCATGACTGCTGGGGTTGGGCGTGCCCCCGGCTGGCGCCGGGGTCGGGCTTCGGCTCCGTAGGGCTGCAAACAACGCAGCCCAACGGAGTCGAGCCCCGGCAAACTGCCGCCGGGTCTCGCCCCTCCGGGCCGGAATCCCTCACGCGAGGCTCCCGCGACAGCCCTCGGGAACGGCGCCGCGCGAGGGATTTCGGACGTTCTCGTCCGGTTTGGCGGAACGTGGATTGCGTCGCCGGCACAGGTAGAATTCGACGTGGCCGGGGAAGCACCAGTGTTGTCCAGAGCCGTTCGACAGGTTCTAACGGAGCGAACCTGCATGACCCGGATGCGGCATGTCGCGGTGGCGGCGGCGGTGCTCATCGGCACGGCGGCCGGGCTGGGGGCGTTCACCTTCGTGTACGCAAAGGGCTACTCGTACCTGGGGACCAACCCGGCGGCCTGCGCCAACTGCCACGTCATGGACGAGCACTACGACGCGTGGCTCAAGTCCAGCCACCACGCCGTGGCCGGCTGCAACGACTGCCACACCCCGCACGACCCCGTGGGGAAGTACGCCACCAAGGCGAAGAACGGGTTCTGGCACTCGTTCTACTTCACCACGGGCGGCTACCCGGACCCGCTCCGCATCACCCCGCGCAATCTGGAGATCGCGGAGAACGCCTGCCGCGACTGCCACGGACAGGTCACCGACGCCATCGAGCACGGCACCGACCCCCCGGCGGAGCAGCGCCGGCGCGCGCGGGGCGAGGAGGCGTTCTACTGCACCCGCTGCCACACCGACGTGGGCCACTGGACCCGCTAGGGCTGCGCTCCACCCACCCTCACCGCCACGAGCCGATGACCGATCCCGCCGATCCAGACCGCGCTCCCGGGGCAAAGCCCCGGCGCCGCCGTACCGGCGTGTGGCTGGTGGCCGCAGCCGTGGGCGCGGGGCTGGCCACGCTGGCCGTGGCCGCCCTGCTCACCAACATCTTCGAACGCCGGGTGGAGGCGCGGAACCCCTTCTACCGCGTGGTGGAGCTGACGGACACCACCCAGGACCCGGCGGTGTGGGGCAGGAACTTCCCGCTGCAGTACGACGACTACCTGCGCACGGTGGACATGACCCGCACCCGCTACGGCGGGAGCGAGGCGCTGCCGCGGCAGCCCACCGAGCGCGATCCGCGCGACACCGTGGCCGTGTCGCGGCTGGCGGAGGACCCGCGGCTGCGCCGCTTCTGGGCAGGGTACGCCTTCGCGGAGGACTTCCGCGAGGAGCGGGGGCACGCCTACATGCTCTCGGACCAGGTGTTCACGCGCCGCCAGCAGGTGGCGAAGCAGCCCGGGACCTGCCTGCACTGCCACGGCTCCATGTACGTGCCGTACATGCAGGCGGGGGGCGGCGACCTGGTCCGCGGCTTCGAGGTCATGAACCCGATGTCTTACGCCGAGGCCGTGAAGCGCGTGTCCCACCCGGTGGCGTGCATCGACTGCCACGACCCGCGCACCATGCAGCTGCGGGTGACGCGTCCGGGCTTCCTGGAGGGGATCCGCGCGCTCCGCGCCTCGCAGGGGGTGCGCGACTACGACGTGAACCGCGACGCGTCGCGCCAGGAGATGCGGACCTTCGTCTGCGGGCAGTGCCACGTTGAGTACTACTTCAGGGGCCCGAAAAAGCGCCTCACCTACCCCTGGGCCAGGGGGCTGGTGGTGGACAGCATCATGGCCTACTACGAGGAGAACGGGCACAGGGACTGGATCCACACCACCAGCGGCGCCCCGGTGCTCAAGGCGCAGCACCCCGAGTTCGAGCTGTACAGCCAGGGGATCCACGCGCGCTCGGGCGTGGCCTGCGCCGACTGCCACATGCCCTACAAGCGCGTGGGGGCCATGAAGATCAGCGACCACTGGGTGAGGAGCCCCCTGCTCAACATCGACAAGGCCTGCCAGACCTGCCACCACTGGTCGGAGGACGAGCTGCGCTCTCGGGTGCACACCATCCAGGACCGCACCTACCAGCTGCGCAACATCGCCATCGACGCCACGCTCCAGCTCACCGACGAGATCGCCGCCGCCGCGCGCGCCGACAGCACCAGCCCACGGGTGCGCGAGGCCCGCGGCTACCAGCGCAGGGCGCAGTTCTTCACCGACTTCATCGAGGCGGAAAACTCCATGGGCTTCCACGCCGACCAGGAGGCGGCGCGGATCCTCGCCAACGCCATCAACTACGCGCGCCTGGGCCAGTCCGCGCTCCGCGGCGCCCCGGCTCCGCCCTCCACGCGCCCGGTCGCCCCGCCGCAGCTGGTCACGCCGCGGCCGGACCGCCCCGCCGGCGCCAGCCCGCGGAACCGCAGGTGAGCGGAGCCGCGGTACAGGCGGGAACGGCTTTGAACGGCGGGCTCGGGCGTGCCCCCGGCTGGCGCCGGGGTCGGGCTTCGGCTCCGTAGGGCTGCAAACAACGCAGCCCAACGGAGTCGAGCCCCGGCGGAAACAGCCCCGCCGGGTCTCGCCCCTTCGGGCCGTAATCCCTCAC
>JBEVLE010000539.1:0-3048 GCA_040509335.1 Longimicrobiaceae bacterium | reverse complement strand
GGGGAGGGTGGCGAGCCTAAGCGAGCCGGGTGGGGGCCCCGCCGACGCCAGCGCGAGCCCCTGCGTGAGGGATGCGAGCGCGAAGCGGCGAGACCCGCCGGCCGTTTGGCGGGGCTCGCCTCCGTTGCAAACGGTAGTATCGTTTGCTACGGAGCCGCAGCCCGACCCCGCGTCAGCGGGGGCACGCCCGAACCCGGATCCGTCGTTGTCCGACACAGAACACGAAATCGATACCAGCATGAACGATACGACACGGCAGCGCGTCCTCGTGACCGGCGGGATGGGCTTCATCGGGAGCAACTTCGTGCGGCTGCTGCTGGCGGAAAGGCCGGAGGTGGAGGTCTGGAACCTGGACCTGCTCACCTACGCCGCCAACCCCGAGAACCTGTCCGACGTGGCCGGCGCCGCCGAGGCGGAGGGGCGCTACCGCTTCGTCCGCGGCGACATCGCCGACCCCGAGACCATGGCCCGCCTTTTCGCCGAGGGGCGCTTCCGGGACGTGGTGCACTTCGCGGCGGAAAGCCACGTGGACCGGTCCATCGCCAGCGCGGGGCCCTTCGTCCGCACCAACGTGGTGGGCACGCAGACCCTGCTGGACGCCGCGCGGGCGGGCGGGGTGGAGCGCTTCGTCCACGTGTCCACGGACGAGGTGTACGGCGACCTGGAGCCGGACGAGCCCGCCTTCACGGAGGACACGCCGATCCGCCCGTCGTCGCCGTACAGCGCCAGCAAGGCCGGCTCCGACCACCTGGCGCTGGCGTACCACCGCACCCACGGCATGGACGTGCGGGTGACGCGCTGCTCCAACAACTACGGGCCCTACCAGTTCCCGGAAAAGCTGATCCCGCTGATGATCGTGGGCGCGCTGGAGGGCGAGCCGCTCCCGGTGTACGGGCGCGGCGACAACGTGCGCGACTGGATCCACGTGGAGGACCACTGCCGCGGCGTGCTGGCCACGCTGGAGCGCGGCCGGGCCGGGCGGGTGTACAACTTCGGCGGGGCGAGCGAGCGCAGGAACCTGGACGTGGTGCGGCAGATCGCGCGCGCGGTGGGCGCCTCCGAGGAGCTCATCACCTTCGTCACCGACCGGCCGGGGCACGACCGCCGCTACGCCATCGACTTCGCGCGGGCCCGGGCGGAGCTGGGGTGGGCGCCGGCGCGCAGCTTCGAGGACGGTCTGGCGGACACCGTCCGCTGGTACCTGGACCACCGCGGCTGGTGGCAGCGGGTGCGCGACGGGGCCTACCGCGAGAGCGCGGCGATGATCGCCAGCTGGGGCGCCGCGGGGGCCGGGGCCCCGGCCTCGTGAGCGCCGCGCGCGGGACGAGGGCGAAGGGGGAGGCGCGCCCCACGCTCGCCCACCGGGTGGAGTACGTGCTGGCGCGCGGGCTGGAGCGGGCGGTGTCCGCGCTCCCCGAGCGCGCCGCGGCGGGGCTGGGCGCGGGGGCGGGGAAGCTGGTGGGCGGGCCGCTCGCCATCCGCCGCGGCGTGGTGGAGGCCAACCTGCGCATCGCCTACCCGGACGCGCCCGAGGAGTGGATCCGCGACACGGCGCGCGCCGCGTACCGGCACCTGGGGCGCGAGGCGGCGGCCATCCTGCGCCTGTCGCGGCTGGACGCCGCGGAGGTGGTGCGCCGCACCGAGACGCACGGCTGGGAGGAGCTGCTGGAGGCCAGGGCGGAGGGGAAGGGGGTGATCCTGGCGACCGGGCACTTCGGCAACTGGGAGATCGCCGCCGCCGCCGTGGCCGCGCGCGGCGTCCCCATCGCCGCCATCGTCAAGCGCATGGGGAACCGGCTGGTGGACGCCCGCCTGGAGGCGCTGCGGCGGCGGCTGGGGGTGGAGACCATCGAGATGCACCAGGCCAGCCGCCAGGTGCCGCGCGTGCTCCGCGAGGGCGGCATCGTGGGGATCGTGGCCGACCAGGACGCGCGCCGCTCCGGCGTGTTCGTCCCCTTCTTCGGCCGCCCCGCCTCCACCCACCGCGGCACCGCCCTGTTCGCGCTGCGGCTGGGCGCGCCGGTCTTCGCCTGTACCGCCCGCCGCCTCCCGGGCGACGAGGTGCGCTACCAGGTCAGCGGCCACCGCGTCCCCGTGCACTCCACCGGCGACCTGGAGGCCGACGTGGCGCGGCTCACCGCGCAGATGGCCGCCGCGCTGGAGGCCGACGTGCGCGCCGCGCCCGAGCAGTACTTCTGGTTCCACCGGCGCTGGAAGACCCGGCCGCCGCCGGAACCGTCTCCCTCCGCCGAGGGTATTCCCGGGGCTGGCGACGGCCCCGCCCCGACACCCGGCTGACCACGTGATCTACATCTGCATTCCCGCCCTGGACGAGGCCCAGACCGTCGGCGTCCTGCTCTGGAAGATCCGCCGCGTCATGGCGGAGTTTCCCCGCGAGTACCACGTGCTGGTGCTCGACGACGGCTCCACGGACGGGACCGCCGAGGTGGTGGAGCCGTACGCCCGCGTCCTCCCCGTGACCCTGCTGCGCAACGAGCGCACGCAGGGGTACGCGGCGGCGCTGGAGCGCCTCCTGCGCGAGGCGGTGGCGCGCTCCACCCACCCCAAGCGCGACGTGGCGGTGGTGCTCCAGGCCGATTTCACCGAGGCCCCGGAGGACATCCCCGGGCTGGTGAAGCGCATGGAGGGCGGGGCGGACGTGGTGGGCGCCTCCGCGGTGGAGGCCGGCCCGCAGCACTCGCGGGCGCTGCGCTGGTCGCGCCGGGGGCTCCCCTGGCTGCTGGGCCGCGCCGCCCTGCCGCGGGAGATCAGCGACCCCTTCTCCGGCTTCCGCGCGTACCGCGTCGCCGTGCTCAAGCGGGCGCTGGGCGAGCGCGACGGAAAGCCGCTGCTCACGGGGCAGGGGTGGGCCGCCAACGCGGAACTGCTCCTGGCCGTGGCGCCGCACGCGCGGCGCGCCGAGGCGGCCGAGGTGTCGGTGCGGTACGACCGGCGCGACCGGGAAAGCCGCTTCCGGCCCTGGGGCGCCCTCTCGGAGGTGTGGCGGCTCTCGCGCAGGGCGCCGCGCGCGCCCCGTGCTCCCCGGGC
>JBEVLE010000538.1:0-5260 GCA_040509335.1 Longimicrobiaceae bacterium | reverse complement strand
GAGCCTCCACCCGCCGACGCACGGCGTCCGGGAGGCTCACGCGGCGCCCCGCTCCCGGAGCAGGTGGTCGAGGAGGGCGGCGCAGGAGCGCTCCACCATGTCGTGCACGTCCTCGAAGCCGCGGGCGCCGCCGTAGTACGGGTCGGGGACGTCCAGCCCGCCCGCCTCGGGGTCCCACTCGCGCAGCCGGTGCACGCGCGCGGTGCCGCCGGCGGCGGCGCGGAGCGCCTCGATCTGCGCGAGGTTGTCGGCGTCCATCGCGACCACGTAGTCGAAGCGGTTCAGGTCGCGCGCGGCGAGCTGGCGGCTCCGGCCGGCGACCTGTACGCCGCGGGCGAGCGCGGTGGCGGCGCTGCGGCGGTCGGGCGGGGCGCCCACGTGGTAGCCGGAGGTCCCGGCGGAGTCGACCTCGAAGCGGTCCTCCACGCCGCGCTCGCGGGCCAGGTGGCGGAACACGGACTCGGCCAGCGGCGAGCGGCAGATGTTGCCCATGCAGACGAACAGGAGGCGGGTCGGGTCGGCCATGTCCTCGGTCTCTCCAGGAGTCGCCGCCGGCCCCGTCCGTACCCGGGTCAGCGGGGCGGTCCCGGCGGCGCGGCGGGCGCCGCGCCCGGCGCGGGTGTGCGCCGGGGCATCTGGTTGAGGTTGTCGATGTCGGCGGCGATGCGCCAGGGGGCGCCCGGCGCCCGCCGCAGCGCGAGGACGAACTTGCCCGCGTCCGGCTGGCCCGCCTGCTCCGCGAACGCGCCGACGATGTAGCCCACGGTGTCCCCGGTGGCGAAGGCGAAGGCCCGCAGGCTGAGCGGCCCGCCCGCCCCGGTGTACGCCCGGCGCACCGCGTCGCTCCCCCGCGCCGGCGGGCGCCCGTTCCCCAGCACCATGCCGTCCCCGGTGAAGAGCGCCGCGAGCGCGGCGGCGTCCCGCGCCTGCCAGGCGCGCTCGTAGTCGCGCAGCACGCGGTCCAGCTCCGGCGGGAGCTGCACCGAGGGGAGGCGGGCCTCCGCCGCGGCCGGGGGAGGCCCCGGCTGCTGGGCGGCGGCGGTGGCGGGGATGCACGGGACCGCGAGCGCGGCGGCGAGGAGCGTGGTCTTCATGGCCGTTGGGCGAGTGGGGAACGGAGGCGCCGCGTCGGACCGGCGGAGAGGGGGCGCCGTCACTCGCGCGGCAGGGTTCCGCCGGGCGGAGGATCGATGCGGCCGTCCTGCCAGGGCGTGCGGCCGGACAGGCGGGCGACGGCCACTACGAAGCCCAGCACGGCACCCATGTAGACGAACTGGGGCAGGAGCAGCAGCAAGCCCAGCGCCGCCCCGGCGAGCGTCCCCAGGGCCGTGCCGCCGATCGCGTGCCCGAGCGGCACGTGGCGCATCAGCAGCCATGCCGCGACGGGACCCAGCACCGCCCCCACCGGGGCGCCGATCCCCACGCCGAACCTGAAAGCGTGCGGCAGATACCACAGCCTCAGTGGAGCCCAGTACATGGCGATCGCCGTGCTCACCACCGTGCCGACGATGGCGCCGACGATCACCAGCCCCGCCGTGACGGCGGCGATGCGCGCGATCCGCATCCCGGTGCCTTCCGCCCGGATCAGCGCGGCGATGCTGGTGCCGCTGCCGGGAGGCACCTCCCCACCCGGGCCAGGGCGGGCGGAGTGGACCCGATCGGCGGCCGCCGCGGCGGCAGGCGTGCGATCACTCACGCGGCAGCTCGCGGCCGTCCAGGGCGTCGTTGCGGGTCTTCCAGGCGTTCTCCAGCCACATGAGGAACGCGGCGGCGCCGAAGCCCAGGAACGCGCCGGCGAAGCCCATCTCCCCGTCGCCGACGAGACCGAGCAGGGAGCCGGCGAGCGTGCCGAGCGCCGTGCCGCCGATGGCCTTCCAGAGCGGGACGCGGCGCATGAGCAGCCACGCCGCGACGGGCCCAAGCACCGCCCCCATCGCCGCGCCGTACATGCCGACGAACGGGAGGGCAGCGGCCAGCTCCCGGTACGGCCGCGGCAAGTCGGCCAGCGGCAGCATCCACACCGTGAACGCCAGCACCCCCACCAGGGCGCCGACCAGGGCGCCCGCGGCCACCAGCCCGGCCGTGACGGCGGCGATGCGCACGATCCTCATCTCAAGACCTCCCTCTGGGTCGACGCTGCCGCACAGGAGCCGCATTCGCGGGCCGCGGCACGGCGCGGCTCCGGCAGCGGAGCGAACCCCGACGCCGACGCCCGCCGGAAGCGACGGGCAGCGGTCAGACGCGCGGCAGGTCGCGGCAGTCCAGGGTGTCGTTGCGGGTCTTCCAGGCGTTCTCCAGCCACATGAGGAACGCGGCGGCGCCGAAGCCCAGGAACGCGCCGGCGAAGCCCATCTCCCCGTCGCCGACGAGACCGAGCAGGGAGCCGGCGAGCGTCCCCAGCGCCGTGCCGCCGATGGCCTTCCAGAGCGGGACGTGGCGCATGAGCAGCCACGCCGCGAGAGGTCCGAGCACCGCCCCCATCGCCGCGCCGTATGCGCCGATGAACAGGACGCTGTCGATGTTCAGCAGCAGCGCCAGCCCACCGCCCGCCGACCCCAGCAGCGTCACCGTCACCAGCACGCCCAACACGGCGCCGACGGCGGCGCCTGTGGCGACCAGCCCCGCCGTGACAGCGGCGATTCGCGCGATCCGCAGGCGTGAAGAGTGGACCGGGACGTCGCCCCCGGAGACGGCCGTCACGGGATCACAGCCGCGGCAGGAGACGAGCGGCCCACCCGCCAATGCGGCGGTTCTCCTTGGGCGTGCTGACGTTCAGGTACACGGAGGACGCGCCGAGCCCCAGGAGCGGGTAGAAGAGGAGGCCGTGGTCCCACGTCCCGGTCGCGATTCCCAGCGCCGCCCCCGCGACCGTCGCCCCGAGCGCCCCCAGCGCCGCGCCGCCGACGGCGCGCCCGAGCGGCACGTGGCGCATCAGCAGCCACGCCGCGACGGGCCCGAGCAGCGCCCCGGCCGTGGCGCCGGCCACCGTGAGGAACACGGTGCCCAGTACCCCGAAGACGAGCCCGGGAAGCTCCCCCTCGAAGAACTTCACCGTCAGCAGGCTCATGGCGAATCCGAAGCCGACGACGCTCCCCGCGGCGGCGCCCGCGCCCATGAGTCCCGCCGTGATGGTGGCGATGCGCTTGATCAGCATACCCGGTTCTCCTCCAGAGTGTTCTTTGCGGTACAAAGTTCTTCACTAGAGTACACCGGAGCGGAGCGGGTGTCAAGGGAATCGCGACGGCACAGGCGGGAGCGACCGCTCGCCTACTCGCGGCCGACGCCGGGCTCGGCCTCCAGCACGCGGCGGAGCCGCCGCGTCTCCTCGCGGAGGTCGCGGAGGCCGGCGAGCTTGTTGGCGGTGGCGGCCTGCATGGTGAACAGGACGGCCGCGGCGTCGGGGTCGGCGCGGAGGCGCGCCACGTCCACCCCCTCCGGGCCGACGTCGCCCAGGAAGACCCGGCGCATGAACGGGAGCGCGCGGGCCATGGGCCCGGCTCCGCTGGTCATGATCTCGCGGAACTGCCCCTGCCGCTCGCCCTCGCTCTCCACCGCGGCCGCGTACGAGGCGAGCCGGGCGCGGAGCGAGTCGCTGCGCACCAGCCGCAGGTCGCCGGTGCCCAGGAGCGCCCGGTAGTTGCCCGCGAGCGGCTGGAAGTTGGAGGCGACCCCGCTCCGTCCCACCCAGCGCACCAGGGAATCGGCCGGCGGGGGCGCGCCGGCGCCGGTGAGCGCGTCGATGGCGAGGGCCGCGGAGCGCGCGGCGGCGCTGTCGGTGGCGATGGCCTCGTCCAGCCGGCGCTCGTTCTCGCGGGTGTCGGACAGGAGCTGGCGCAGGTAGTCGCGCTCGCGCCCGCGCTCCTCGTGGCCCTGCCACCACGCCTGGGCGGCGAGCGCGCAGAGCACGCCGGCGACGATGGTGGCGAACTCGCGCAGGGCGGTGCGCCACCCCGCCGGCGCCCCGGCGAGGACGGGCGGCCGCGGGGTGCGCGGGGGCTCGGGGTGCGGCGGCTCCGGCGCGTCGGGCGGGGCCGGCGGAGCGGCGTGGCCGGTGGCGGACATGGGCTCCCGCGTGCGGGTGGGTGGACGGTGCGGCCGGCGCTACGGCCGGGGGCGGAACCCGGGGCGGAAGTCCCACAGCACGTTGACGATCTTCCACTCGCCGTTCCAGCGCGCCAGGTGCATGTAGTCCACCAGCTTGGTGGAGACCAGGCGGACGCTCGCCATGTCGCCGTCGAGGGTGAGGATGCGCACGTCCTTCTCCTGCCGCTCGGGGGGCACGTCCTTGCCGGCACCCAGGCGCGTGGCGTAGACCAGGGCGTCGGCCGAGGTGGCGGAGAGCAGGGACTGGCCCTGCGCGTCCCGGTGCACGATCCGCTTGGCCAGCTCCGGGTGGACGGCGCGCTGCATCCGCGCCGCGTCGCCGCCGTACCACCCTTCGATGTAGTCCAGCGCGGCGCGCCGGACCGCCGCCGAGTCCGCGGCGCTCTGCGCGCGCAGCGCGGCGGGGAACGCGAGCAGGAGAGCGAGCACGGGGAGCAGCTTTCTCATGGCGATTCGGGGCCGGGGTGAACGGGGTGTGCGGTGGATCCGCATGGACCGGCCGCAAGAGGCATGCTCCCCGGGCGCCGGTTGGACGGGGACTTGCAGCCGGGCGCCGCCGGACCCGAGACCCGAGCCACGATGCCCGCCGTAGAGATCCCCGCCAACGCGCTCGTCGTCCTCGTGGGCCCGTCCGGCTGCGGCAAGAGCACCTTCGCCCGCCGCCGCTTCCGCGACACCGAGGTGGTGTCGTCCGACGGGTGCCGGCGGCTGGTGGCGGACGACGAGGCGGACCAGTCCGCGACGGCGCAGGCGTTCGAGGTGTTCCACGCCATAATCCGGGGGCGGCTGTCGCTGGGGCGCCTGGCCGTGGCCGACGCCACCAACCTGGGACCCGGCGCCCGCGCCCGCCTGCGCGGGGAGGCCGCGCGCCGGGGCGCGCCCGCGGTGGCGCTGGTGCTGGACGTGCCGCTGGCGACCTGCCTTGCGCAGAACCTGGAGCGCGCCCGCCGGGTGCCGCCCGAGGTGATCGAGCTGCACCACGCGCAGCTCGCCGCGGCGAGGGACGCCCTGCCGACGGAGGGATTCGACGCGGTGCACCTGGTCGCGCCGGACACGGAGGTCACGATCGGGCCGCCGCTGCGGAAGCCGCCGCCGCACCCGGAGCCGGCCGTGCGTCCGCCCGCGGACGCCGGTCCCCCGGCGGACGCTCCCGCGC
>JBEVLE010000537.1:0-4994 GCA_040509335.1 Longimicrobiaceae bacterium | reverse complement strand
GACACAGGTCCGGCGCCCCCCTTTCTCTTTCTCCCACCGGTGCTAGGTTTGCTGTGTGAATCGAACGCCAGATTGGGAGCTGATCCGTTTCGTGGAGGGATCTATGCGGCGGGATGAAGCGTTGCGCATCCTGCGGGAGCACAGGGCGAAGCTGGAGGGCATGGGCGTCCGTTCTCTCGCCCTTTTCGGTTCCGTGGCCCGTGACGAGGCGGGACCGGAGAGCGACGTCGACGTGCTGGTGGAGTTCGACGAGCCCACCTTCTCGGGCTACATGGACGCCAAGTTCTATCTGGAGGACCTGTTTGGACGGAAGGTGGACCTCGTCACTGCGGATGGGCTGCGGCCGCGAGCGCGTCCCTACGTCGAAAAGGACCTGATCCGTGTCGCGTGACCTGCGGCTGTACCTGGACGACATCCTGGAATACGGCGATGAGGTCCTCACCGACACGGAGGGTGTTTCGTTCCAGGATTTTCTCGCAGACCGTCGCAGGTACAAGGCGGTCGCGTACAGCCTGCTGGTGATCGGGGAGGCCGCGAAGCACATACCCGATGAGGTGCGGGCGCGATATCCAGCGGTGGAGTGGAGCAAGATCGCCGGGATGCGGGACATCCTCGCGCACGGGTACTTCGCCCTTGATGACCGTATCGTGTGGAATGCCGCACGCACGTCCCGGTGCTCCTCGAACAGATAAATCGGATGCTGGCGGACCTTCCCTGACGCCGCCCCGGATGGGAGCCACACGGGGGCGCCGGACACAGGTCCGGTGCCCCCGCTGCGCTTCTGGCGGAGCCGCTCAGGGAAAGCCGAGATACATCGCGGGGACTGTGCGAGCGAGCCAGACGCCGTTCTCGGACAGGACGAGCTCGTGCCCGTCCCGGTGCATGTCGCCCGCGGCGACCCGGAGCACGACCGGCGCCCCGTGCCGCCGCCCCACGGTGCGTGCCGTGGCCTCGTCGGGGGACAGGTGCACGTGGGTGCGGCTGCCGGGCCTCAGCCCCTCGCGGCGGATGGACTCCAGGAAGCGGGTGGCGGTGCCGTGGAAGAGCACCGCCGGGGGCGCCTGCGCCGTGAGCCCCAGGTCCACGTCCACGGAGTGCCCCTGGCTGGCGCGGATGCGCGCGCCGTCGGCGCTGAAGGCGAAGCGCCGCTTGTCGTTCTCGGCGACGACGCGCTCCAGCATCGCCCGATCCAGCGCGAAGCCCGAGCGCCGCGCCGCCGCGAGCAGCTCGTCCACGGGCACCCACCCGGCCGGATCGAGCGCGATCCCGACGTGCTCCGGCCGGTGGCGCAGGACCAGGCTCAGGAACCTGCTAGCCCGGACGAGCGAGGGATCCATCGGGAGGGTTACGTCAGCTCGGAAAGGATCCGCTCCATCTGTTCGCGCAGGGCAGGCACATCCGTACGAACGGTCTCCCACAGCACCGGGTCGCGGAGCGCGAAGTAGCCGTGCGCGAGCACGTTGCGAAGACCGGTGATCCGCCGCCATTCCACCTCCGGGTAGCGGCTCCGCAACTCCTCCGGGACGTGGTTTGCCGCCTCGCCGATCACGAGGAGGCTGTACAGGACCGCTTTGTACGTGCTGCGCTCGGACAGAAAATCCTGGTAGCCGAGACCACGCACATGCTCGGCGATCTCCAAGCAGTGCTCCCGAATGTCCTCCAGGTAGAGGCGGAGGTCACGCGACACGGATCAGCTCCCGCTCCACGTACGGCCGGATGCGCTCGCGCAGCCCGGACTCCGTCACTAGGTCCACTCGCCGGCCGAAGAGATCCTCGAGGTAAAACTTGGCGTCCATGTAGGTCGCGAAGGTCTCGGGCTCGGCGAACTCCACCAGGACATCCACGTCGCTCTCCGCACCGGCTTCGTCCCTTGCAACGGAGCCGAACAGGGCCAGCGAGCGGACTCCCATCCTGTCCAGCTCCGCCCTGTGCTCCCGCAGGATCCGCAGTGCCTCGTCGCGCCGCATCGCCGCCTCCAAGATCCGGGTTGACACGACAACCTCCGCGGTTCGAAACCTAACGAGCCGCCGAGAAACGAAAAGGGGCGGCGGACCGGTCCGCCGCCCACGCCGTCCTCCCGTCACGCGGAGCTACCGCAGCGCCTCGGTGAGCACGCGGCCGTCCAGCCGCTCGGTGGGGCGCACGTCGAGGACGCGGGCAAGGGTGGGCGCCATGTCCACCACGCGCGCGAAGCGGCCGTAGCGGCCGGGCTTGAACGCGGGGCCGTAGAAGATCACCGGTACGTGGGCGTCCACGTCCTGCGGCGAGCCGTGCTGCGCGTAGCTGGCGACCCCCCACACGTGCCCGGGCCTGAGCGTCACCACGGCCTCCACGGGGAGGTCCGGCGGGAGCATGTGCACCCAGCGTCGCGCGACCGCGTCGTTTACGGTGTCGCCGCGCGCCAGGTCGCGCACCAGGTCGGCGCGGAGCACGCCGGGGACGCGGCGCGCCGCCGCCGCGAAGGCGCGCGCCAGCGAGTCGGCGTTCACCCGGGCGCGGGCGAGGGAGGGACGGTCCAGGAAGAGCATCCCGTCCTCGACGGAAGCGGCGGCGCTGTCCGCGCCCGCGGCGGCCAGCCCGCGCCGCAGGGCCGCGGCGACGCTGTCCAGCCGCACGTGGTAGCGGGCGGCGTCGGCGGGGTGCGCCACCTCCGGGAAGGG
Source organism: Longimicrobiaceae bacterium (assembly GCA_040509335.1). Lineage (GTDB taxonomy): Bacteria > Gemmatimonadota > Gemmatimonadetes > Longimicrobiales > Longimicrobiaceae > JAFAYN01. The sequence continues at coordinate 2,334 of JBEVLE010000537.1, read as the reverse complement.
GGTGACGCCGTGGTCCGCGGTGAGGGCGATCACCACGCTGGACGAGTCGCGGACGGTGTACAGCGAGTCCAGGAACGCGCCCAGCATGCGGTCCAGCCGCAGCACCTGGTCGCGGATCTCGCGCGAATCCGGGCCGTAGCGGTGCCCCACCGCGTCGGTGGTGGAAAGCGACACCGCCAGCACGTCCGTCTGCGGCCCCGTGCCCAGCTCGAGCTCGCCGAGCCCCTGGAGGGCGAGGTCGAGCGTGAGCTGGTCCATCCAGGGGAACTCGGGGAAGCCGCGCGCCGCCGCCGCCGGGTCCGTGGGGAGCACGTGCGGAAAGGTGAAGTCGCGCCCGGCGCTTTCCACCGGGACGCTGTCCGGCTCCGGGTACGCGCCCGCCGGGAGGAGCAGCGTCCAGGCCTGCCCCGCCATGCGCTGCGGCACGCGCCGGTCGTTGAAGCGCCGCACCCAGGCGGGGAGCGTGTCGGCGTAGTAGGTGCTGGTGGTGAAGCGCCCGTCGGTGGCGTACCAGTACACCTGCTGGTGCGCGCGCCCCAGGGGAAGGATGGCCCCGCGGTCCTTGCGCGACACGGAGAGCGCGCGGGTGCGCGGGTCCTTGATGCGCAGCCAGTCCGTCAGCACCGTGCCGCGGAAGCGGAAGGGCGACGCCCCCGCTCCCCCGCCGCCCACGAGCGGCGCCTGCGGGTCCTGCACGCCGGCCACGTTCTGCACGATGCCGGTGCTGCGCGGGAAGCGGCCGGACATGGTGCTGGCGTGCCCCGGCGCGGTCTCGGTGTTGGCGTGGTCCTGGAACGCGTTGGTGAACACCGCCCCCCCGCGGTACAGCCGCGCCAGCCCCCCGCTCAGCTGGCTCCCGTACTTCTCGAAGTAGTCCGCGCGCAGCTGGTCCACCGTGAGGAACACCACCAGCCGCGGCGTTTCCCGCGGAGCGGCGGGCGCCTGCGCGGCCAGCGGAAGCGCGCCGCCAAGGGCCGCGAGCACCCCCAGGGTGCGTACGATTCGTCGGTTCATGCCAGGGCTCGTTGCTGGAAGCGGATGACGGCGGCCCGGAACCCCGCCGCGCGACGAAAGATACGTGCGGAGGGGCAGTGCGAAAGTGCGAAAGAGCGAAAGTGCGACCAACAGGCCGGCCCTATGCCGTTCGCCGTTCCGCAGTACCCTCCAAAGTCTGTTCGGAGGGAGACAGCCGGGCAGTTTCGGCTGGCTCACTCCGGCGGAGGGAAACCCGGGGGCTGTTTCCCGGGGTTCCCGGAGCCCGCGTAGGAAACAGGCCGGCAGTTTGGCCTGGTTCCGGAGCGGCCCGGCCACCACACGCGCCACGTGAAACCAAAACACGCACATGGCGTACTTAGCTGCCAGCCCGGACAGTTGTGCCATGAAGGCACCACCCGGTATTCTGTACCCCTGTGACGACACCCCCGCTCCCCGCAGCCTCCAGCACCGTGGCGACACCGCAGACCCGCAGCACCCGCCCCGCACCCGCGGGCTCCAGCAAACCCAAGAAGTCCGCCGGCGCCGAGGCGTGGGAGTGGGTCAAGTCGCTGGGGGTGGCCCTGGTGCTCTTCCTGGTGCTGCGCACCTTCCTGGTGCAGGCGTTCTCCATCCCGTCCCGCAGCATGGAGCGCACGCTGCTGGTGGGCGACTACCTGATGGCCAACAACGCCGTGTTCGGCCCGCACCTCCCCTTCAGCGACGCGCGCCTCCCCGGCTTCCGCGAGCCGCGCCACGGCGACATCGTGGTGTTCCGCCCCACGTACAACCAGCCGGTGATCGACGTGGTGAAGCGGGTGATCGGGGAGCCGGGGGACACGCTGCAGAGCATCGACGGGGTGATCGTCCGCAACGGCAGGCGCCTGGCGGAGCCGTACAAGGTGCCCCCCGCCACGCCGGAGCAGCCCATCGCCTACACCGGCACGGGGGGCGGCGCCTTCCTCCCGCCGGAGATCGACCCGGCCAAGTACGGCTACCACAACCACGTCCCGGCGCTCCTCCCCTCGGTGAGCCGGGAATCGTACCGCCCCACCAACGACAACTGGGGTCCGCTGGTGGTGCCGCGAGGGCACTTCTTTTTGATGGGCGACAACCGCGACGAGTCGCTGGACTCGCGCTTCATGGGCTTCATCCCGCGCGACGTGATCCACGGCAAGCCCATGTTCATCTACTACTCGTACGACGCCGAGGTGGAGCGCCCCTTCGCCTTCCTGACCGCCGCCCGCTGGAATCGCATCGGGTCGGTCATCCACTGAGCCGCTGAGCACGACGGAGCGCCGCATGGCTCCACCCACAGCCGCCGCACCGCCCCTGCCGCCCGGCCCGCGCACCCGCGTGCCG
>JBEVLE010000536.1:0-15715 GCA_040509335.1 Longimicrobiaceae bacterium | reverse complement strand
GGCCCCGCGGGGGCCGCCGCCGCCCTCACCCTGCTGCGCTACACGCCCCTGCGGGTGGCCGTGGTGGAGGGGAGCGGATACGAGGCAGCGCGCGTGGGGGAAACGGTCCCCCCGGGCATGCTCCCGCTCCTGGCGTACCTGGGCGTGGACGCGGCGTTCCTCGCCGACGGCCACCTCCCGGCGTACGAAAGCCGCGCAGCGTGGGGAACCCCCCACGCCGTCACGCGCGACTTCCTGTTCACCGGCCGCGGAGACGGCTGGCACCTGGACCGCGCCCGCTTCGACCGTACCCTCACGGAGCGGGTCGTGGAGGCGGGGGGAACGGTGCTCTCGCCCGCGCGCGTCACGGGATGCGAGGGGGCGCCGGGCGCGTGGCGGGTGGCGGTGTCGGAGCGGGGAGGGCCCGCGTCGCACCTCTTCGCCCGCTATGTGGTGGACGCCACGGGAAAGCGGGCTTCGCTGGCCCGCCGGCTGGGCGCGCGGCGGCGGGTGCACGACCGGCTGGTGGGGGTGACGACCTATTGGCTGGGCGAGGGGGGCGATCGCTCGCGGGCGACGCTCGTGGAGAGCGTGCGGGACGGGTGGTGGTATTCGGCCGCGCTCCCGGACGGCCGCCTCGTCGCCGCCCTGATGACCGACGTGGAGGTGGTGCGCTCCCGCGGGCTTCACCGGACAGACGCGCTGGCGGAGATGCTCGCAGACGCGCCGCTGTCCCGCGCGCGGCTGGAAGGGACGCAGCCGACCGGGTCCCCGGTCGTCCGCCCCGCCCATTCCCAGATCCTGCGGCCCGCCATCGGCGACGGGTGGATCGCGGCCGGCGATGCCGCGGCGTCGTTCGACCCGCTCTCTTCCATGGGAATCGGCCACGCGCTGTCGTCCGGAATCCAGGCGGCGCGGGTGGCCCACGACGCGCTGGAGCACGGCGGCAGGCTCGGCGCCGGGTACGACGCGGCGGTCGAGCGCCACTTCGGCGAGTTCCTGGCGCTCCGCAGGGCGCACTATTCCGCAGAGCGCCGCTGGCCGGACTCTCCGTTCTGGACGCTCCGGAGAAGACCCTCAGCGGCGGCGGCCTCGAACGAAGGGGTATAGCGTCCTCCCCGGCCCATCCACTGCCGCCGCGATCTCCACCCGCACCCGCCGGCGTCAGGGCTTCAGGAGTACGTCGAACCGCACCGCCACCGGGTCGTGCACCTTCATCGTCCCCATCATCAGCGTCGGGGGCTGGACGCCGAACTCGGTCATGCGGATCTGCTTGCTGCCGCGGACTCGCAGCCTGCCCGCCTCCGTCGTCGCAGTGGCGTCGATGCTCACCGGCTTCTCGGTCCCGGCGATGGTCAGCGTGCCGTTGAGCTTAACCATCCCCTCCGCCTCGCCGGCCGGCGTCACGTCGTAGGACGTGATCCGGTAGGTGATCCGGGGGTTGGTGTCGCCCTTGAGCGCCTTGCGCATGTGGGTGTTCATGGTGGCGTTGCCGCACTCCAGCCCCGCCACCGCGACCGAGACTTCGGCACCGCGCACAGACTTCTCCATCTGGGTAATGTCCAGCGAGGTGGCCCCCGGCTGCGTCGCCACCGACCCGTCCACACGGGCGGCGCGGCAGGTGTAGCTGCGCACGCTGGAGGTGCCCTGCACCCAGAGCTTGCTCTCCGGCAGGAGCGTCAGCGACGCGGGTGAGGAAGTTCCGGCGAACGCGGCGGGTGCCAGGGTCGTCACCAGCGCCAGCGCGATGAACAGTCGGTCTCTCATGGCTTCCCCCTTGGTCGTGCCGGGACCGCGGGCCGGCGCCCCCTGCGCCGTGTCCCATCGATCCCCGAGGTACAACCTACCTCCGGGAGGCACGGCACTCTGTCCGGCCGGGGTGGAAGGGGTGTGAGGGTGGGTGAGGCACTTCATGTGGGAGGATGCCCCACCGGCTCGTGTGCGGCGCGGGACAACAGCGCAGGCGGGCGGATCAGGGAGACCTGGCGGCCGGCCCGGAGGCGTGCGATTCCAGGGACAGCACGACGGCGCCGAGCCAGGGCGCAGAGGACTCGATGCGCACGGGGATGCGCCGCGCGTCGTCGGTGAGGTGGATCCGGACGGCTCCCCTTCCCCGGCCCCGGGCGGGGTCCTTGACCTGCATCGTCAGCTCGACGACGGCGAAGTCGCCCGCGGGGACCGACAGCCGGGACCTGCCGACCACGCGCACCACCACCGGGTTCCGCCCGGCATCGAAGTGACGCTCCAGCGAGTCCGACGCGCCGTCGGCGAGGGGGAGGGTGCGCAGGAAGTAGAGAAAGGACAGCTCGTCGAGCGGGAGGTCGGTGGGCGAGCTCCCCCGCGCGCCGTCCGTCCCTTCCCAGCGGCGCTCGGAGGGGAACATCTCGACGTCCTCGCGGCGGGATCCGAGCGGGGTCCGCTCCCGCTTGCGGTAGCGGAACGCCATCATGGAGCGCGGGCAGAGCCACGAGCGGGTGTGGTCTTCCGCCACCGCGGGGCCGATCCGGCCCCGGAAGTCGAAGCGCAGCACCCAGGTCTCGTGCCCCCGCACCACCTCCGTCCCGTCCACCCGCATGAGGGCCGTCCCCAGCGTCCTGAAGCGGCTGCTCCGCACCCGGAACGTCAGCTCCTCGCCGACCCGGAAGGGCAGGGCTGGGACGGGATCCGACCCGTCCGGGTCGGCGACCCCGACGAGGATCCTGCGGACCGGTTCCGACATGGAGGCCTCGGTGGCGAGTGCCGTGATTCCTGCGCGCGGGGAGAGGCTCCGCGCGACCCTGGAACCAAGCTACTCCCGCGCGAGGGCCCCCGGGTCGGGGAGGCGGTCACGGCGGCGTCGGCGTCTTCTGGAGAGATCGTGGCGGCGCGTGTCGGGTTTTGCTCAACAGGGGTGGAGTCGCGCTCTCTTCCGCCCGCTCCTCCTGCGACTGTATGTTGGGAGCGGCAGCAGGACACCGCTCCCGCTCTGGCACCCGATTCCCATGGAAAAGGCTGACCGGCAGGACGAGCTTTCGCGCCGCCTCCTGGAGAGCGTGAGCGATGAGGCGATTTTCGCCGTGGACCCGGAGGGGCGGGTCGCCACCTGGGGCGCCGGGGCGGAGCGGGTGCTCGGCCGACGCGCCGAAGAGGTGCTCGAAAGACCCTTTTCAGCCCTCCTGGCGCAGGATGCCGGGACCGAGGTGCTGCCCCGGGCAATCCTGTCCGCGGCGGCGCATGGGAGGTACGAGAGCGAGGAGGAGTGGGTGCGCGGCGACGGGTCGCGCTTCCGCGCGAGCCTGGCCGTGACGTTGCTCCACGGGGAGGAGGGAGAGTCCCTCGGATACGGGGCGGTGGTGCGCGACCTTTCCGCCCGGGTCGAGGCGGAGCGGGCGCTCCAGCACAGGTCCGGGCTGGTCAGGCTCCTCCAGGTGGTCGCCACCGCGGCCAACGAGGCCGACTCGGTGGAGGACGCGGTCCGCACCTCGCTGGAGGAGGTGTGCGCCTACGCCGGGTGGTCCGTGGGCCACGCCTGGCTCCTGGCCCCTTCCGGGGAGCTGGTCTCCGCCGGGATCTGGCACCTGGCCGACCCGGAGCGCTTCCGCGCCTTCCGCGAGCTGTCGGAGGGGATGCGCTTCGCGCCGGGGACGGGGCTCCCGGGTGAAGTTCTGGCGGCCGGGCAGCCGGTGTGGGTGGAGGAGCTGGAGGGAGACGTGCACTTCCTGCGCGGGCAGGCGCAGGCGGTGCCGGTGCGCGCCGCCTGTGCACTCCCGGTCCTGGTCGGCCGCGAGGTGGTGGGGGTGCTGGAGTTCTTCCACGACCGGCCGGCCGCTCCCGACCACGCCCTCCTGGAAGCGATGACCCACATCGGGGTGCAGCTGGGGCGGGTGGTGGAGCGGAGCCGCGCGAGGGAGGCGCTGCGCCGCTCGGAGGCCAGGTTCGCGGGGATCATCTCCATCTCCTCCGACGCCATCGTGTCCACCGACGAGGAGCAGCGCATCACCCTGTTCAACCTGGGTGCGGAGTAGATCTTCGGCTACGCGGCCGAGGAGGTGCTTGGGAAGGCGCTGGACGTGCTGGTCCCCGAGCAGTCGCGCGCCGGCCACGCCGCGCACGTGCGCGGCTTCGGGGATTCCAGCGTCCCGGCACGGCGCATGGGGGAACGCGGCCGGGTCGCCGGGCAGCGCAAGAGCGGCGAGTACGCGGGAACAGGGATCGGGCTGGCCATCTGCAAGAAGATCGTGGAGCGCCACGGCGGCCGGATCTGGTTCGAGCCCCGGCCGGACGGCGGCACCGTCTTCCGCTTCACCCTTTCCGACCGGGAGAGCGAGCGAGAATGAGCGACCGGACCCTTTCCCGCCCCATCGATATCCTCCTGGTGGAGGACAACCCCGGCGACGTGCGGCTGACGCGGGAGGCCCTCCGGGAGGGCAAGATCCGCAACAACCTGCACGTTGCGCGGGACGGCGTCGAAGCGCTGGCCTTCCTCCGGCGCGAGGGCGAGCACGCGGACGCTCCCCGGCCCGACGTGATCCTCCTGGACCTGAACCTCCCCCGCAAGAGCGGGCGCGAGGTGCTCTCCGAGGTGAAGCAGGACCCCGCGCTGCGGCAGATCCCGGTCGTGGTCCTCACCAGCTCGAACGCCGAGGAGGACATCCTGCGGGCGTACGACCTGCACGCCAACTGCTACATCTCCAAGCCCGTGGACCTGGAACAGTTCATCAAGGTGGTGAGGTCCATCGAGGACTTCTGGTTCACCGTGGTCAAGCTCCCGCCGGAGTGAGCCGAAGGGGCGCGGCAGGGGAACGCCTTCTCGCTCAGCCTTCGCGCGGGCGCGGGGCGGGCGGAGCGAGCACCCCCGTTTCCAGGGCGAAGCGCACCAGCTCCACGCGGCCGGTGAGCCCCAGCTTCTGCATCAGCCGCGAGCGGTAGGTGTCGACCGTCTTGGGGGAAAGGAAGAGCTTCTTCCCGATCTCGCCGGAGCCGTACCCCTCGGCGGTGAGCTGGAGCACCTCTCGCTCGCGCTCGCTCAGTTCCTCCAGGGGGCCGGCATGCCCGCGCTCCCCCGCGCTCTTGTACCCCTTGAGGAGGAGCCGGGTGGCGCTGGGATACAGGAACACCTCGCCGCGCGAGACCGTGCGGATGGCGGCGACCAGGTCCTCCTCCGCCCCGGACTTGCGCACGAAGCCGCTCGCGCCGGCCTCCAGCACCGGCAGGAGGTACTCGTCCTCGGCCTGCGAGGTGAGGATGAGGACCCGGGTCTCCAGCCCGAGCGCGGCGATCTGCCGCGTACCCTCCAGGCCGCCCATCCCGGGCATCGCCAGGTCCATGACCACCACGTCGGGGCGCAGGGAGCGGACGCGCTCCAGCGCCTCCTCCGCGGTGCCCACCTCCCCGACCACGTCGATGTCCGGCTCCAGGTTGAGGAGGGCCCGGAGGCCCCCGCGGAGCACGGGGTGGTCGTCCACCAGCAGCACTCGGATCTCGCTTTTCATCGGGCTGGCTCCTCCACGCGGGATCCGGCGCGCCACGCGCCGGCGGATGTGACCCGCCGTATCATACAGGGGCCGCAGGGGGTTCGACCAGATTCCGCGACTCGGGGTTTCACCCTCTCCTCGTGCGGCGCGGGCTCACCCCGTGCGACGAAGCACCCCGGCCTCCAGCGCGAAGCTGACCAGCTCGGTGCGGCCGGTGAGGCCGAGCTTGCGCATCATCCGCGAGCGGTAGGTGTTCACGGTCTTGGGGGAGAGGGCCATCTGCCTGGCCGCCTCGGGGGAGGTGTATCCCCGTGCGGTGAGCGCCAGCACTTCCGCCTCGCGCTCGCTCAGCTCCTCCAGGCGGCATGCCCGGCCGGGGGCCGCGGCCTGTCTGGCGCCCTGCAGCAGCAGCCGGGTGCCGGTTGGGTGCAGGAACACCCGGTCACGGGCGACCAGCCGGATCGCCGAGGTCACGTCGGCGTCCGCCCTGGTCTTGCAGACGAAGCCGTGCGCTCCGGCCTCCAGCACCGGGAGCAGGGACTCGTCCTCGCCGTGCGAGGTGAGCACCAGCACCCGGGCGCCCGTTCCCAGCGCGACGACCTGCCGCGTGGCCTCCAGCCCACCCATGCCGGGCATCTCCAGGTCCATGAGCACCACGTCTGGGCGGAGCGCCCGGACGCGCTCGACGGCCTCCTCTCCCGACCCCACGCTGCCGACGACGTCCATGTCCGGCTCCAGCCCGAGGAGCGCTGCCAGACCGGCCCGGAAGATCGCGTGGTCGTCCACCATCAGGACGCGGATTCTGTCCGACATCTCTCCACCTCCTTCGTGATCGCCTGACGCCCGGGACCCTACCGGTCCCGGCTTCCCATCTACACGAGACCCGCGATCAGCCCTCCGACGCCGTACGAGACACCCGCCGCCACCGCGCCGACCAGAAGCATCTCGATCCCGGCCGCCCACCAGCGGATCCGCACCACCGTCGCGCGCAGCGCCCCCACCCCGAACAGCGTCAGCAGGGTGGCGAGAAGGGCGACCCGGAACCGGAAGGGTCCCGGGACCGCCACGTACGGCAGCAGGGGCACGATCCCGGCGATCCCGAAGGCGAGGATCGTCGCGGCGGCATGGCGGGCCGGAAAGGGCTCACCGACCCCTTCACCGCGGGACCGGCGCACGGCCTCTTCCGAGCGGATCGACAGGAAATTGCTCGCGCCCATCGAGAACCCGTCCGCGAGCAGGTTCGCCACGCCCAGGATCAGGACGGTGCGTGAGCCCAGCGACGCGCCCGCCACCCCGGAGACCACCGCGAAGGTGGTGATGATCCCGTCGTTGGCGCCGTAGACGAGGTCGCGCAGGTAGTGCCGCACCAGGTCTCCGCCGAACGGGGGGGCGTGCACCACCCTGGCTGCGGAGGTCGTCGCGATGCGGGTCATGGCTCTCCCTCCGATCTGGGCGGCGTCTCCGGGAGGAAGGTGCGCAGAAGCTCCACCGCGCGCGCCTGCTCCTCCCGATCGTGCTCCGGGTCGACGACGTAGAAGCCGCCGTGGACCACGGCGCTGCGCCAGCGGAACAGGTCCTCCACCTCGTCCACCTCGAAGGCCACCGGCCACCAGCCGAGCCAGGTCTCTCCCACGGCGGCGTACTTCGCCCCGCGCGAGGTGCGTCCGTGGATCCAGCCGTCCGCGTAGACGTAGCGGATCGGCTCCACGTCGATCCGGTCTCCGCGCCCGTAGGCGATCCGGCCCACGTGGTTGCGGGCCAGGAGCACGTCGATCTCCGCGCGCTCAATTGCACGGAACCGGGGCTGTGCCAGGGTCCGCATCTCCCCTCCTCTGCTCCAGAGGTGGCGTCGAATCCCGCGCGGAGCCGCCCGGCCGGAGCAGCTCCTCCAGCGGGAGCGAGGCCGAGCTCCGCCGGGCCTCCCTCAGCAGCTCGTCCAGGCGGCCGGGGGCTACCGCGTCCACCTCGATCCCGTGCTCGCGGAGCGCCAGCAGCGCCTGGCCCCGCGCGTCACCGCCACGCCGGTAGACGTCCGGGTGGACTTCCAGCCGCCCGTCCCGCACCTCGGCCAGGCGGTAGACGATCCGCAGCGGGACGGGCGTGGCGAGCTGGATCGCCGTGGTGCGCCACGGGTCGGCTTCCAGCCGGTCGAGCGTCGCCTCGGCGACACCCGGCGAAGCGCTCCGGTGGACCATTCGCGCCAACTCGATGACGTCCGCGTTGGCGAGCCGCACGCACCCGTGCGACGCGGCCTGCCCCAGGCTCCCCTCCTCCGGGGTGCCGTGGAGGTGGTAGAGCGGGCGGAAGGTGAGCTTGACGCGGCCCAGCGGGTTGTCGGGACCGGGCGGGGTGACCTTCCGGTCGCGCGCCCACGGGCTGTCGGGCGGCCGCCACCAGGGATTCCACACCACCTCGGCGACGTGGAAGTCGCCCACGGGGGTCGGGTACTTGCGGGTCCCCACGGCCACCCGGTAGCTCCGCACCACCAGCCCGTCCACGCACGCGTCCAGGCGGTACGCGGGGATGTTCAGCTCCAGCCGCAGAGCGGACTCCGCGGCCTGGCCGCCGGGTCCCGCGCCGGACGGCGCCGCGCACCCGCCCCAGAGCGTCACGAGCGTGCCGAGCACTGCTGCCGCGATCATTCAGTCCTCCGTTTCCGTAACCCCGCTTCCTCCCTGCTCTCGGCGTTCCCGCTGCCAGGAGCGCCCGACCCCGGAACGCAATGTGAGGCAGTCATGGCCCGGTGCCGGTCAGCCGGAGCCCGCGTCGTGTGTAGGGACGTTCCCCTTCCCCACCCGTCCGAATCCACCGTCGAGGTGAGCCGCCACGAATCGAGGGATTCCCGACAGGGACCGGCACCCATCCGACAGACCGGCCGCGTTTTCCGGACTATGCTGAACGGGAGCGCGGTCCACTGCCGCGCCGGGCAGGCACGTCCGTTCGTCCCCGCGGCGCGGGGAGGGAGGAACCATGGAGATCATGTTCCTGGGCGGGACCGGAACCGTCACCGGCTCCAAGTACCTCGTCACCGCCGGTGGCCGGACCGTGCTGGTGGACTGCGGGCTGTTCCAGGGGCTGAAGCAGCTCCGGCTGCGCAACCGCGAGCCCTTCCCGGTCGCCCCCGCCTCCATCGACGCGGTGGTGCTCACCCACGCCCACCTGGACCACACGGGTTACCTCCCGCTCCTGGTGCGCGACGGGTTCGGCGGCCCCGTGTACTGCACCCCCGCCACGCGCGACCTGTGCGGCGTGCTCCTCCCCGACAGCGGCCACCTCCAGGAGGAGGAGGCCCGCTTCGCCGCCGAGCACGGCTATTCCCGCCACCACCCACCCCTCCCGCTGTACACGCGGGCGGACGCGGAAGCGTCGCTGGAGTCGCTGCGGGGCGTGCCGTTCGGGGAGGACGTGGAATTGGGAGGGGGTCTGCGCTTCTGCTTCCGGCCGGCCGGCCACATGCTGGGCGCGGCCACCGTGACGCTCGCGGACGGGCATACGACGCTGGCCTTCAGCGGCGACCTGGGACGGCCGAACGACCCGCTGCTGCCGCCGCCGGCGCCGCTGCCCGGCGCGGACTACCTGCTCGTGGAGTCCACCTACGGCGACCGGCTACACGTCCCCACCGACCCCGAGGACGAGCTGGGGGACACCATCCGGCGCACCGCCGCCCGCGGCGGGGTCGTGCTGGTCCCCGCGTTCGCGGTGGGCCGCGCCCAGGCGATCCTCTTCCACGTGCACCGTCTCAAGGCGGCGGGCCGCATCCCGGACATCCCCATCTACCTGGACAGCCCCATGGCCGCCTCGGCCACCCGCGTTTTCCGGGCGCACGCCCGGGAGCTGCGCCTGAGCCGGTCCGAGTGCGAGGCCGTGTGCCGGACCGCCGAGACCACGGAGAGCGTGAAAGAGTCCAAGCGCATCGACCGCATGGTCGTGCCGCGCGTGGTGATCTCCGCCAGCGGCATGGCGACCGGAGGCCGCGTGCTTCACCACCTCAAGGTCTTCGCGCCCGACCCGGCGAACACCATCCTGTTCGCCGGCTACCAGGCGGCGGGAACGCGCGGAGCGGACCTGGTGGCGGGTGCGCGGTCCGTGAAGATCCACGGGGAGTACGTCACGGTGCGGGCGGAGGTCGCCTCGCTGGACAACGTCTCCTCCCACGCGGACTACGCCGAGATCCTGGACTGGCTGGGCCGGATGGAGGGTGCGCCGCGAGAGGTCTTCGTCACCCACGGCGAGCCGGTCGCGTCGGACGCGCTGCGCCGCCGCATCCAGGACCGCTTCGGGTGGAGCTGCCGCGTGCCCGAGCACCGCGAGCGCGTCGTCCTCGTGTGAGCACCCCGGTGCCGGAGCGCGGGCGGAGGATGGGGCTGGTCCTGGGGCCGGCGGTGTTCGCGCTGGTCCTCGCGCTCCCCGCTCCTCCCGGGCTCGGACCGGCGGCGTGGCGGGTGGCCGCCGTGGGGGCGCTGATGGGGATCTGGTGGGTCTCCGAGGCGGTACCGCTCGCGGTGACGGCGCTGCTCCCGGTGGTGCTCTTCCCCCTGCTGGGGGTGCGGGAGGTGGAGGAGGCCGCCGCGCAGTACGCGGACCCGGTGGTCTTCCTGTTCATGGGCGGCTTCATGCTCGCCCTGGCGATGCAGCGCTGGGGGCTTCACCGCCGCATCGCGCTCACCATCATCCGCGCCATGGGGACGCGGCCCACCGGGCTGGTGGGCGGCTTCATGGCGGCCACGGCGTTCATCAGCATGTGGGTCAACAACACGGCTACGGTGCTGATGATGCTTCCCATCGGGCTGTCCGTAGTGGAGCTGGTGGAGCGCTGCGAGGCGGACGAGCCCCGCTTCCCGCCGGCGCTGCTGCTGGGGATCGTCTACGCGGCGGCGGTGGGCGGGCTGGGCACGCTGATCGGCACCCCGCCGAACGCGCTGCTCGCGGGGTTCCTGACGTCAGCGTACGGGATCGAGATCGGCTTCCTGCGCTGGATGCTGGTGGGCGTCCCCCTGGTCCTGGTGCTCCTGCCCCTCTGCTGGCTCCTGCTCACCCGCGTCGTCCTCCCCCTGGGGTCGCGTGAGATCCCAGGGGGCCGGGAGCTGATCGCCGGGGAGATCGCCCTTCTGGGACCGGTCTCGCGGGCCGAGTGGACGGTGGCTGCCATCTTCGTGGCCACCGACTTGCTCTGGGTGGGGAGACCGTGGATCGTGGGGTGGGCGCCGGGCCTCTCCGACGCGGGGATCGCGCTCGGCGCGGCGGTGCTCCTCTTCGTGCTCCCGGCGGCGCGGGACGGACGCGAACGGGTGCTGGACTGGGAGTGGGCGGGGCGGCTCCCCTGGGACGTCCTCCTGCTCTTCGGGGGCGGGCTGAGCCTGGCGGACGGGATCGCGGAGTCGGGGCTCGCCGGGTGGATCGGCGACGCGCTCTCCGGGCTCGGCGGGCTCCCCGTGGTCCTGGTCGCGGTCGCGGTGGCCGTGGTGCTGGTGGCGCTCAGCGAGGTCGCCAGCAACACCGCGGCGGCGGTCACCTTCCTGCCGGTGATCGCCTCGCTCGCCGTCGGCATGGGCCAGGGCCCCGTCCTGCTCGCCACCGTCGCGACGCTCGCGGCCAGCGGTGGCTTCGTCCTCCCGGTCGCGTCTCCGCCAAACGCGATCGTCTACGGCACGGGTCGCGTCACCCTGCCGCAGATGGTCCGCGGCGGAGTGGTGATGGACGCGGTGTTCGCGCTGGTGGTGCCGGTCCTCGCATACCTGCTGGTTCGGCTGTTCCTTCCCCGGTGAGGGGATATGGGCGCCGGCCGCTTGCCGGAGTATTGCACGACGCATGTTCTGTACAATATGACCGATTGCGCGTCACCTCTGCCCTCGCTGACGGTCCCGAGTACCGAGGGCTCGCTCTCCGTGTGGGTCTCTCCTCTCCTCCGAAGTGCGGGGCCCGTCCCCGTCATACAATAGTGGGTTCACTGATGTCCATGCCTCTTCTTCTCGTCGCCGACGATGGCCCCGACAACCGGGTGATCCTCGCGACCGCCCTCGAATTCCATGGCTATACGGTCCGGCAGGCCCAGAACGGCTCCGAAGCGGTGCTCCTTGCCGGCAGGGACCATCCGGCCCTGATCCTGATGGACATCGAGATGCCGGTGATGGACGGATGGGAGGCGACGCGGCTGCTCAAGGGGAACGCGCAGACCGCGGCGATCCCGATCCTGGCGCTGACTGCCGCCGACCTCCGCGGGGGCCTCCAACGGCTGGCCGCGGCGGGATTCTGCGGCTATCTGCAGAAGCCCGTTCTTCCGCGCAGGATCCTCGAGGCCGTGAGGCTCTGCCTGGAGGAGTGCGAGAAGGGCAGGCCGTGGATCGACCTCGGCCACGTCGGCATCGGAGCACCGCACCTGCAGAGCTGACCACGTGGGAGACGCCCGGCAGCGGCCGGGGACGGTCTCCCGGCGGGATACACCTCTTCGCGACACCCCCCGACAGCGCCGTCCAGGGAAACCCGACAGCTCCGGCCACGCTACGCCGTAGGTTGCGGACGGTAGCGCATCCCGGGGCCACGAGGGCCGCATGGCGACGAAAACGTCCGTTCTCCCCACCCCCGCACCCATCGGCCCCGCCCGCGAGGCGGTGTTCCGCGCGCGCGGGCTCTCCAAGGTCTACCGCATGGGCGAGGTGGAGGTGTACGCCCTCCGCTCGGTGGACCTGGATCTCTTCCGCGGCGAGCTGGTTGTGCTGCTGGGGGCCTCCGGGAGCGGCAAATCCACCCTCCTCAACATCCTCGGCGGGCTGGACGTGCCCACCGGTGGCGACGTCTGGTTCGAGGACCACCACCTGACCACGGCCGACGAGCGGGAGCTGACGCGCTTCCGCCGCGAGCACGTGGGCTTCGTCTTCCAGTTCTACAACCTGATCCCCTCGCTCACCGCCCGGGAGAACGTGGCGCTGGTCACCGACATCTCCGACGATCCCATGCGCCCGGAGGAGGCGCTCGCGATGGTGGGGCTGGCGGAGCGGATGGACCACTTCCCCGCGCAGATGTCGGGCGGCGAGCAGCAGCGCGTGGCCATCGCCCGCGCCGTCGCCAAGCGCCCGGACGTGCTGCTCTGCGACGAGCCCACCGGCGCGCTGGACTACGCCACCGGGAAGCTGGTGCTGGAGGTGATCGAGCGGGTGAACCGCGAGCTGGGGACCACCACCGCGGTGATCACCCACAACGCGGCGATCGCCGCCATGGCCGACCGCGTCCTGCACATGTCCAGCGGCGCCATCGTCTCGGAGGCGCGCAACGCCGTCCGGGCGAGCCCGGCGGAGCTGGAGTGGTGAGGGCGCCATGAGGGCGCTCGACCGCAAGCTGCTGCGCGACCTGTGGCGCCTGCGCGCCCAGGTGCTCTCCATCGCCGCCGTGGTGGCGAGCGGGATCGCGGCGGTGGTCCTTTTCCGCAGCACCTTCGACTCGCTGGAAGCCTCGCGCGACCGCTACTACCGGGAGTCGCGCTTCGCGGACGCCTGGGCGTGGGTGAAGCGCGCCCCGGAGCCGGTGGCGCGGCGCATCGCGGCGCTGCCGGGAGTGAGCGCGGTGGAGACGCGGGTGGTGGTGGACGTGGTGCTGGACGTGCCCGGGCGGGACGAGCCGGCCACGGGCCGGCTGGTCTCCCTCCCCGCCGGCGGAGGGGCGGGGCTCAACGCTGTCTTCCTGCGCACCGGGCGGATGCCCGAGCCGGGCCGGTCGGGCGAGGCGCTGGTGAACGAGCAGTTCGCCATCGCCAACGCGCTCGCCCCGGGCGACACGCTTGGAGCGGTGGTCAACGGCCGCTGGGAGCGGCTGCGCATCGTGGGGATCGCCCTGTCGCCGGAATACGTGTACGCGGCGCAGCCCGGCGCCTTCATCACCGACGCCGCCCTGTTCGGGGTGCTGTGGATGGACCGGCGGGCGCTGGCGGCCGCGTACGGCATGGAGGGCGCCTTCAACGACGTGGCGCTGCGGTGGGCGCCCGGAGCGCGCGAGAGGGCCGTGCTCGCGGCCGTGGACCGGGTCCTGGAGCCGTACGGCGGGATCGGCGCGTACGGGCGCGCCGACCAGCCCTCGGAGCACGTGATCGCTGACGAGTTCCGTCAGAACCGCGCCACCGGCACCGTGGTCCCCGCGATGATCCTGGCGGTCGCCGCCTTCCTGGTCCACGTGGTGCTGGCGCGGCTGGTGGGGACGGAGCGGGAAGAGATCGCCGTGCTCAAGGCCTTCGGCTACACGGACCTGGACGTGGGCCGGCACTACCTGTGCTTCGCGCTCGCGGCCGTCCTCCTGGGATCGGCGCTGGGGATCGGCGCCGGGATCTGGCTGGGCGACGGGATGGTGGGGCTGTACGGGGTGCACTTCCGCTTCCCGTCGCTGGAGTACCGGGTCAGCTGGGGCCTGGTGCTCGCGGCGGTGGCGGTGAGCACCCTCGCCGCCGCGGCGGGAGCTGTGGGCGCGGTCCGCAGGGCCGTCCTCCTCCCCCCCGCAGAGGCCATGCGGCCGGAGGCCCCGGCGCGCTTCGGGCGCGGCACGGTGGAGCGGCTGCTCCCGGCGGGGATGCTGTCGCCCTCCGGCCGCATCATCATGCGCAACCTGGCGCGCCGGCCTCTGCGGACGCTGATCGCCATGCTGGGGGTGGGGCTCGCCCTTTCCCTGCTCTTCGTCACGCTCTTCTTCTTCGACTCCTTCGGCTACTCGTTCGACGTGCAGTTCCGCCTCGCGCAGCGGCAGGACGTGACCGTGCTCTTCAACGCCCCGCGCGCGGACGGCGTCCGGCACGACCTGGCCGCGCTCCCGGGGGTGCGCCGGGTGGAGGCGTTCCGCAGCGTGGCGGCGCGGCTGCGCCACGGGCACCTTGCCCGCCAGGTGCCGCTCATGGGCGTGGACCCCGGCCCGCGGCTCAGCCGCGTGGTGGACCGCTGGGGACGCGCGCGGGAGGTGCCCACGGACGGGCTCCTCCTCTCCGCCGAGCTGGCGCGGGTGCTGGGGGTGGCGCCGGGCGACTCCGTCACGGTGGAGGTGCTGGAGGGCGCGCGGCCCACGCTGCGCCTGCAGGTGGCCGCCACGGTGGAGGACCTGTTCGGCACCTACGCCTACGCCGACCGCCGCGCCCTCGCGCGCCTGCTGCGCGAGGCGCCCACCGCCTCCGGCGCGCACCTGGGCGTGGACCGGGACGCGCTCGCCGCGACCCACGCCCGGCTGAAGCGGACCCCGCTGTGGGCGGGGGTGACCTCGCCGGCGGCGATGCTGCGCAACTTCGAGGAGAACGTCGCTCGCAACTTCACCACCAACCTCGCCATCGTCGCTGCCTTCGCGGGCGTCATCGCCATCGGGGTGATCTACAACGGGGCGCGGATCGGCCTGTCGGAGCGCGGGCGCGAGCTGGCCAGCCTGCGCGTGCTGGGCTTCACCGTGCACGAGATCGCGGTGATCCTGCTGGGGGAGCAGGCCGTGGTCACCGTGCTGGGGATCGCCATGGGCTTCGCCCTGGGGATCGTGTACGCCGCGGTGTGGATGCGGGCGCTGAACGGCGAGGTGTACCGGCTCCCCATGGTCTACTCGGCGGCGACGTTCGTGATCTCGGCGGCGCTGGTGCTCGGGATGGCGGTGCTGGCCGGCCTGGCGGTCCGCCGGCGCCTGGGACGCCTGGACCTGATCGCGGTGCTCAAGACCCGCGAGTGAGGAGGGAACCATGACCACGCAGACCGTCGTCGAGCCTCCCGCCCCCGCGCGCGGGGCGATCCCCGCGCCGCCCGTCCCCGTCCCCGCCGCCCCGGCCGGGCCGAAGCGCGGGAGGAGCCGCGCGCGGCGCCGCCTGGCGTACGCGGCCGCGGCGCTGCTCCTGGTGCTGGCCGTCGCCTGGTCGATGCGGCCCTCGCCCGTGGAGGTGGAGACCGGCGTGGTTTCCCGCGGACCTCTCCGGGTGACGGTGGACGAGGACGGCACCACCCGGGTGGCGGACCGCTACGTTGTGGCGGCGCCGGTCTCCGGGCGCGTGGAGCGGATCCGCCTGCGGGAGGGCGACGCGGTGGCGGTGGGGACCGTGGTGGCACGCATCGCCTCGGCGCCGGCGGACCCGCGCACCGTCCTCCAGGGGGAGGCCCGCGTCGCCGCCGCCACCTCGCTGCGGAGCGAGGCGGAGGCGCAGCTGGCCCGGGGCCGCGCCGCCCTGGCGCAGGCGCGGCGGGAAGCGGAGCGCGCCCGCACGCTCGCCGCCGCCGGGGCGCTCAGCCGCTCCGCGCGCGAGGAGGCCGAGCTGGCCGCCGTCACCCGCGCCCGAGAGGTGGACG
>JBEVLE010000535.1:0-10893 GCA_040509335.1 Longimicrobiaceae bacterium | reverse complement strand
TGGCGCAGCTCGGCGTGAACCTTGAGCCGCCAGAGCGCGCTCTCCCACATGCGCTCCAGCTCCTGGCGGACGGGGCCGAGCGCCTCGCGCCGGGCCCGGTAGTAGCGGAAGCGCCCCTCGGCTCGGACGGTGACCAGCCCGGCGTCCGCCAGGGCCTTCAACTGCAGCGACACCGCCCCGAACGTGATGTCGGGCATCGCCGCGTGGATGTCCCCCGCGCACCGCTCGTCGTCCCACACCAGGCGCAGGATCTCCTGGCGCCGGGGCGACGCGAGCACGGCCAGGACCGGTACCACTGCGGACACTGCAACAGTTTAGTTACAACTAAACTGTTGTCAAGACCTGCGTACCTCCGCGGGCTGAGGGCCGGGGCCCATTCCCCGGCCAGCCGTGGCCTCAGCCGGCTAGTCGGGGGGCTGATCTACACGTTGAACTTGAAGAGGAGGACGTCCCCGTCGGCGACCACGTATTCCTTGCCTTCCATGCGATAGAGGCCCTTCTCGCGGGCCGCCGCCGTCGAGCCGCAGGCGACGAGGTCGTCGTAGGCGACGGTCTCGGCCTTGATGAAGCCGCGCTCGAAGTCGGAGTGGATGACGCCGGCGGCCTCGGGGCCCTTTGCGCCCACGGGGATCTCCCAGGCGCGCACTTCCTTTTCGCCGGCGGTGAAGTACACCTGCAGCCCCAGCAGCCGGTAGCCGGCGCGGATCAGCCGGTTCAGCCCCGGCTCCTCCAGCCCCAGCGACTCCAGGAACTCGGCGCGCTCCTCCTGCGGCAGCTCGCCCAGCTCCGACTCGATCTTGCTGGAGATGGGGATGACCTCGGCGCGCTCGCCGCTGGCCTCCACGGCGGAGCGGAGGGCGCGGACCCACTCGTTGTCGCCCTCGGGCAGGTCGTCCTCGGACACGTTGGCGAGGTACACGACCGGCTTGGCGGTGAGCAGGTTGAAGGAGCGGAGCAGCTTTTCCTCGTCGTCGGACACGTCGAGCGCGCGGGCCGGCTGCTCGTCGGAAAGCACCGCCAGCACGCGCTCCAGCAGCGCCAGCTCCGTCTTCGCCTCGGCGTCGCCGCCGCGGGCGGTCTTGCGGACGCGCTCCAGCCGCTTCTCCACCTGCGCCAGGTCGGAAAGGATCAGCTCCAGGTTGATGATCTCGCGGTCGCGCACCGGGTCCACGGCGCCCATGACGTGCACCACGTCGGCATCGTCGAAGCAGCGGACCACGTGCACCACGGCGTCGGTCTCGCGGATGTTGGTGAGGAACTGGTTGCCCAGCCCCTCGCCCTCGGAGGCGCCCTTGACCAGCCCCGCGATGTCCACGAACTGCACCGCCGCCCGCACCACCCGCTGCGGCTGCACCTTTTCGGCGAGCAGGTCCACGCGCGCGTCGGGCACCTCCACCATCCCCACGTTGGGCTCCACCGTGCAGAACGGGTAGTTTGCCGCGTCCGCGCCCGCCGAGGTCAGCGCGTTGAACAGCGTGCTCTTCCCCACGTTGGGGAGGCCGACGATTCCGAGCTTGAGCATATGGATCCGCGAGGTCGTTGCCGCAAATGACGCGGCCGGGCGCCTGGTTCAGGGCGCCCGGCCTACAGACAGGGGAATTTACACGGGCGGGCGGGTTGCGTCAACGCACCGCGATGTCGGGGAGTGGGTCAGTTTGAATGCAACGATGCGCGGAGACCGGAAAGAGAGAGGGGGCGCTGGGGGCGCACGGTGCGCGATTCTCTTGCGACTCGGGCGAGGACGCGCTATGGGTGCGCGCTGTCACACCGCGCGCCCCACCACCGGACTCCCATGACCCGCTTACCTTCTTGGATTTTCGCGGCGCTCGCCTTCGCGTGCCACGGCTGCGCCCCCACCACGGCGACGACGACCGACTCCGTGACCGCCGCGCGGACGGCGATGTTCGCTCGGGACAGCCAAATCGAGGGGCATACGGACGTTACGACACGGGTGTTCGTGCGAAGCAACTCCAACGACCCCTCGAGGGTGGAGTTTTCGCTCCACGCGATCCACCCGGACACCGTGCTGTCGGCCCCACTGGGCTCGGTGATCTTCTTTTTCGCCACCTCTGTCACCAGGGAATCGGGGTGGCGCTTCGAGTGGGAGAACGACCTGAACCTCCTCCTCGACGGGAGTGATCGCCTGTGGTATCGAGGGGTTCACTACGCAGCGTTCAGCCGGAAGCGGGAGGCGGTAGGCTTCACGGTTCCCGTTGCCGACCTGCGCCGCATCGGCGCAGCATCGGCGCAGCATCTTCGATCGAGGGGCGGGTCGGGAACTGGTCGTTTTCGTTGAAACCGGAGGAGATCGAGAAGCTACGGGAGATGGCGCAGTTCGCGTCTATGGACCCGAACGCTCCTCGCCCGAAGCGCGGCCGGGCCCGCTCTTAACCGCGGCCTCGGCTCCAGTCCGGCCGCCCGTCGGTCTTGACGTACTCCTGTACCATCCCACCAACCACTTCCGTCGTGACGGGGTTGGACGTGTCCAGCACGTCGACGTCGTGGTAGTGGGTCGAACCCCACCCCACCACTCCTCCGACTCTTTCCTCCGACCACCCCCACCCCCTCCCTGGCGAGCATCCCGCGAGGGACCCGAACCGCCGTGCAGTGCTCCCCCTCTCCCGCTTGCAGGGGAGGGGGCCGGGGGGAGGGTGACCGCCACGACGCGACCGATTCGCCCTCGCGGGCCGTTTGCTTTTTTGCGTTACGCAGTACCCACATGAATCTGTTCGGAGGGTGACAGCCGGCAGTTTGGCTGACTCCCTCCGGCGCAGGGAGACTCGCCGCTGTTTGGCGAGGCTCCCGGAGCCCGCGTAGGAAACAGGCCGGCAGTTTGGCCTGGTTCCGGAGCGGCCCCACGCCACAATCCCGCCCCGAAACGCCAAGCGCCCCCGGAATACCCGGAGGCGCTCGCGTTTCAGCTCGACTCGACCGAGGAAAACTCAGCCGAAGAACACCTGCGCGGCGTGCTTCACCGTCTCCAGCATGGCCTGCATGTCGTCGCCGGTGCCGTCGGTGATCTCGTGGACGCGCACGAACCAGGGCGCCAGCACCAGCGACACGATGCTCATCAGCTTGATGAGGATGTTCATGGACGGCCCGGAGGTGTCCTTGAACGGGTCGCCCACGGTGTCGCCCACGACGGCGGCCTTGTGCGGGTTGGAGCCCTTGCCGCCGTGGGCGCCGGCCTCGATGTACTTCTTGGCGTTGTCCCAGGCGCCGCCCGCGTTGGCCATGAAGAGCGCCAGGAGCACGCCGGTGACCGTGGCGCCGGCCAGCAGCCCGCCCAGCGCCTCCACCCCCAGGAAATAGCCGACGACCACGGGGGTGATCACCGCCACCAGGCCGGGGAGGACCATCTCGCGCAGCGCGGCGCGGGTGGAGATGTCCACGCAGCGCGCGGAGTCCGGCTTCGCGGTGCCCTCCATCAGCCCCTTGATCTCGCGGAACTGGCGGCGCACCTCCTCCACCATCCCCTGCGCGGCGCGGCCCACGGCCGTCATGGTCAGCGCGCCCACGTAGAAGGGGATGATGCCGCCGATCAGCAGGCCGATGACCACCAGGGGGTTCACCAGGTCGATGCCGGTGTCCTGGAGCCCCACGGCGGAGGCGTAGGCGGAAAAGAGCGCCAGCGCGGTGAGCGCCGCCGAGCCGATGGCGAAGCCCTTGCCGATGGCCGCCGTGGTGTTGCCGATGGCGTCCAGCCCGTCGGTGATGCGCCGGGTCTCGGGGCCCAGGTGGCTCATCTGGGCGATGCCGCCCGCGTTGTCGGCGATGGGGCCGTACGCGTCCACCGACATGGTCACGCCCACCGTGGCGAGCATCCCCACCGCCGCGATGCCGATGCCGTAGAGCCCCGCGAAGGTGAAGGACACCCAGATGGCGAGGCAGATGAGGAGCAGCGGGATGGCGGTGGACTCCATCCCCACGGCCAGGCCGGCGATGATGTTGGTGGCGGGGCCGGTCTCGGAGGCCTGGGCGATGCGGCGGACCGGCTTGGCGGCGGTGTAGTACTCGGTGACCAGGCCGATGGCGATGCCCGCGACCGCGCCCGCGACGATGGCCCAGAAGGGCCCCAGCGCCTCGTACGACCGCCCCGTGGCCTCGTCCTGGAGGTCGAAGCCGAGCCCGCCGACCACGAAGAACATGGCCGCCAGGAAGATGCCGGTGGCGATGAAGGTGACGTTGCGGAGCGCGGCGGCCGGGCTGGACTTTTCCAGCACCCGCATGAGGAAGATGCCGATGAGCGACGCCACCAGCCCCACCGAGATGGTGATGATGGGGAGCGACACCGCCTCGATGCGGTTGTTGGCGTAGTACGCGCTGGTGGCGCCGATGGCGATGGTGGCGATCACCGCCCCCACGTACGACTCGAAGATGTCGGCGCCCATGCCGGCCGTGTCCCCCACGCAGTCGCCCACGTTGTCGGCGATGGTGGCGGGGTTGCGCGGGTCGTCCTCGGGGATCCCCGCCTCCACCTTGCCCACCAGGTCGGCGCCCACGTCGGCCGCCTTGGTGTAGATGCCGCCGCCCACGCGGGCGAAGAGCGCGATGCTGGACGCGCCCATGGCGTAGCCGGAGATGATCCCGGCGAACTCGAAGATCTCGTCCTCCATGGGGTAGCCCAGCGTGTACACGCCGAAGTAGTAGATCAGGCTGGTGCCGAAGAGCCCCAGCGCGGCCACCGCGAGCCCCATCACCGCGCCGCCGTTGAAGGCCATGCGCAGCGCCGGCCCCTGCCCGGAGGCGCGCGCGGCCTCGGCGGTGCGCACGTTGGCCTTGGTCGCGGCCTTGATGCCGATGAAGCCCGCCGCCATGGAGGAGAGCGCCCCGAACACGAAGGCGGCCGCCGTCCACTCCTGGTCCAGGGCGAGCCACAGGAGCCCGGCGACCACCACGATGAAGACGGCGATCACGGTGTACTCGCGGCGCAGGAACGCCATGGCCCCGGTCTCGATCTGCTCGGCCAGGCCGCGCATCACCTCGTTGCCGGACGGCTGCCTGCGCACCCAGCCGTAGATGCCGAGCGAAACGGCGAGGCCGACGAGCCCGAGGATCCAGGCCCACCCAGTGAAGTCCGTCACGTGGTGTCCTCCGCTTTCAGGAGTGGTTGGGCGCCGCCCCGGTGGGAGCGGTCGGGAAAGGGAAAGGCGCGGCGGTCAGCCGTTGAAGCGGTTCATGGCCGCCTCGATCCCCTGGTTCATCCAGGTGGAGACGCCCTCTGCGAGGTCGGGGAAAAGGTCGAGGACGGCCTGGCGGTCCGCCGCGGGAACGGGGGAAAGGACCCAGCGGGCGAGGTCGGCGCCCGGGGGAGGCCCCCCCACGCCGATGCGGAGGCGGGGGTAGCTCCGGGTACCGAGCGCGGCCTCGATGGACTTGAGGCCGTTGTGCCCCCCGGCGCTCCCCTCGGGGCGGAAGCGGATCCGCCCCGGGGGAAGCGCGACGTCGTCCACGACGACCAGGAGGTCGCGGGCCGGGTCGAAGGCGTTCATGCGGCGGTACGGCGCCAGCACCCGCCCGCTCAGGTTCATGTAGGTGAGCGG
This sequence comes from Longimicrobiaceae bacterium, assembly GCA_040509335.1. Classification (GTDB taxonomy): domain Bacteria; phylum Gemmatimonadota; class Gemmatimonadetes; order Longimicrobiales; family Longimicrobiaceae; genus JAFAYN01. The sequence continues at coordinate 5,350 of JBEVLE010000535.1, read as the reverse complement.
CTTCACCAGCCGGACGGAAAAGGGGTCCACGCGGCCGGCGGCCACCGCGGACTCCTTTTCCTTCCTGAAGCGGCCCAGGCTCCACGCCTCGGCGAGGGCGTCCAGCAGCCACCAGCCGACGTTGTGGCGCGTGGCGGCGTACTCGGGACCGGGGTTCCCCAGCCCGAGCACCACCTTGAGCCCCGCAACCACCGGCGCGTCCTCCCGTTCCCGGCGAAAGAAGCCGAAAAGCCCCAATCAGCCCTGGTCCGGGCTCTCGGCGTCGCGGGTGCGGTCGCCCACGAGCTCCGGCGTGGTCCCGGTCTCCACGGCTCCCTCGGCCTCGAGCACGGGCACCGTGGGCACGAGCACGGACACCACCGGAAGGTCGCCGTCGTTGATGATCCTGACCCCCTCCGGGACGGCCAGGTCGTGCACGCGGGCCGACTGCCCCACTTCCAGCTCGGTGACGTCCACGTCGATGGCGTCGGGGATGTCGCCGGGGAAGCACTCCACGTCCAGGTCGTAGAGCACCTGGTCCATGACGCCGCCGCCGTTGCGTACTCCCTCGGCCGTGCCCACGACGCGCACGGGGATCTTGAGGTGGATGCGCTCGTCGGCGTGCACCTGGAGCAGGTCCACGTGCAGCACCTCGGGCTTGAAGGGGTGCATCTGCACCTCGCGGATCAGCGCGCGGGTGGTGCCGCCGCCCTCCACCGCCACCTCGATCAGCGTGTTCTCCACGCTGATGCGGGCGAGCAGCTTTTCCAGCTCCAGCGCATCCACCGACAGCGCCTGGTTCTTGTCACCGTGCCCGTAGACCACCACGGGGATGCGGCCGGACGCCCGCAGCTTGCGGGCGAAGCCCTTGCCGCTCCCGGTGCGGGACTGTGCGTTGAGCGATGCGTTCATGTGGTTCTCCTCCTGCGCGTGCGCGGCGCCCCCGTACCGCAGGATGCGGTCGGCGGGCGCCGCTTCGGATTCAGTCGAACAGGGAGCTGACCGACTCGTTGGAGTGCGTGTAGCGGATCGCGCGGGCGATCAGGTCCGCGACGGACAGGATCTTGAGCTGCGGGAACCGCTTTTCCTCGGGGACGGGGACCGTGTTGGTCACCACCAGCTCCTTGATGGGCGCCTGCGAAAGCCGTTCCACCGCGGGTCCGGAGAGCAGGGCGTGGGTGGCCGCGCAGTACACGTCGCGGGCGCCGCGCGCCTTGAGTGCGTGCACCGCCTCCACCATGGTGCCGGCGGTGTCGATCATGTCGTCGGCGATCAGGCAGTCGCGCCCGTCCACCTCGCCGATGACGTGGAGCACCTCGGACACGTTGGCGGTGGGGCGCCGCTTGTCGATGATGCCGATGGTGGCGTCGAGCCGCTTGGCGGTGCCGCGCGCCATCTTGGCGGAGCCCACGTCCGGCGCGACCACCACCAGGTTGCTGAGCTTCTTTTCCAGGAAGTAGCGGGTGATGACCGGCGCGGCGTACAGGTGGTCCACGGGGATGTCGAAGAAGCCCTGCAGCTGGTGCTGGTGGAAGTCCACCCCCAGCACCCGCTCGGCCCCAGCCGAAACGATCATGTTGGCGACCAGCTTGGCGCCGATGGCGACGCGGGGCTGGTCCTTGCGGTCCTGCCGCCCGTACCCGTAGTACGGGATCACCGCCGTGATCCGGGCCGCCGAGGCCCGCCGCGCCGCGTCCAGCAGGAGCAGCAGCTCCATGATGTTGTCGGCGGGGGGGACGGTGGGCTGGATGATGTACAGGTCGCGCCCGCGGACGTTTTCGTTGATGCGGACGAAGATCTCTCCGTCCGCGAACCGCTTGATGGTGCAGTCTCCCAGCGGGATCCCGAGGTTCCGTGCGATCTCCTCCGACAGCTCCCGGTTGGCCGAGCCGGAAAGCATCATCATCGGGGCGTTGGGCGACGTGTCTGTCATGGCGCGATTCGGGTTTCCTGGCTGTGGCGAAGGCCCGAAGATAGACCCGGGGTACGGGGGCGTCAAGAAGACATAGGGAACAGGGATCAGGGAACAGGGAACAGCCTGCAACGGCGAACGGCGCCCCCACCGGGAGATCCCGGTGGAAGCGCCGTTTCGCCGTTCGTAGTACCCCTCAGAATCGGTTCGGAGGGAGACAGCCGGCAGTTTGGCTGGCTCACTCCGGCGGAGGGAAACCCGCCGGCAGTTTGGCGGGGTTCCCGTAGCCCGCGCAGGAGACGGACGGCAGTATCGTCCGGCTCCGGAGCGGCCCGCGACCTACGCTACTGCACGAACTCGCCGACGGGGCGCACCTCGACCGGCCCGAGGTTGAGCGCCCGCACCGTGGGCTCGATGGTCTTGAGGTCGCCCACGACCACCACCACGGACTCGCCCGGCCGCACGAAGCGGTTGGCGACGCGCTGCACGTCCTCGGCGGTGACGGCCATGACGCGGTCCACGTAGCTGTCGTAGAAGGAGGAATCCAGCCCGTAGGTGGCCAGGTCGGCCATGCCGAAGGCGAGCGCGGAGTTGGTTTCCAGGTTCCGCGGGAGCCCCAGCGCCACGTAGTTCTTGGCGCGCGCCAGCTCGTCGGGGGTCACGGCCTCGGAGCGGACGCGGTTGAGTTCCTTGAAGAACTCCACCAGCGAGCTGTCGGTGACGGCGGTGCGCACGGCGGCGGCGGCCTGGAAGGGCCCCGCGCCCCGGCGCCAGGAGTAGCTGGAGCGGGCGCCGTACGTGTAGCCGTGCGTCTCGCGCAGGTTCTGCTGCAGCCGGCTGGTGAAGGAGCCCCCCAGCAGGGTGTTGAGCACCAGCATGGGGAAGAAGTCGGGGTTGTTGCGCGCGACGGCGGGGTGGCCGATGCGGACCTCCGACTGCGGGGCGCCGGGCTTGTCGATCAGGTAGATGCGGGTCTGCGCGGCGGCCGGCGTGGGGAGCAGCGCCGGGGCCGGCGCCGCCCCGCCCTGCCAGCTCCCAAAGGCGCGCTCCACCAGCGGGTGCACGGTGGCGGCGTCCACGTCGCCCACCAGGATGAGCGTGGAGCCCTGCGGACGGTAGTAGCTGCGATGGAACGCCACCAGGCGGGCCCGCTGCAGGCGCCGCGCGGTGGTGGTGGTGGACAGGCGCCCGTAGGGGTGCTGCCGCCCGTACACCAGCGTGGCGAAGGCGTTGGAGGCCACGGCGCCGGGGTTGTCGCGGGCGCGGGTCAGCTCGGTGACCAGCTCGTCGCGCACGCGCGCCACGTCGGCCTGCGGGAAGTCGGGGCGGGTGGCCACGTCGGCCATCAGCGGCAGCGCCTGGGGGAGCCGGTCGCGCAGCACGTACAGCCCCACCTGCGCGGCGTCCCAGCCGGCGGAGGCGCTCAGCGACGCGCCCAGCTGGTCCAGCTCGTCGGAAAGCTGCAGCGAGCTGCGGCCGCCGGCGCCCTCGTCCAGCATGCCGGCGGTGAAGGAGGCCAGCCCGGGGAGGTCGGCCGGGTCGTCCGAGGCGCCGCCGCGGGTGACCAGCACGGCCTGCACCGCGGGGACCTCGGGGCGCCGCACGTACAGCACGGTGAGCCCGTTGGGCAGGGTGCGCCGCTCGGGCGCGGGGACGCGGACGGCGGGGACGGGCCCCGGGACCGGCGCCGTGGTGGGGAACTGCGACGCCGCGGGCGCGGCGGGGGCGGCCTGCTCCGGGGCCGGGGCCGCGGGCGGGGCGGCTTCCGGCGCGGCCGGCGCGCACCCCGCGAGGAGGACGCCGGCGAGGATGCCTGCGTAGCGCTTCATCAGTCGTTCTCCTTTGCGGCGACGGCGAGGTTGGTCCTGCCCTGCGGGACGATGCTGACGACGACGCGGTTCTTGTTCACCAGGTACTCGCGGGCCACCCGCTGCACGTCGGCGGGGGTGAGCGAGCGGAAGCGCGCCAGGTCCTGCCCCGCGTACTCGGAGCTGCCCGTGTAGTACAGGTAGCTGTTCAGCTGGTCGGCCTTGCCGGCGCTGGTCTCCAGCTGGCGCACGAACGAGGTTTCCAGGCCGGACACCACGCGCCGCATCTCGTCGGCGGTGGGCGGGGTCGCGGCGAGCCTGGCGATCTCCTCGTCCACGGCGCGCTCCATGGCAGGCAGCTCGGTGTCGGGCCGCGCGGTCACCTGCACGAAGAAGTCGCCGGAAAGCAGCTGGGCGTAGTTGAAGGCGCTCACGTCCTGCGCCACCTTCTGGTCGTACACCAGCCGCTTGTACAGCCGGCTGTTCTTGCCGTCGGCGAGGATGGAGGCGAGCGCCTGGAGCGCGGCGTCGTCGCGCGAGTACGACTTGTCGGAGCGCCAGATCAGCGACAGCTGCGGCAGCGTCACCCGGTCCTCCAGGGTGATGTGGCGGGTCTGGGCGATGGGCGGCACGGGGATGTCCGGCCGGACCACGTCCTGCCCCCGCGGGATCCACCCGAAGTACCGCTCCACCAGCGGCCGCACCTGGTCCGGGGTCACGTCGCCGGAGATGGCGAGCACGGCGTTGTTGGGGACGTAGTAGGTGCGGAAGAAGCCCTCCACGTCCTGCAGCGTCGCGGCCGACAGGTCGGCCATGGACCCCACGATGGGCCAGGAGTACGGGTGCCCCTGCGGGTACAGCGCGGCGAAGGCGGTCTCGAAGAGGCGGCCGTAGGGCACGTTCTCCACCCGCTCGCGCCGCTCGTTCTTGACGATCTCGCGCTGCCCGTTGAGCTTGCCCTCGTTCATGGCGTCCAGCAGGCCGCCCATGCGGTCGGCTTCCAGCCAGAGCGCCAGCTCCAGGGCGTTGGCCGGGAGGATCTCGTAGTAGTTGGTGCGGTCGGAGTTGGTGCTCCCGTTGTTGATGGCGCCCGCCGCCTCCAGGAGGTTGTCGAAGTCGCCCTCGGGGACGTTCTTGCTCCCCTCGAACAGGATGTGCTCGAACAGGTGCGCGAAGCCGGTTCGCCCCGGCTTCTCGTACCCGGCGCCCACGTGGTACCACACGTTGACGGCGACGATGGGGGTGGAGTGGTCCTCGTTGACGATCACCCGCAGCCCGTTGGGGAGCTGGAAGGTGGTGTGGGGGATACTCACCTCCTGGGCCGCCGCCGGCGCGGCGGCCAGCAGGCCCAGCATCAGTAGCGCTCGTTTCATGGGCAGGCCTTCGGTTGTGGGGTGGGACTGGACGTTTACACGATACGGCCCGGGGAGCGCAACCGCCAGCGAGTTTTTGCGACCATTGCGCGGCGAGGTCTACACGGTCTTGCGTGTGCGGGTTCCTGGGGTGACGTGGCGGGTTTCGTCGGGGGGCCGCTACGGAGCCCGGCGGTACTGCTGCCGGTCTCCTCCGCCGGCACCCGGAGCCAGGCCAAACGGCCGGCCTGTCTCCCTGCGCCGGAGTGAGCCTCACGCAAAATGCCGCGTGAGTCTCC
>JBEVLE010000534.1:0-8864 GCA_040509335.1 Longimicrobiaceae bacterium | reverse complement strand
CGGGGGACTTTCGTCCCCCGCGGGCGCCGGGTGCTGCGGTCCGTACGGCCGCCTAGTTGGCCCCTTCCAGCTCCTTGCCGGTGAGCAGGGCGTAGGGGTTCAGCGGGGTCCCCTTCCACCACTGCCGCGCGTCGTTCAGCAGCGACACGGAAAAGTGCAGGTGGAAGTCGCCCGGCTGGGCGTTGCCCGTGTCGCCCACGTACCCGATCACGTCGCCGCGCCTGACCCGCTGCCCCTCCGCGAGGCCGTCGGCGTAGCGCTGCAGGTGCGCGTAGTAGTACCGGGTGCGGCCGTCCTCGTCCAGGTGGTAGATGGAGTTGCCGCCCAGCGCCCCCTGGTGCAGCCGGACGATGCGGCCGTCCGCGACGGCCACCACCGGCGTGCCCTGCGGCGCGTGGATGTCGATGGCCTCGTGCGTGCGCCCGCCGGAGCGCCCCTCCTGGAACGAGTCGCGCAGGCTGGAGGCGCGGACCCCCTGCACGGGGATCGCCATGCCGGTGAGGCGGGACAGGTACTCCAGCCGCGGCGTGCCCAGCAGGCGGCCCACCAGGCTGGGGCGGTCGCGCTCGGCCGGGCGCGACTGCGCGCCGAGCGGCGACGTGCCGCAGAGCAGCGCCAGCGCGCCGCACAGCACGGCGGAGCGGGCGGCGATGCGCCGGAGGCGGCGGGGGGAAGCTTCGGTCTTGGCGGGGAGGAAACGAACGGAGACGGACGCGCGGAGCGTGCGGAGGTCTGGGTGCATTTCTTCGGGAGCTTTGATCGGCCCGACTGGCGTGGCGGCACACGATGGCGCGCGCGGTAGCCTCGGAGCTTTGCGTCCCCGCCTTTCGACGGGTTTGCCGTTCGCGGATGGTCCGGCGAGGGTGCCGGTATGGGAGTGTGGCTGAGAGGCTACCAGGATACTTCGTGGACGGGGCGGGCGCAAGAACCTGCAAACAAGTTGCAGCACCGCAACGCCTTAGCCGGGCGGCTCGGCGTCCGCGGCGGGGTCCTGGCGGTAGTAGGAGGCCAGCTCGGCGTACAGCTCGGGGTGCCTGCGGCGGAGCGCGAGGGGCTTCTCGAAGAAGGCTTCCGTGGCCACGGCGAAGAACTCGGCGGGGTCGGTGGCGCCGTAGTCGTCCAGCACGGAGCGCCGGCCCGCGGCCGCGTCGCGGCGCAGCTCCAGGTACTCGGCGGCGAAGATTCGCGCCCACGCCCGGTACGCCGACGCGCCCTCCAGCTCGGGGACGCCGTCCACCACGCCGCCCTCCAGGTCCAGCTGGTGGGCGAACTCGTGGAACACGACGTTGTGCCCGTCGCGCAGGTCGCGCGCCCCGGCACGCACGTCGCCCCAGGAAAGCACCACGGCGCCGCTGCTCCACGACTCCCCCAGCCGCGCCTCCACTCCCTCGGTGACCACGCCGCCCTCGGCGGAGCGGTGCTCGGCCACGTAGGCGGCGGGGTACACCACCACGGAGCGCATGCGGGGGTAGTAGTCGGTGTCGCGGTGCAGGAGGAGGACGCAGGCCTGCGCGGCGACCGTCACGCGCACCTCGTCCGTCATTGCCAGTCCGCCCGCCCCCTCGAAGCTCTTTTCCTCCACGAACACCCGCACGTGCCCCTCCAGCTCGCGGCGGTCCTCGGCCGTGAGGCGCCCGTACAGCGGGAAGCCGCGCTCCAGGATCGCCCGCCACTCCGCGGGAAAGGGCTCCGCCCGCAGCCGCTCGCGCCGCCGGTCCCTGAGGAAGCCGAACACCGCGCTACCGCGTGAGCCGGTAGATGAGCAGCGCCGCGCGCTTGGTCTGCGCGGGGAGCGTGGCCAGGTCCACGGTCTCGTCCACGGTGTGGGAACCGGAGCCGTACACGCCCATCCCGGCGAGCGCGGCCCCCACGTACGGCGCCACGAACGACACGTCGGCGGCGCCGCGGCGGCCGGGGTCGAACGCTTCCATCTGCGGGAGGCCGAGGTCGCGGTTGACGGTGTTGAGGACCGCGAGGAGCGCCGTGTTGCCCGGGGTGGGCGGCATGGAGGGATACCCCTCGGAGAAGGTGATCTCCGCGGAGGTCTGCGGCAGGTGGCGCGCGACGATGGCGCGCATGCGCTCGCGGGTGCGCTGGAGCTGCTCGTCGGTGAGGGTGCGGATGTCGCCGGTGGCCACGGCGCGCGCGGCGATCACGTTGTCCTTGCCGGCCGCCGTGCCGCGCGTTCCCTCCGCGTCGGCGTCGGCGGTGGTGCCGCCCACGATCATCCCGGGGTTGAAGGTCAGGTACGGCTCGCCGCGCAGCTCCTCGTGGAAGGCGGCCAGGATGCGCGCCGCCTCGTAGATGGCGCCGCTCCCCGCCCCCGCCTGGAAGATCCCGGAGGAGTGCCCCGCCCGCCCGGCCACCTCCAGCCGCCACCCGGTGGAGGAGCGCCGGGCGGTGACGGCGAAGTCGCGGTCGTCGCCGCGGGACGCGCCCTCGAACTCCAGCGCCACGTCGCTGCGCCGGCCGGCCTCCACCAGGTCGCGCCGGGCAAGCTCCAGCGGGCTGCCGGGGCTTTCCTCGTCGCCGGTGAGCGCCACCACGATCCGCGTCCCTTCCAGCGCCCCGGCGGCGTGCAGCGCCCGGAGCGCTTCCAGGATGACCACGTCGCCGCCCTTCATGTCGGACACGCCGGGGCCGCGGGCGGTGTCGCCCTGGCGGGTGAAGCGCTGGAAGGGGGAATCCTCCTCGAACACCGTGTCCAGGTGGCCGATGAGGAGGAGGCGTTTGCCGCGGCGCCCCCGCCGCTCGGCGAACAGGTGCCCGGCGCGCCCCATGGAATCGGGCATCGCCACCCAGCGCGCCTCGAAGCCCATTGCCTCCAGCTCGCGCCGCGCGATGTCGCCCACGCGGCGCACCCCGGCGGGGTTCTGGGTGCCGCTGTTGACGTTCACCATCCGCTCCAGCAGCGCGACCGCGCTGTCGGCGCGGGCGTCCACGTGCGCGGCGATGCGCTGCTCCTGCGGCGACAGCCGCTGGGCGGCCGCGGGAGCGGCCTGGGCGGCCGCCGCCAGCAGGGCGGCGGGGAGGAGCAGGGCGGAGCGGGTCATGGGCGTTTCCCGGAGGCGGCGGACGGCGGGGGAGCGCCCCCCAATCTCGCCGTGCCGCGCCCCCGCGACACCCGCCCGCCCGCGCCGGTGCTTGGCCGCGGGCGCATCCGCCGGGGGCGGGGGCGGCACGTGCGGGGCGGCGGGGGCGGGCGCAGCCCCGGTGCGCAGCCCGCCCACCAGCTCGCGCAGCGCGCCGGCGCTTTCCAGCAGCCGCCCGGTGGCCTCGCTCACCTGCACGCAGGCGCCCTCCTGCTGCACCGTGGCCGCCTGCACCTCCTCGGCGGCCTCGGCGTGCGCCCCGGCGGTGCGGGCCACCGCGGCCACGCGCCCCGCCGCCTCCACCGCCGCCGACGCGTTGGCCTCCGCGGCCTCGCTCACCCCGGCGGCGGCCAGGCGGGTGCGCTCCGCCGCGGCCGCGATCCCCGAGAGCGCCTCCTCCATGGCGTGCGCCACCCGCTCGATCTCGTCCACCTGCCCGGCCCCGGCGGCCATGGCGCGGGTGGCGCTCCCCACCCGCGCGGTCACCGCCTGGGTGATGCGGGTGACGCTTTCCGCCCCGTCGCGGGCCTCGCCGGCCAGCTTGCGGACCTCCTCGGCCACCACGGCGAAGCCGCGCCCGTGCTCGCCGGAGCGGGCGGCCTCGATGGCGGCGTTGAGCCCCAGCAGGTTGGTCTGCTCGGCGATGCGGTTCACCATGTCCACGAACGAGGTGATGTCCGCCACCGAGGCGTGCAGCGCCGTGGTCTCGGCGGCGGCGGCCTGCACCGAGCCCTTGACCAGGAGGAGCACGTCCAGGGTGCGCGCCGTCTCGTCGCGCCGGGCCTGGGCCGTGGCCTCGATGGAGGCGGCGAGCTCCGTCACCTCGCGCACCTCGGCGGCGACGCGCTCGGCCTGGCGCAGCATGGCCGCCAGCGCCTCGTCCACCCGGCGCAGCTCGACGACCTGCCCCGCCGCGCCCTGCGACACCCCGGCGATGGAGCGGGCCACCTCGCCCACGGCCTCCGCCAGCCCGGCGGCCACGCCCTGCAGCTCGCGCGCGGAGGCCGCGATGCCGTCCGCGGCGCCCGCCGTCCCCGCGCCGATGCGGCCCAGCGACTCGCTGGTGCGGTTCATGGCCGTGGCAAGGATCCCCAGCTCGCTGGGGAGGCGGCCGCCGGTGCGGGCGGTGAGGTCGCCCTCGCTGAGCCGCCCGGCGTGGCCGGCCAGCGCTTCCAGCGGCGCGGAGATGGAGCGCACCACCACCGCCACCACCGCCGCGGCGATCCCCAGCGCGCACAGGAGCAGCGTCACCAGCAGCGTGGCGCGGCGCAGCGTCTCGTCCTCCAGCCGGGCCGCGGTCTCGGCCACGCGCTGCCCCTTGACCTGGGCCAGCCGCTCCAGGTCGCCCAGCATGGCGGCCTCGGTGGCGCGGGCGCTGTCGGTCTGCGCGCGCGACTCCTCGAGCCGACCCAGCTCCCCCAGCCGCCGCGCCATGACGTAGCGCACCTCGGCGTCGGAAAGCGCCTGGTCGATCCCCACCACCAGCGCCACCTCCTCGCGGGTCTGGCCGGGGCGGCGGCGGAGGACGCGGTGGGTGCGGTGCGTCTGCCAGCGCAGCGAGTCGAAGCTGGCGGCGGCGCCCGGGTCGGTCTGCTCGATGTAGCGGGCCGCCACGGCGATCTCGCGCGCCACGTCGGTGGCGAGGCGGGTGGAAAGCCGGGCGTCCTGCTCCACCCCGCCCAGCGCCTCGCGGATGGTGCCGGAGGTGGCGGTCATGGAGCGCCACCCCAGCACGCCCGCCGCGAGGAGCAGGGCCACCAGGACCCCGAACCCCATGAACAGGCGGGTGCGGATGCTGTAGTGCCGGATCACCTCGCTCATCGGGCACCTCCCACGGGGCGAAGGGTGCCGCCGCGCGCCTGGGTCATCACGAAGCGGGCGGTTTCGGGGTCGCCGTTGGCGGCGAAGCGGATGTCGCCGGTGACGCCGGCGTAGGCGTCGTCGCCGCGGACGCGGGCCAGGTAGTCGCGCACGGCGCCGCGGTCTGCGCCCACCTCGCGCACCGCCTTCACCAGCAGGCGGGTGGCGTCGTAGGCCATGGCGGCGTTGGCGTCGGGCTCCTCGCCGTAGCGGGCGCGGAAGGCGGCCACGAAACGGCGCGCCTCGGGGCGGGGGTCGTGGATGCTGAAGGGGACGGCGATGTACGCGCCCTGGGCGGCGGTGTCGGACGCGATCCCGGTCCACCCGTCGCCGCTCAGCCAGCGCGGGTGGAAGCCCTGCCGCCGCGCCTCGCGGAGCAGCGCGCGCCCGGAGCCCTCGGTGCCGGCCACGAAGATCAGGTCCGGGGCGACGCGGGCGTAGTAGGACACGAAGGGCTCGACCTTGCTCCCGTCGCCGGCGATGGGGTCCACCCCCACCAGCACGCCCTTGTAGGCGGCGCGGAAGGCCTGGGCCAGGTCGCGCCCGTACACGTTGTTCTCGTAGAGCACGGCGGCGCGGCGCGTTCCCAGCTGCGCCGCGAAGCGCGCGAGCATTGCGCCGTTGACGGAATCGTTGGTGGTGACGCGGAACACCCAGGGCGAGATGCCGGTGATCTCGGGCGAGGTGGCGCTGGGGGCGATGGCGACGAGCCCGTGGTCGTAGAGCGGGGCCGCGCCCACCATGCCGCCGGAGTTGGCGTGGCCCACCACGGCCACCACGCGCGGGTCGTCCAGGAACTCCTGGGCGATCGCCGCGGCGCGCACGCCGTCGCCGCCGTCGTCGCGGGCGACGACCTCCACGGCGAGGCCGCCCCGGGCGCTCTCCTCCGCGGCCGCCATCTCGACGGCGCGCCGGACCATCCGCGCGTAGCCTTCCTGCCAGGGACCCGCCGTCCCGATGGCGACGGTGCCCTGTGTGCGCCCGCAGCCGGACGCCGCGACGCACAGGGACACCGCGATCAAGAGACCGCGCATGGACTCCTCGCTAACCTGTGGGGTGAACCGAAGTGGAGTGGGCCGCGAATGTCCGCGGGCCGCACGGGGACGAGCACTGCCTCCGCGCGGAGATCGGCGGAGCCATGCCAGCACCTGTCCCGATCTGCCCGGTCGGCGGGGAACGGCGTACGCCGCGGGACGGAACGGCCGGCTGGGCGGCGGAGGGGCTGCCCGGAATCGCACCGGCGGGGACAGGATGGATGGAAACGGTGAAAATAAGTCCGATTTCGTGCTGCGTCAAATCCGCCACGAAATTCACGCGCGCCGGCCGCGCCCCGGGGATGGAACGCGGGGCCCCCGCGCGTGGTACGCTGTGGGCTGCGTCCGTGCTTTCCCCGCGATCCAGGAACCCGCAGTCCCGGGTGGTCGATGAGGTGGTACGCCCTGTTCGCCGTGTCCTCGCTCGCGGTGCTTTCCGCGGTGCTGATCCTGGCCGACGCCGTGTCCGTCGCCGCCCGCGACTGGCTGCGCCGCCGGAAGCGCCGCGGCGGCACCTACGGCGTGGTGCTGGACGGCCCCGGCAACGTCCTGGGGATCTACCTGGACCCCTTCGCCGAGCACCTGCAGGGCGCCCGCGTGCACACCGGCGACTCCCCCTGGACCACCCCCGGCCCCGATCCCTGGAGCGGCTGGGCGTGGGAGGGCTTCGGTGAAACGGTGGACGAGGCCCGCGCCGAGGCGAACCGGCTGCGCCGCCGCTACCTGCAGCTGCTCCCCTGGCTGGACGGCGCGGAGGAGGAGCCGGCGGACTTTTAGGAGAGGGAACAGGGAATAGGGAACAGGGAACAGCCGGCAACGGCGGACCACCTCGATGCTCCAAGCAGAGGCGCCGTTCGTCGTTCCGTCGTACCCGTAAAAGGATGTGCGGAGGGAGACTCACGCGGCCGTTTGCGTGAGGCTCACTCCGGCGAGGGGAGACCCCGCGGCAGTTTGCGGGGGCTCCCGGAGCCCGCGGAGGAGACGGACGGCAGTATCGTCCGGCTCCGTAGCGGCCCGCCTCAGCTCAAGATTCCAGACCTCGGGGCGACGTTGCCGAGTGGTCGGAGACGTCGGACGCACCCTGGTGGCGCGCACAGTGGGCACAGCAGTAGAAGGTGCCGTTTGCCTCCACGCCGTGCCCGATCACCTTGCACCCGCAGTGGGCACACACCGGCGCCAGCTTGTGGATGGCGCACTCGAAGCTGTCGAACACGTGCCGATTTCCCGCGGCGACCACCTCGAACGACAGGTAGTAGTCGTTGCCGCACACCTCACACTTTGCCATTTCCGCCTCCGTTGCGCGTGTGGACCCGCGCCCCCGCCGCACGCACCGGGCCAGCCGCTCAGCGCACGCCGGGGAGGGTGGCGTCCCCTAGTCCCCAGATGGCGGGGGAGGCCAGCTCCACCACGTTGCCGGCGGGGTCGCGCAGGTACAGCGAGGCGCCGCCGCGCGGCCAGCGCACCTCGGACTCCACCGCCACGCCCAGCTCCGCCAGCCGCCGGCGCCAGGCGCCCAGCTCGGCGGCGGGGACGGCGAAGGCCACGTGCCCCGGCCCCGTGGCGCCGTGCACCGGGACCGGCTCCCCGCCCACGTACGTGGGCTCGGCGGAGGTGCGGCGCGGGTCGAAGACCAGGAACACGCCGGCGCCGCAGCGGAAGAACACGTGGCGCCCCTCGGCGCGGGCGAGGACCTCCAGCCCCAGAGCGGCGGTATAGAACGCCTCGGCCGCCGCGAGGTCGGTGGCATACAGGCACGTTTCTAGCACGCCGCCGACGGTCATTCCGGTCCGGGGGTGGAGGTTTTCGGCGGGGCGGGCGCCCCGGCGGGGACGGGGGCGGCACGATCCGGACCACGGGTCCGGGCGCGGCTGCGGGCGGTCCGGCACGGAATGTGAGTGTGCGAGCGGTCGTCTCGCACGGGATCCCGGCGGACCCCCCGGCAAGAAACCTGGCAAAGTCTGTGGAGCTTCCCGCGGCGGAATGCGCGGCCGGGAGGCGTGGACGTGTCGCGAGTCATCACTGAACAAAGCCGCAATGAACGTCATCAAGCTGAACAACGGGACGGAGGTCCGGGTGAGCCCGGAGGACCACGCGCGCCTGGCGGGATACTCCTGGAGCCGGTTCCGCAACGGCCGCGCGTACCGCAAGGAACTGATCCCGCGCGAGGAGCGCGGAGGAAAGAAGACGCACCGCACCCTGCTGCTCCACCGCGAGGTGATGGGGGTGGACGACGACCGGCAGGTGATCTTCCGCGACGGCGACGCCACGAACTGCACCCGCGAGAACCTGGTGGTGGTGGACGCCAACTTCCGCCCGCGGCAGCGCGCCAAGAAGGGCGGCTCGTCGCAGTATCGCGGGGTGGGGTGGAACCGCGCCAAGGGGATGTGGCAGGCCTACGTCCGCGTCAACGGCAAGCTGCGGCACCTGGGCTTCTTCCCGGAGGGGCCGGAGGGGGAGGAGAAGGCAGCCCGCGCCTACGACGAGGTGGCCAGGGCGGAGTTCGGCGAGCTGGCCGTGCTCAACTTCCCCCGCGTGCGGCGCCGGCGCCTGGCCGCGCACGCCTCGGCGCTGCTGAAGAGCAAGCCGCGCCTGGTGGCGAGCGTCCCGCTCCGCGCGGAGCCGCAGCCCTCCGCGCCGGCCGCGCCGCTGCTGGCGATGCCCGCCGGCCCGCTCCCCGGCCCCGTGGTGGCGGTGGAGGTGCAGCCGGAAGCGCCCGCCGCCCCCGGCGAGAGCGTGGAGGCGCTCTTCCAGAAGCCGGTCGCCGAGCTGACGCCGGAGGAGCTGGAGGCGATGAAGGCCCGCTTCCTGGGCGACCGCTACCGCGCCCGCCCGCGGCGGCTCGTGGGATAGGGGACAGGGAATAGGGAACAGGGAACAG
>JBEVLE010000533.1:0-5166 GCA_040509335.1 Longimicrobiaceae bacterium | reverse complement strand
CCCGGAGCCGCACGGCTCCGGGCCCTCCTCTTTCAGCCGGCGGAGAAGCTTACGCCTCCTCGCCACCCTCCTCGGCCGCCGGCGCCTCGGGGGCCTCGGCTTCGGTCTCCGTCGCGGTCTCCTCGACCGCGGCGGGGAGCACCGGGGCCTCGCCCTCCTCGAACTTGGGCACGCGGCTCACCGCCAGCACGATGCGGCGGTTGGAAAGGTCGATCTCGGTGATGTACATCTCCAGATCGTCGCCCTCCTTGAACACGTCGGCCGGGTTCTGCAGCCCGGTGACGCCCAGCTGCGACACGGGGACGAAGCCCTCCATGTCCTGCCCCAGGTCCACCGCCACGCCCTTGTCCTGCAGGCGGGTGATCTTGCCGTTGATCTCCTGGCCCACGGCGTAGCCCTGGGCAAGGTCGTCCCACGGGTCGTCGTGGGTCTGCTTGAGGCCCAGCGAGATCCGCTTGTTCTCGGCGTCCACCGCGAGGATCACCACCTCGACCTCGTCGCCCTTGCGGACGACCTCGGACGGGTGCTGGATCCGCTTGGTCCAGCTCATGTCCGAGATGTGCACCAGGCCGTCGATCCCCGGCTCGATCTCCACGAAGGCGCCGAACGAGGTCAGGTTGCGCACCTTGCCCGTGAGGCGGGTCCCCACCGGGTACTTCAGCGGCAGGGCGTGCCAGGGGTCCTCCTCGATCTGCTTCATGCCCAGGGAGATCTTCTCGCCCTCCGGATCCACCTTGAGGATCACGGCCTCGATCTCGTCGCCCAGCGTGACGATCTTGGACGGGTGGCGGACGTTGCGGGTCCAGCTCATCTCCGAGATGTGCACCAGGCCCTCGACGCCCTTCTCCAGCTCCACGAACGCGCCGTAGTTGGTGATGGAGACCACGCGGCCGCGGACGCGGGCGCCCACCGGGTACTTGCTCTGCACGTCCTTCCAGGGGTACTCCTGGAGCTGCTTGAGGCCCAGCGACAGGCGCTCGCGCTCCCAGTCGATGTCCAGCACCTTGACGTCCAGCTCGGCGCCGATGCTCACCACCTCGCTGGGATGCCCGACGCGGCCCCAGCTCATGTCGGTGATGTGGAGCAGGCCGTCCATGCCGCCCAGGTCGATGAACGCACCGAAGTCGGTGATGTTCTTGACGACGCCGTGGCGCACCTGGCCCACCTCGAGCTCCTTCTTGAGCTTGTCGCGCTTGATCTCGCGGTCGGCTTCCAGGAGCACGCGGCGCGACACCACGATGTTGCGGCGGCGCTTGTTGAGCTTGATGATCTTGAAGTCGTACGTTTCGCCGATCAGGTCCTCGATGTTGGGGACCCGGCGCAGCGCGATCTGCGAGCCCGGCAGGAAGGCGTCGACGCCCATGAGGTCGACGGTGACGCCGCCCTTGATCTTGCGGGTGAGCATCCCCGCGACCGGGGCCTCGTTCTCGTAGGCTTCCTTGATCTTCTCCCAGACGCGGAGGAAGTCGGCCTTCTTCTTGGACAGGACGACCACGCCGTCCTCGTCCTCCAGGTTCTCCAGGAAGACCTCGACCTCGTCGCCGATCTGGAGCCCCTCGGGGTCCTTGAACTCGTCGCGGGCGACCGAGCCCTCGCTCTTGAAGCCCAGGTCCAGGATGACGGCCTTGTCGGTGACGCGGAGCACCTTGGCCTTGACGATCTCACCCTCCTCGATGTTCGAGAGGGTGTCCTCGTACATGGCGAGCAGCTCCTCGTACTCCTCGGAGGTGTACTCGTCCTCGTCGAAGAGGTCGGCCCGGATGTTCACGGCGCGCGCGCGCTCTGCCAGCTGGCGGGTCGTCAACTCGCTTCCCATGCCCTTCTCGGCCACGGCGGTGCCGCCGCCGGAGAAGTCGTCGGAGTCGTTGCCGAGCTGGTCCGCGGGGGTGTTTTCAAACATCGAAAGGGATGCTCCTCACGTTCTGTCGGGCCGGCGGGCCAGGCGGCGCGGCGCACAGCAGAAGGCTGGGGTGAACGGGTATGCCGGGACGTTCCCGGCGAAGCAAGAAAAGTTAGCAAGCGCGCCGGATGGGGTCAACCCCCGGCGCGCTCGCGCGCGAGCCGCACGATGGCCTGCACCTGCTCGCCGAAGTCCAGCCGCGTGGTGTCCAGCAGCACCGCGTCCGCGGCCTGCGCCAGGGGGGCCACGGCGCGCGTGGAGTCGATGGTGTCGCGCCCCGCCAGCCGCTCGGCCTCGGCGCGGATGTCCTCCTCGGACAGCTCGCCGGCGCCCTGCTCCAGCAGGCGGCGGCGGGCGCGCTCCTCGGGGGCGCACACCAGGTACACCTTGAGCTCGGCGTCGGGGAACACCACGGTGCCGATGTCGCGCCCGTCGGCCACCAGCCCGCCGCGCGCGCCGGCGTCGCGCAGCGCGCCCATGAGCCACTCGCGCACGGCGGGGACGGCGGCCATGTGCGACACGTGGGCGTTGACCTCGGGGGCGCGGATCGCCTGCCCCACGTCCTCGCCGCGCACCGCCATGCGGAACCCCGCGCCGGCGGGGGCGCCCTCCACCCCCAGCGCGTCCAGCTCCTCCGCGGAAAGCGACGCCCAGCGCTCCACGGGGATCCCGGCGCGCAGCGCGGCCAGGGTGATGGCGCGGTAGAACGCGCCGGAGTCCAGGTGCCGGTAGCCGAGCGCGGCGGCCGTGGCCTTTGCCGTGGAGCTCTTCCCCGAGCCGGCGGGGCCGTCGATGGCGACGACGACGCCGTCGGGGTGGCGGCGCCCCGGCGCCGGCGCCCCGCCGCCCGCCGCCGCGCCGAGCAGGCTCCAGAAGCCGGGGAAGCTCACGTCGGCGCACCCCGGGTCGTCCACCCGGATGCGGCTGCCGGGGAGCGCGGCGAGCACCCCGAAGGCCATGGCGATGCGGTGGTCGCCGGCGGTGCGCACCTCGCCCTCCAGCGGGCGGTCGCTCCCGCGCACGACCATGCCGTCCGGGAGCTCCTCGGCGTCCACGCCGAGCGCGCGCAGGTTCTCCACCAGCACGGCGATGCGGTCGCTTTCCTTGACCCGCAGCTCGGAGGCGCCGGTGATGCGCGTCTCGCCCTCGGCGCGGGCGGCGAGGATGGCGAGCACCGGCACCTCGTCGATCAGGGAGGGGATCTCGGCGCCGCCCACGTCGGTGGCGACCAGGCGCGCGGGGCGCACCAGCAGGTCGGCCACGGGCTCGCCCCCCTCCTCGCGCGCGCCGTGCATCTCCACGAAGCCGCCCATCCGCGCCAGCACGCGGAAGATCCCGGTGCGGGTGGGGTTCACGCCCACCCCGGTGATGCGCAGCTCGCCCTCGTCGGCGAGGAGGGCGAGGGCGGCGAAGAAGGCGGCCGCGGACGGGTCGCCGGGGACGCGCAGGTCGAGTGCCGGGAGCGGCGCCCCGTGCGCCGCGAGGACGATCCGCCACCCCCCGTCCACCTCCGCGGTGCTCACGTCCACGCCCAGGCCGCGGAGCATGCGCTCGGTGTGGTCGCGCGACAGGATGGGTTCGCGTACGGTGGCGCCCACGCCGCCGGAAAGCCCGGCGAGGAGCAGCGCGCTCTTGACCTGCGCGCTGGACTGCGGCGAAAAGTGCTCGGCCGCGGCGAGCCCGCCGCCGCACACCCGGATGGGGAGGCGCCCGTCCGCGCCGTCCTCCCCGTGGAACGCGGCGCCCATGCGCGACAGCGGCTCGGTGATGCGGCGCATGGGGCGGCGCCGCAGCGAGGCGTCGCCGGTGAGCGTGGCGCAGAAGGGCCGCCCGGCCAGGAGCCCCATCATCAGCCGCGCGGTGGTGCCGCTGTTGCCGCAGTCCAGCACGCCGTCCGGGGCGCGCCACGCGTCCAGCCCCCCGCCGCGCACGCGGAGCTCGCCGCCGTCCCGCGGCAGGTAGGGCACCTCGCAGCCGAGCGCGCGCAGCACCGCGGCGGTGCTGCGGCAGTCCTCGCCCGCGAGGAGCCCGCGCAGGCGGCTCTCGCCGCGCGCGGCGGCGGCGAGCATCAGCGCGCGGTGGGTGACGGACTTGTCCCCCGGGACGGTGACTTCGCCGGAAACGCGGAGCTTCATTGGCCTGGCCGGAACGGGTCGCGGTTCGCTGCGGGCCGGCAAAGGTATGCGCGCGCGCGGAGCCCCCGCAACCCGTTTCCCGCGCCGCGCCGGCCGGGTACGCGGATTGCGCGCCGACCCTTGCCGGCCGGTCCCTCGCCACCCGCTCCCGGGAGCCCGTCATGCACACCCTGCCCCGACGCTCCAGCGCCGCGCACTCGCTTCTCCGCACACGACTTGCGCCGGTCCTCGGCGCCCTGCTCGCCGCCGCGGCCGCGGCGGGTCCGGCGGCCGCCCAGCAGGAGGCGGAGTCCTCCGTCGTCCCCGTGAGCGGACAGGTGGTCGACCGCTCCACGGGACAGCCGCTGCCGGGCGCGTACGTGGAGCTGGCGGGCACGCGCCAGGAAACGACGACCGACGAGGCGGGCCGCTTCACCTTCCGCCGGGTGCGGCCGGGCGCGCACACGCTGGTGGTGGGCCTGCTGGGGTACGCCGACCTGGAGCGGGCGGTGACGGTGGCGGCGGGGCAGCCGGCGCTGTCGCTGGCGCTGGCGCTGGAGCCGGACCCGGTGGTGCTGGAGGGCCTCACGGTGAACCTGAACGTGCTGGAGCAGCGGCGGAACCGGGTGGCGGTGGCGTCGCGGGCCTACGACCGCACGCAGATCCGGCGCAGCTCCGCGACCAACATGCAGGCGTTCGTGCGCGGCCCGGCCGGGGTGCCCGCGGTGGGCTGCCGGACGTCGTTCGCGGATTCCTGCGTGTACTCGCGCGGGCGGCTGCAGCCGGTGGCCGTGTACCTGGACGAGATGCCCATCTACTCGCTGGAGCACCTGTCCGCGATCCAGCCGGACGAGGTGGAGCGGGTGGAGGTGTACCAGAACGGGCGGCAGGTGCGGGTGTACACGTCCTGGTTCATGGAGCAGGTGGCGCGGGGGAAGCGCTGGGTGGATCCGGTGTTCGTGCGCTGAGTTCTACTGCTTTGAACTGCGGGTCTGGGCGTGTCCCCGGCTGGCGCCGGGGTCGGGCTTCGGCTCCGTAAGCCCGCAAACAACGCGGGCTAACGGAGTCGAGCCCCCGCGGAAACTGCCCCGCGGGGTCTCGCCCCTTCGGGCCGAAATCCCTCACGCAGCTTCTCGGGAACACCGGTCGGGG
>JBEVLE010000532.1:0-3103 GCA_040509335.1 Longimicrobiaceae bacterium | reverse complement strand
GCGCGCGCCAGCTCGTCGCGGAGCGCGGCCGCCCGGGACACGCGCGCGGCGATGCGCCCGCGCGAGGACACCAGCAGCACCGCGGAGGCGAGGAGCGCGTCCAGCTTCTCGGCCTCCACCCGCACCCGGCCGTCGGCCCGCTCGGCGGACGCGGGCTCGGGGGCGGGCGCCTCGTCCGGGAAGTCGAGGCCGTGCTCGCGCAGCAGCGCGGACAGCCGCTCCACGCGCGAGCCCGCCAGCGGCTCGCCCGCCGTGAGCCGGACGCCGGCCTCGCGCAGGGCGTCCGCGGCGAAGAAGAGCGCGCGGAAGGCGCCGGCGTCCAGCGTGCGGGTGCCGTCGCGGAGCTCGGCCAGGCGCGCCTCCAGGGCGTGGCACGCCTCCTCCACCAGGGGGACGGCGGCGGCGCGCGCGGCGCCCTTGACGGTGTGGGCGACGCGGAAGAGCGAGCGGAGGCGCTCCCCGTCGGCGGGGCTCGCCTCCAGCGCGAGCAGGTCGGCGTCCATGGCGCGGAGCTGCTCGTCCAGGTCCTCCAGGAACGCGGCCAGGAGCCGCGCGGCCAGCGAGCCGCGGCTCATCCCGGGCGCGGCCCCGCCCGGCGGTCGGTCCCCACCAGCTCCATCAGCGACAGGCCGATGCGGCTCAGGTCCTGGGCGGCGCGCTCGGTCTGCTGGGTGGCGGACAGGTTCTGCTGGGTGGCGGTCTGGATGTCGCGCATGGCCTGGCGGATCTGCCCCATCCCCGAGGCCTGCTGCCCCGCGGAGGCCACGATCTGCGCGGCGGCCTGGGCGGCATCGGAGGCGGTCTCGGCCAGGAGGCGGATGGTGTCGCCGGCCTCGGCGACCTGGCGCGCGCCCACGGCGGCCTGCTTGGTCCCCTCCTCGGTGGTCATCACCGCGGTGGAGGTGGCGCGCTGGATCTCGCCCAGGAGCTGGCGGACCTGCACGGTGGCGCCCCGCGACTGCTCCGCCAGGCTGCGGATCTCCTGCGCGACCACGGCGAAGCCGCGGCCGTACTCGCCGGCGCGCGACGCCTCGATGGCGGCGTTGAGGGCGAGCAGGTTGGTCTGCCCGGCGATGTCGTCCACCGTGGCGATGATCTCGCCGATGGCCTGGGCCTGCTCGGCGAGGGCGAGGATGCTGGTGGCGATGGACTCCACCTGCTCGCGCACTCCGGCCATGGAGGCCTGCGACTCTTCCACGGCGCGGCGCCCGGTCTTGCCGATCTCGGCGGTGCGCTGCGCCGACTCGGCCACCATGCGGGCCCGCTGCGCCGCCTGCTCGGCGGTCTGGGCGACCTGGTCCACGGTGGCGGCGGTCTCGGCCACGGCGGCCATGGACTGGCTGGCGCCGGCGGCCTGCTGACGGGTGGCGGCGAGGATCTCGCTGGCGCTGGAGGCGAGCACGCCGGTGGACTCGCGCAGCGGGTCGCTCACGTCGCGGTACAGGCGGATCGCCGAGGCGACGCCCACCACCAGCGCCAGCAGCGCGGCGCCGGCGAGCCCCCACATCGTCCGGCGGGCGGCCTTTTCGGCCGCCTTGACGGTCTCGTCGGTCTCGCGGCGCTCCGCCTGCAGGCCGTCGTCCACCGCCCGGATGAACGCCGTTCCGGTGGGGAAGGTGCGCGATTCGCGGATGCGGTGCGCGTCGGCCATGTTCCCGCTCCGCGCCGCTTCCATGGCGTCGCGCGAAGCGTCGTTCCAGTCCGACATGGACGCCATTGCGTCCCGCCACAGCGCGCGCGCCTCGTCGCTGTGGGAGGTGCGCCGCAGCGTGTCCAGCTGGGCCATGACTTCGGTGACCGCCGTCTCGCGCCGCCGGGTCCAGTTGTCGGCGGGCGCCAGGAGGTAGCGGACGAAGTTGAGGTTCGCGTCCGCGTACGCCAGCCGGGTCTCCA
Organism: Longimicrobiaceae bacterium; assembly: GCA_040509335.1. Taxonomy (GTDB): domain Bacteria; phylum Gemmatimonadota; class Gemmatimonadetes; order Longimicrobiales; family Longimicrobiaceae; genus JAFAYN01. The sequence continues at coordinate 1,210 of JBEVLE010000532.1, read as the reverse complement.
GCGCGGGGATCTCGTTGGTCCGCTGCTGCTTGAGCGCCGCCCGGTACGCCCCGGTGGCCTGGTACAGGGCGAACGCCGCCACCGCCGTCACCACCAGCATCAATCCCAGCGCCACCGCGAAGCCCGACGCGATGCGGCGGCTCACCGTCTTCTGCACCGGCTCCTCCTTGTGTCATCCATGTAGGTTCCACAGCTCCACGGCGTCCAGCACCATCAGCATCCCGCCGGTCACCCCGCGCACGATGTTCAGCCCCACGTCCTCCCTCCCGGGAGCGGGGTGCACCTGCGAAGCGGGAATGCGCACGAACTCCCCCGGCTCGTCGGCCAGGATGCCGAAGGCGGGGCGGTCCTCGCCGGCCACCAGCACGCACCCGGGCGCCCGCTCGGGGTCGGCGGGGAGCCCCAGGAGGGTGCGGTAGTCGCGGATCAGGAGCAGCTCGCCGCGCCACGCCATGACCCCGTAGACGGTGGGGTCGGTGCCCGGGACGGTGGTCACGCGCTCCACGCGGGCGACGGCCAGCAGGTACCCGGCGTCGATGGCGAAGCGCTCGCCGGCGAGCGAAAAGGTCACCAGCTCCAGCTCGAACCCGGTCGCCTCCGGCGCGTCCGGCCGCGCGAGGAGCCGCGCGCGCTCCTCCAGCACGCGGCGGTCGCCCTCCGGGGACGGCGCGGGTCCGTGCGCCAGCGCGCGCCCGGCCTCCTCCACCCGCCGCCGGGCCTCCGCCAGGTCCATCGCCGGGGCGCGGCGCGGCGGCGTCACGCCACCTCCCCCAGCACGTGCAGCTGCGCCTCGGCGACGGCGAGGAGCCGCGCGGCGGCCTCGCCGCCGGAGGCGGGGACCACCTCGCCGCCGGGGCGGGAGCGCAGCAGGTCGGCGGCGTTGCGCAGGGCGCGGCGGGCCGTGGCGGCGTCGCCCGAGCGCGCGGCCGCGCTCCCCAGCGCCAGGTGGGCGACGGCGCAGCCGCGGTCCAGGTAGAGGGCGCGCCGCGCCGCGGCGGCGGCTTCGGCGAAGCGGCGGGCGGTGAAAAGGAGCGTGGAGTGGAGCACCAGCAGCTCGGGGGAGTCGCGGTGCGTACGCAGCGCGGCGGCGCAGGCGGACGCGGCCTCGCGCAGCTCGCCGCGGTCGGCGAGGGCGCGCACCCGCGCGGCGGCCCCGGCGGCCTCCGCGCTCTCGGGCGCGGGGGGAGCGGAAGCCGGCGGAGCGGGTCCG
>JBEVLE010000531.1:0-6178 GCA_040509335.1 Longimicrobiaceae bacterium | reverse complement strand
CGTGCCCCCGGCTGGCGCCGGGGTCGGGCTTCGGCTCCGTAGGGCTGCAAACAACGCAGCCCAACGGAGTCGAGCCCCGGCGGAAACAGCCCCGCCGGGTCTCGCCCCTTCGGGCCGTAATCCCTCACGCGACGGCAGGGGCCCTCGGCACGTCCCCGCACCTCACTCCCAATCCCCGCCCTCGCCGAAGGTCTCGTCCATCACCTCCCGGATGGCGTCCCCCCCGAAGCCGCGCCGCGCCAGGAAGCCGTAGAAGCGGTTCCGCGCCTTGTTGCGGTCCTCGCCGGGCTTGCGCGACCACTTGGCCGCCGCCTCGCGCGCCAGCTCCGTTTCCGACACCTCCGCGTCCTCGAAGACGCCGCGGATCGCCTCGTGCGCCGTGTCCGCGTCCACCCCTTTCGTGCGCAGCTCCTGCGCGAGCCGCCGCACGCCGCGCGGCTTGAAGCGCACCCGGTCGCGCACGAAGGTCGCCGCGAAGGCCGCGTCGTCCACCATCCCGTTTCCCTCCAGCCCGCTCAGGCACTCCTCCACCACTTCCTCCGGGAACTCCTTTTCCCGCAGCCGGCGGCGCAGCTCCTGGGCGCTCCGCGGGCGGAAGGAAAGGAGCACCAGCGCCGCCTCGCGCGCCTTCCACAGCCGGTCCTGCCGCTCCAGGTCGGCGAGCCGGGCCTCCGTCACCTCGTCGCCCACGTGCAGGTGCGCGCCCCAGGCGATCTCCGCGCCCAGCGCCAGGCGGAAGGCGCCGTCCACGTGCACGTTGACGCGTTCGGGGTGGTGCTTCTGCGGCTCGATGGCGGTGATCTTCATGGGCTCCGGAACGGGCTCGCATACGAGGAAAAACGACCTCCCTGAATACCCCGCGGGCACCTCCGGCGTGCCCCGGGCGCAGCCTTGTCGGACGGGGAGGGGCGCGTTATCCTACGCGCTCCCAAGCCGATCCGAACACGCACCGAGCCGAGCCGTGATGGGCCATTCCGCCATGCTCGCCGCACCCGGTCTCGCGGAGCTCCGCGCCCGCGAGTTCCCCGCGCTCGCCGGGGCCGCGTACCTCAACGCCGCCTCCGTCACGCCCACCCCGGAGCGGACGCGGGGCGTGCTGGACGCGATGAACCTCCGGCGCGCGCACATCACCGAGTGGGCGGACGACGACTTCACCGCGCCGCTGGACGCCGCGCGCGCCGCCGCGGCGCGGCTGGTGGGCGCGGGGGAGGACGAGATCGCGCTGGGATGGAACACCAGCTTCGGCATCAACCTGGCCGCGCAGTGCCTCCCCATCCCGGCGGGCTCCACCGTGGTGGTGAGCGACCGCGAGTTCCCCGCCAACGTGTACCCGTGGATGGGCCCCGGCTGCCCCGGGCTGCTGGAGACCGTCCCCGCCGACGCCGCGGGCCGCCCCGACGAGGACCGCCTGCTGGAGCGGCTGGACCGCGGCGGCGTGTCCGTGCTCTCCGTCTCCGCCGTGCAGTTCGCCAGCGGCTGGCGCGCCGACCTCCCCCGGCTGGGGCGCTTCTGCCGCGAGCGGGGGATCTTCTTCGTGGTGGACGCCATCCAGGCGCTGGGGCAGGTGCCGCTGGACGTGCGCGAGGCGCAGGTGGACGTGCTCGCCACCGGCGCGCAGAAGTGGCTGTGCGGCCCCTTCGGTACCGGCTTCGCCTACGTGCGGCGCGAGCTGCTGCCGCGCATGCAGCCCAGCGTGGTGGGGTGGACCTCGCTCCAGGCCTCCGCCGACTTCGGCAACCTGCTGGACTACCGCTACGACTTCGTGGCGAGCGCCCGCAAGTTCGAGGTGGCGACCCCCGCCTTCCACGACTTCGCCGGGATGGCCGCCTCGCTGGAAGTGCTTCTGGAGGCCGGCGTCGACAACGTCCGCGCGCACGTGGACGGGCTGCTCGACCCCCTGGCCGCCTGGCTCGCCGACCACCCCGAGTACCGGGTGGTCAGCGACCGGAGCGCCGCGCGCCGCTCCGCCATCTTCTGCTTCCGCCCGCCGGAGCCGGAAGCCACCTTCGCGGCGCTCGCGGCGGCCGGCGTGGTGTGCGTGCTGCGCGAGGGGGCCGTGCGGCTCTCCCCGCACCTGTACAACGGCGCGGACGACGTGGCGCGCGTGCTGGAGGTGCTGGACGGCGAGGTGGCGCGGTGAGCCCCGCCCGGGAGCGCGTGTCGCGGCTGCTCGCCGAGGTGCGCGCCGAGTACGCGCCCGACCCGCGGCTGGCCGTGTTCGAGGTGGAGGCCGACGTGGACGGCGACGCGCTGGTGCTCGTGGGCGCCACCTCCGAGCCCGCCGCCGCCGAGGCGCTCCACCGCGGCGCCGCCACCCTGGGCGCGTGGAGCGTGGTGCGCGACGAGGTGGCGCGCCTCCCCGCGGACGACCGCGCCGAGGCCGCGCACGCCGTGGTCACCTCCGCCGTCGCGCCCATGCAGGCCGCCCCCGCCATCAACACCACCCAGGTATCGCAGGTGGTGCTCGGCGACCACGTCACCGTGCTGCGGCGCCGGGGGCGCTGGCTCCAGTGCCGCGCGCGGGACGGGTACCTGGGGTGGATCCACTGCGGCTATGCGGCGCTGCTGGACGAGACCGACGCCGTCGCGTGGGAGATGGGGACCCAGGGCGAAGCGTGGATCTCGCTGGGCGCCGAGCTCCGCGACGAGGCCGGCGCCACCTTCGCGCGGCTCCCCTGGGGCGCGCGCGTGGTGCGCGAGGCCCCGGACCGCGTGCGGCTCCCCGACGGGCGGCGCGGCCGCCCCGCCGGCGAGCTGGTGCCCGCCGCCGAGCGGCCGCTGCGCTTTCCGCTCCGGGGCGACGCGGTGGTCGCCACGGCCGGGCGCTGGGTGGGGGCGCCGTACCTGTGGGGGGGGATCACCCCCGCGGGGGTGGACTGCTCCGGGCTGGTGCAGGCCGCCTACCGGCTGCACGGCCACCTGCTCCCGCGCGACTCCGACATGCAGTCGCGCGTGGGCGAGGAGGTGGACCCCGGCGGCTTCGACGCCTTCCTCCCCGGCGACCTCCTGTTCTTCGCCGAGGACCCGGGGCGCTGCACCCACGTGGTGATGTCCGAGGGGGGCTCGCGCATCGTCCACTCGTCGCTGGGCAACGGCGGCGTGGCGCGCAACGACCTGCTGGGGGCGCACAACTACGAGCGGGAGCTGCGGCGGATCTTCCTGTGCGCCCGGCGGATCGTGGGGGGCGCGGGGTGAGGGGCGCCCGGGGCGCCTCAGCGCAGGATGAGCAGCTGCACCAGGACCCAGCCGATCAGGATCCCCACCGCGATCCCGGCGAGGACCACGCCCCCCAGCTGAAGCTTTTCCCTGGTCCGGACTCGCACGTCGTCGCCTCCCTGGCCGGTTCTGGAACGGTTGCCCCCGCGCCCCGGGCCCTTTGCGAGGAGCGTGCCGGGGCGGGCGCGGCCCCCGCGCGGGGCGCCGCCGCATGATCGTAGGCGTCGGCATGGACCTCGTCCAGGTCCGGCGCGTCGACGAGCTGCTGGAGCGGAGGGGGGAGCGCGCCCTCGCCCGGCTCTTCACCGCCGCCGAGACCGCGCGCTGCCGCGGCGGGCGCAGCCCGCGCGAGTCGTTCGCCGCGCGCTTCGCCGCCAAGGAAGCCTTCTTCAAGGCGCTGGGCACCGGGTGGGGGCGCGGCGGCGCGTGGACCGAGGTGGAGGTGGTCTCCGCCCCCTCCGGCGCCCCCTCCATACGCCTGCACGGCGCCGCCGCCGCGCTTGCCCGGGCCGCCGGCGTGGCGCGCGTCCACCTGTCGCTCACCCACACCGACGAGCTCGCCGCCGCCTACGTGGTGCTGGAAGGCGATGCGCCCGGTTGACAGAGCAAGCCGATCGCTCCACCTTGCCCGGCTCCCGCGTCCCCCGACGCCCCCTCGCGCGCCCCGGAGCCGTTGAACGCAGCCCTCCTGTACGCACTCGCCGCCGCCGGGGCAAACCTGGCGGGGGGGCTGGTCATCACCACCGCCTCCCTGCAGGGCCGGCGCGCCCAGCGGATGCTCATCGCGTTCGGCGCCGGGTTCATGCTGGCCGTCACCCTCCTGGGGATGATCCCGCACGCCCTGGAGGCCGCTCCCGGGGCCGCCGCCAGCGTCGCCGCCGGCTACCTGCTGGTGCACCTCACCCAGCACGTCGTCACCCCGCACTTCCACTTCGGCGAGGAAACCCACTCCGACGAGATGATGGGGCGCTGGGTGGGCGTCGCCGCGCTGCTGGGGCTGCTGCTTCACACCTTCTTCGACGGCGTCGCCATCGCCAGCGGCTTCGGCGTCAGCGCCGCGCTGGGCTTCCTGGTCTTTTCCGGCATCCTCCTGCACAAGATCCCCGAGGGGGTCACCGTGGCCTCCATCATGCTCGCCAGCGGCAACAGCCGCCAGCGGGCGCTGGGGGCGGTCGCGCTCCTGGGGCTTTCCACCGTGGCCGGGGTGCTGCTCACCGAGCTGGTGGCGCCGCTGCGCACCCACGGGCTGGCGCTCAGCGCGGGGGTCACGCTGTACGTGGCCGCGTCCAACCTGATCCCCGAGGTGCAGAAGGAGCGCAGCTGGACGTCCGCGCTTTCGGTTTTTGCCGGGTTCGCGGTGTATTTCCTGGCGCGGTCCCTGGTGGGAGGCATGGTCGAATGAACGGCTCGTTACGGCAGGTTTGGGCGTGCCCCCGGCTGGCGCCGGGGTCGGGCTTCGGCTCCGTAGCAAACGAAACTACCGTTTGCAACGGAGTCGAGCCCGCGCAAACAGCCGCGCGGTCTCGCCCCTTCGGGCCGAAATCCCTCACGCGGGTTTCGTTATGAGCGACGACACACTCCCGCTGTTCGGCGAGGAGCCGGCGGCGGCGCCTGCGGCGCCGCGGCCGTCGGAAGCGTCCCTCTCCTCCGCGGCGCGCGCGGGCGCGCCGCTGGCGGAGCGGATGCGGCCGCGCACGCTGGACGAGGTGGTGGGGCAGGAGCACCTGGCGGGGCCCGAGGGGACGCTGCGGCGGCTGCTGCGGGCGGGGCACCTCCCCAACCTGATCCTCCATGGGCCGCCGGGGAGCGGAAAGACCACGCTCGCGCGGGTCATCGCCGAGGAGGCCGAGGCCACCTTCGTCCCCTTCAGCGCGGTGAGCGAGGGGGTGCCGCGGCTGCGCGAGGTCGTCAAGGAGGCGGAGCAGCGGCGGCGCGGCGGGCGGGGGACGCTGGTGTTCGTGGACGAGATCCACCGGCTCAACAAGGGGCAGCAGGACTTCCTCCTCCCCTTCATCGAGAACGGGCTGCTCACGCTCATCGGCGCCACCACCGAGCACCCCGGCTTCGAGATCAACCCCGCCGTGCTTTCCCGCTCGCGGGTGCTGGTGCTGGAGCCGCTGCGGCCGGAGGACGTGCGCGCCGTGCTGCGCCGCGCGCTGGACGACGCCGAGCGCGGCCTGGGGGAGCTGGGGACGCGGCTGGACGACGAGGCCGAGGACGCGCTGGTGCGGGCCACCGGCGGCGACGCGCGGCAGGCGCTCACCGCGCTGGAGATCGCGGCGCGCCTCGCCGGCCCCGGCGCGGTCCTCACCGAGGAGATGGTGCGCGAGGGCCTGCAGCAGCGCACCGACCGGTACGACCCCACGCTGGCGTACGAGATGCTTTCCGCCTTCCACAAGTCGCTCCGCTCCTCCTCCGGCGAGGGGGCGCTGTACTGGGCGATGCGGATGGTGCGCGGCGGCGAGGACCCCAAGACGCTCTTCCGGCGCATGGTCGCCATGGCCTACGAGGACGTGGGCCTCGCCGACCCGCAGGCCGGCGTCGTCGCGGTGCAGGCCATGCTCGCCTTCGAGCGATTGGGCGCGCCGGAGGGCTACCTCCCCATGGCCAATGCAATCCTTTACCTGGCGCAGGCGCCAAAGTCCAACCGCGCGTACATGGCGCTCCACGCCGCCACCGAGGCCGCGGAGCAGCACCCGGACGCGCCGGTCCCCCTGGCGCTGCGCAACGCCACCACCGGGCTGATGAAGGAGTGGGGGTACGGCAAGGAATACCAGTACGCCCACAACTACGAGGGCGCGGTGGTGGACCAGCAGTGCCTCCCCGACGTGATCGCCGACGCCCGCTTCTACGAGCCCTCCGACCGCGGCTTCGAGCGCGAGGTCGCCGCGCGCATGGCGGAGCGCCGGCGCGCCGTCGGCCGCGGCCGCGGCGGCGGCGCGGAGCCGCCGGCTTGAGCGCA
>JBEVLE010000530.1:0-3033 GCA_040509335.1 Longimicrobiaceae bacterium | reverse complement strand
AGGGGGAGAACGGCCACGACACGCCGCAAATCGAGGGTCAGGAAGCCCTCCCCCAGAATTGGGGGAGGGTGGCGGCTCTCAGGCCGCCGGGTGGGGGCCTGCCGCGTGAGGGATTTCGGCCCGAAGGGGCGAGACCCGGCGGCAGTTTGGCGGGGCTCGCCTCCGTTGCGGACGGTTGTTTCGTCTGCTACGGAGCCGAAGCCCGACCCCGGCGCCAGCCGGGGGCACGCCCAACCCCGCAGTTCAGCAGTTGTCCGTCTACCCCACCCGCGCGAAGAACGCCTTCAGGTACCGCGTCTCGGGAATCGCCGGGTGCACCGGGTGGTCGGGGCCCTGCATCCCCTCCTCCAGCAGCTGCAGCTCGCGGCCCAATCGCCGCCCCGCGCGCAGCACCGAGTCCTGGAGCGCCTCGCGCGGCATGTGGAACGAGCACGAGGCGGACACCAGGATCCCGTCCGCGGCCAGCACCTCCATCCCCAGCTGCGCCAGGCGCCGGTACGCCTCCTCGCCCGCCTTCTGGTCCTTTTTGCGCTTGATGAAGGCCGGCGGGTCCAGCACCACCACGTCGAAGCGCTCGCCCGCGGCGGCCAGCGCGCGCAGCACCTCGAAGGCGTCGCCGCGGCGCACGCCCACCCGCTCCCCGGCCCCGTTCAGCGCGGCGTTCTCCCGCACCTGCTCCAGCGCGAACTCCGAGCTGTCCACGCACAGCACCTCCGCCGCACCCGCCGCGGCGGCCTGCACCCCCCACCCGCCCACGTAGCTGAACACGTCCAGCACCCGCCGGCCGGGGACGTACGCCTGCATGCGCGCGCGGTTCATCCGGTGGTCGTAGAACCACCCCGTCTTCTGCCCGGCGGAAAGCGGCGCGCGGAAGCGGACCCCGTTCTCCTCCAGCTCCACGCTTTCCGGCACCGTGCCCTGGGCGGTCTCCACGTACGCGTCCAGCCCCTCCAGCGCGCGCCCCGGGACGTCGTTGCGCAGGAGGATCCCCTCCGGCCGGACGGTCTCCGCCAGGGCGGCCACCACCTCGCCGCGCAGGCGCTCCATCCCCGCGGTGGTGAGCTGCGCCACCACCACCCCGCCGAAGCGGTCCACCACCAGCCCGGGGAGCCCGTCGCTTTCCCCGAACGCCAGCCGGTAGAAGGGCGCGGGGAAGAGCCGCTCGCGCAGCGCCAGCGCCCGGGCCAGCCGCTCGCGCAGCAGCGCGCCGTCCAGCGCCACGCGCGGGTCGCGGCTCACCAGCCGCGCGGCGATCAGGGAGCGCGGGTTGACGTAGGCGGCGCCAAGGGGGGCGCCGCGGTGGTCCTCCACCGCCACCGCGTCGCCGGGCTCGAAGGCGACCAGCGGCGTGCGGGCGACGTCCACCTCGTTGCTGAACACCCACAGGTGTCCGGCGCGGAGGCGGCGGTCCTCGTTCTTTCTCAGGCGGAGCGGCGGGAGCATGCGGTCTCGGGTCCGTACGGGTTTGGCCGCGCGGCGCGCGGCGGCGGCGCACAAGATAACCGGCTCCGCCCCGGCGGGCACCGTGCGCCGCACGGAACTTGCGGCCGGGACCTGCACTCCGGGGCGCGTGGGCCCTGGCGCGCAGCCGGGAGGCGCGCGCAAGATTCCGTCCGCGCCGCGGGCGCGGGGTCGCCTTCATCCCATCCACCGGGGCCGCCGCCGAGCGGCCCGGGGAGCGTTCGACATGCCGGAAAGCGCGCGTGCGCTGCAGGTGTTCCGCGAGGTGGCGCTGGCCACCTCGGCCAGCCTGGACACGGACGAGATCCTGGAGATCGTCCGCGAGCGGGCGCGCGGGCTCTTCGGGGCGGACCTGGCGGTGGTGGTGCTGGCCGAGCGCGGCTGGAGCGACCTGTTCCGCGCCGACGGCGGACGCCCCACCCCCGCGCAATTGCAGGAGCTGGCGCGCTGCGCCCTGCGCACCGGCGAGTCGCAGGTGCTGCGCGAGACCCCGCGCGACGACGCGCAGCTCCACCTGGCGGAGTGGACCGGCGGGGCGGACGGCTTCCGCTCCGCGGTGGCGGCGCCGCTCCGCTTCGACGACCAGCTCCGCGGCGCGCTGCTGGTGGCCTGGCGCGACCCCGCCCCCGTGGCGGACGAGACGGTGCAGCTCGCCGAGACGCTGGGGGTGCACGCCGCCGTGGCGCTGCACAACGCCCGCCTGTACGAGGAGCTGAAGCGCTCCACCCAGGCCCGCGACCGCTTCTTCTCCGCCATGAGCCACGACCTGCGCACCCCCATCGCGGCCATCGTGGGCTACAGCGAGCTGCTCGCCGACGGCATCGTGGGCGAGCTCTCGGCAAAGCAGCAGGAGATGGTGGAGCGCATCTCCCAGGTGGCCGCGCACCTCACCGAGCTGGTCAACGACATCCTGGACCTGGCAAAGCTGGACGCCGGCCGGGTGGAGCTTCACCGCGAGCCCACCGTGCTGGGCGAGGTGGTGCGCGACGCGGTGGTGGCGGTGGAGCCGCAGGCCACCGCCAAGCGGCTCCCCCTGCGGCTGGACCTGGACGCCGCCGGCGGCGAGACGGTGCTGGTGGACGCCGTGCGCGTCCGGCAGATCCTGGTGAACCTGCTCGCCAACGCGGTCAAGTTCACCGAGGCGGGCGAGGTGCGGGTGGACGCGGGGCTGGACGCGGAGCGCACCTGGATCACCGTGCGCGACACGGGGCCGGGGCTCCCGCCGGGGAGCGAGGAGGCGGTGTTCGAGGAGTTCCTCCAGCTCGCGGCCGGGCGCGGCGGCAAGCAGGAGCCGGGGAGCGGGCTGGGGCTCGCCGTGTCGCGACGGCTGGCGCGGGCCATGGGCGGGGAGCTGGCGGTGGAGAGCCGGCCAGGGAAGGGGTCCGCGTTTACTTTGTACCTTCCGCTGGGGGGCGAGTAAGGAACGGCTGGGGACGGCGGGTTCGGGCGTGCCCCCGGCTGGCGCCGGGGTCGGGCTTCGGCTCCGTAACGCACGAAACAACCGTGCGTAACGGAGTCGAGCCCCGGCGGAAACAGCCCCGCCGGGTCTCGCCCCTCCGGGCCGAAATCCCT
>JBEVLE010000529.1:0-8101 GCA_040509335.1 Longimicrobiaceae bacterium | reverse complement strand
CGTGCCCCCGGCTGGCGCCGGGGTCGGGCTTCGGCTCCGTAAGCCCGCAAACAACGCGGGCTAACGGAGTCGAGCCCCGGCGGAAACAGCCCCGCCGGGTCTCGCCCCTTCGGGCCGAAATCCCTCACGCGGGTTCCGTGGCACCCCCTTCGGCCGTCGGCGCGATCCACTTGGTCAGCAGGTCGCGGTCGTGGTCTCTGAAGCCGAGGCCCCGGTAGAGCGCCTGCACCCGCGGGTTCTGGCGGTCGGCCTCCAGCCGCAGCGCGCGCATGCTCCGGGCGCGGCACACATCCTCCGCCCGCGCCACCGCTTCCCGCCCGATCCCGCTCCCGCGGTGCTCCTCGCGGACGTACAGCTCGTCCAGCAGCAGGTAGCGTCCCCCGAACTCAAGGCTGAAGCCCGCCGCGAGCACGAAGTACCCCGCCGGCGCGCCGCCGCGGCGCACCAGCCACGCCTCCCCCAGCGACGCGTCGCCGAGCATCGCGCCCAGGGCGGCGCGGGCGGCGTCCTCGTCCCACGCCAGGTGCTCGTGGGCGTAGAACTCCTTCATCATCTCCACCAGCAGCTCCGCGTCGCGCGGCCCCGCCCGCTCGAAGACCGCCCCGCCGCCCGCCGGCCCCCTCGCGGCCACCGTCACCGGTACCCCGCCGCCTGCAGGCTGAACAGCTCCGCGTAGCGCCCGTCCAGCGCGAGCAGCTCCTCGTGCGTCCCCTCCTCCAGCACCCGGCCGTGCTCCAGCACCACGATGCGGTCCGCCATGCGCACGGTGGAGAAGCGGTGCGAGATGAGGATCGCCATCTTCCCCTCCGTGAGGTCCGCGAAGCGGCGGAACACCTCGTACTCCGCGCGGGCGTCCAGCGCCGCCGTGGGCTCGTCCAGGATCAGCAGCTGCGCGTCGCGCATGTAGGCGCGCCCCAGCGCCACCTTCTGCCACTGCCCGCCGGACAGGTCCACCCCGCCCTCGAAGCGCCGCCCCAGCATGGTGCGGTAGCGCTCCGGGAGCGCGTCGATCACCCCGGCGGCCAGCGAGCGCCCGGCCGCGTCCTCCACCCGCGCCGCGACCGCGTCGCGGTCCTCGTGCAGCGCCGGGATCCGGCCCACGGCGATGTTCTCCTCCGCGCGCATGTCGTAGCGCACGAAGTCCTGGAAGATCACCCCCACCTGCCGGTGCAGCTCCTCCGGGTCGTACGCCGCCAGCGGCTGCCCGTCCAGCAGGATCTCGCCGCGCGTGGCTTCGTAGAGGCGGACGATGAGCTTGGTGATGGTGGTCTTCCCCGCCCCGTTCTCCCCCACCAGCGCCACCCGCTCCCCCGGGCGGATGCGGAACGACACCCCCCGCAGCACCCACGACGGGTCGTCCGCGGGCGGAAGCTCCTCCGCGGCCGCTGCGCCGTCGCCGTTGCCGGCTGTTCCCTGTTCCCTATTCCCTGTTCCCTCTCCTTCCGCCTCCGGGTAGCGGAACCACACGTCCCGGAACTCGAACCCCTCGCGGGCGGGCACCGGCACCGGGAGCGGCCGCTCCGGGCGCGCGATCCGCGGCTGCATCCCGAAGAACACGAACAGGTCGTCCAGGTACAGGGCCTGCTCGTACAGGCTGCTGGTCGCCAGGAGCATGCGCTGGATCAGGTCGCGCGAGCGTGAGAACGCCCCCGCCAGCAGCGACAGGTCGCCCAGCGAGAGCGCGCCCAGCACCGTGCGGTAGACGATGGTGCCGTACGCCGCGTAGTAGCCCAGCGTGGAGACCAGCGACAGCCCGGTGCTCACCAGGTTGCGGCGGATGGCCAGCCTGCGGTTCGCCTCGTAGAAGCCGTCCGCCAGCTCCCGGTACTCGCGGATCAGCCAGGGCGACAGGCCGAAGAGCTTGATCTCCTTGGCGGTCTTGTCCGAGGCGGCGACCACGCGGTAGTAGTCCAGCTTGCGACGCTCCGGCGTCCACTGGTACAGGAGAGAGTATCCCAGCGCGGCGAAGTGCGTTTCCCCCAGGAAGGAGGGGATCACCGCCAGCACGAGCAGCGCGAACAGCAGCGGCGAAAAGGCGAAGAGCGCCCCCACCAGCGTCAGCAGGGTGACCAGGTCCTGCGCCAGCCCCATGATCTGGTTGAGCAGCGCGATGCGGCCCACCGTCTGGCGCCGGGCGCGCTCCAGCCGGTCGTAGAAGCGCGGGTTCTCGAAGTGCTCCAGGTCCAGCGTGGCCGCGTGCTCCATCAGGCGCACGCTCATCCGGTTGGAGAACAGGTCCCCCAGGAGCGACTCCAGCAGCGTCCCCGTGCGCGCCGCCACCTCGCCCAGCGTCACGATCCCGAACTCCAGCAGCACCAGCTCGGTAAGCCGCCCCCAGTCCGGCGCGCCCGTGCGCGTGGCCTCCACCACCGCGTCCACGATGGACTTGCCCACCCACAGCGTGGCCAGCGGCACGAAGGCGCGCAGCAGCCGCAGAGCGGCGATCCCGACCGCGTAGCCGCGGTGCGTCGCCCACACCATCCGCAGAAAGGGCGGCACGTTGCGCATGGCGCGCGCGCGCTCCCCCCACGAAGGGCCCGCCTCCCCCGGGAGCCTGCGGCCCCGGCCCGTCGTCCCCGCTCGCGTGCTCGCCATCCCTCAATGGTAACCCGTGCCCGCCGGGCACGGGAGGGCCGCCGCCCCGCCGCGGGAATCCCTACGCCGCTGTGGGGCGCCTCCCTACAGACGGCGCGGGAAGCGCCCGCTACATTCTCATGCTCCCGGCACAGGTTTACCATCGGCCGGAGGCGCCTCGCCGGGTCTGGCGGCCCTCCCGGGCGCGGGCTATAATGGGCCGGTTCCAGGGCGGCCGCTCGAATCTTGCGGGGCGGCCGCCGGCACACGATTCCGAGCGCCAATCTGAACGCCGAACACCCACCACCATGAAGTCACGAGTGAACACGTTCTGGCCCCGGCGGGACAGCTCGCTGCGGGCGTCCGGGATCCCCGGCCGCTCCACCAGGCCGCGTCCGGGACACGGTTCGCTGTGGGCGCTCCCGCTGCTCCTGCTCGCGGCGTGCAACGGGAGCGACGTCACCAAGTACCCGCAGACGATCTTCGCGCCCAAGTCGCAGTACGCCGAGCGGGTCATCGACCTGCAGAACTTCACCACGCTCCTCGGCGTGGTGGTGGGGCTCATCGTGTTCGCGCTGATCGGCTACATCCTGTTCCGCTTCCGCTACCGCCCCGGGATGCCGGAGCCCAAGCAGACGCACGGCAACACCCGCATGGAGCTGGCGTGGACGCTGGTCCCCGCGGTGATCCTGGCGTTCATCGCCGTGCCCACGGTGCAGACCATCTTCGCCACCCAGCAGCCGCCCCCGCCCAACGCGGTGACGGTGAACGTGGTGGGCTGGCAGTGGTGGTGGGAGTTCAAGTACCCGGTCAACAGCGGGCGCGACACCGTGTTCACCGCCAACGAGATCCACGTTCCCGTGGGCACTCCGGTGGCGCTGCGCATGACCGCGGGCGACGTGCTGCACTCCTTCTGGGTCCCCCAGATGGGCGGCAAGCGCGACCTGATCAACAACAAGATCAACACCATCGTCTTCACCCCCGAGGAGCCGGGCGTCTACCTGGGGCAGTGCGCCGAGTTCTGCGCCGATTCGCACGCCCTGATGAAGATGCGGCTGATCGCCCACACGCCCGAGGGCTACAAGGAGTGGCTCCAGAACGAGTTCAACCCGGCGCGGGAGATCCGTCCCGTGACCGCGCAGGACTCCTCCCTGGCGCTGGGCAGGGACCTGGTGACCAAGGGCGCGTGCGCAGGCTGCCACGTGATCAAGGGCACCGGGATGGTGGGACGCACCGGCCCCAACCTCACCCACTTCGGGCGGCGGCGCACGCTCGCGGCCGGGATCCTGGACAACAACGCCGGGAACCTCGCCGCCTGGCTCCGGAACCCGCCGGCCATCAAGCCCGGGGCGAAGATGCCCAACCTGAACCTCAAGGAAGAGGAGATCAGGTACATCGTCGCGTACCTGCAGAGCCTGCAGTGACCAGGGCGCCCCGCGCGAGCACGCGGGGACGCGAGTTTCGTGATCAGGCGCCCGGGAGCACCGCCGCGAATGCCGGCGGGCCGCGCCGCAAACCGATGGAGTAGGAATGGCATCGACTGCAACGGTGGCTACCGCCCCCCACGTAGCCGCGCACCACGGACCCACGGGGCTGTGGAGCTGGGTCATGACCGTGGACCACAAGCGGATCGGGATCATGTACGGCGTGGTCTCGTTCATCTGGTTCCTGGTCGGGGGACTGGAGGCGCTGGTGGTGCGCGCACAGCTCGCCGTCCCCAACAACGACCTGGTCAGCGCCGAGTTCTACAACCAGCTGTTCACCACCCACGCGGTGACGATGGTGTTCCTGGCGCTGATGCCGCTCACCGCCGCGTTCTTCAACTTCCTGGTGCCGCTGCAGATCGGCGCGCGCGACGTGGCGTTCCCGCGGCTCAACGCGCTGTCGTTCTGGGTGTTCTTCTTCGGCAGCCTGTACCTGAACAGCTCCTTCCTGCTGGCGCTGGTGCCGGGGGTGGGACCGCAGGCGCCCAACGGCGGGTGGTTCGCGTACCCGCCGGTGACGACGCTGGCGTACAATCCCGGGCTGAACATGGACTTCTACGTCCTCGGCCTGCAGATCATCGGCCTGTCGTCCATCATCGCGTCGCTGAACTTCATCATCACCATCATCAACCTGCGCGCGCCGGGGATGCGGCTCATGCGCATGCCGATCTTCACGTGGATGGTGCTGGTCACCAACGTGCTGATCGTCACGGCGCTGGCGGTGTTCACCATCGCGTCCACGCAGCTGATGTTCGACCGGCTGTTCGGGTCGGTGTTCTACGACGCCGCCCGCGCCGGCGCGGACCCGCTGCTCTGGCAGCACCTGTTCTGGATGTTCGGCCACCCCGAGGTGTACATCCTCATCCTCCCCATCATGGGGATGGTCTCCGAGGTGCTCCCCACCTTCTCGCGCAAGCCGCTCTTCGGCTACAACGTGATGGTGTTCTCGGGGATCCTGATCGGCTGGCTGGGCTGGGGCGTGTGGAGCCACCACATGTTCGCCGTGGGGCTGGGCCCCATCGCCGACACCTTCTTCGCGCTGGGCACCATGCTCATCGCGATCCCCACCGGGATCAAGATCTTCAACTGGCTGGGGACCATGTGGGGCGGCGCCATCCGCTTCACCACGGCGATGCTGTTCGCGGTGGCCTTCATCGGCATGTTCACCATCGGCGGGATCTCCGGGGTCATGCACTCCGTGGCCCCGGCCGACCTTCAGCAGACCGACACCTACTTCGTGGTCGCCCACCTGCACTACGTGTTCTTCGGCGGCACCGTGATCGGGCTGTGGTCGGGGATGTACTACTGGTACCCCAAGGTCTTCGGCCGCCTGCTGGACGAGAAGCTGGGCCTGGTGCACTTCTGGATGACGCTGGTGGGGATGAACCTCACCTTCTTCCCCATGCACTTCCTGGGGCTCTACGGGATGCCGCGCCGTATCTTCACGTACGCGGACAACATGGGCTTCAACGAGATGAACATGCTGGCCACGGTCGGCTCGTTCATGATCGGGGTGGGCACGCTGGTCTTCGCCTTCAACCTGTTCACGGCCTGGAAGCGCGGGAAGATCGCCGGCCCCAACCCGTGGGGCGCGGCGACGCTGGAGTGGAGCATTCCCTCCCCGCCGCCCGAGTACAACTTCCGCGAGCTCCCCGTGGTCCGCTCGCGCATGCCGCTGTGGGAGGGCGACCCCACCAAGGAGGGCGGGATCCCGCACGGCCGCCGCGACGAGGACACCGACGACGTCACGCTGGGCGGGGCCAAGGTGGCGACCCTGGAGTACCCGGACGACGAGAGCAAGATGTCCGCGCACGACCTGGGCATCCACCTCCCGCCGCCGTCGTACTGGCCCATCGTGCTGGCGCTGGGGATCACCATGGTCTTCGGGATGCTGATCTTCCGCAACGTGGACGGGGTGCTGCACAACCTGTGGATGGGCTCGATCGCGGGGATCCTGCTGACCGTGTACTCCATCTACCGCTGGGCTTTCGAGCCGGGGCACGGACACTGACGGGGGACGGAGGCCGGACGTCCCGCGGGGGGATGCCCGGCCTCCACCACCCTACAACCTGAATCGCCGACTTTCATGGATCACTCGCACGCGATGGCGGGGCACGCGGCGCACCCGGCCCACATCGACACCAGCACCGGCCTGGACAGCCGGAAGATGGCCTTCTGGGGCTTCATCGGCTCCGAGTGCCTGCTTTTCGGGTCCCTGATCGGGACCTACATGGCGTACAAGGGGAAGAGCATCAACGGCCCCTACCCGCACCCCGGCATCGTCGACGGCAAGGAAGTGGAGGGGATCCTCAACATCCCGCTCACCACGGCCAGCACCTTCATCCTGCTGATGAGCTCGGTGGCGATGGTGCTCGCGCTGAACTACACCCAGCGCGGCGAGCGCGGCAAGTCGGTCACCTGGCTCCTGCTCACGGCGTTCCTCGGCTCCATCTTCCTGGGGTGCCAGGTCTACGAGTTCACGCACTTCGTGCACGAGGGGCTGGGGCTCGGCACCAACCTGTTCTCCTCCAGCTTCTACCTGCTCACCGGCTTCCACGGCGCGCACGTCACCGCGGGGGTGATCTACCTCATCACGCTTGCCTTCCTCGCCCGGGCCGGGAAGATCCCCCCGGAGAAGGCGCTGAACGTGGAGATCGCCGGCCTGTACTGGCACTTCGTGGACGTGATCTGGATCATCATCTTTCCCCTGGTCTACCTCATCCGGTGAACGGCGACATGACGAGCGAACTGCGCGAGGTGGCGCACAACCAGCACACGCATCCCACGAACCGGTTCTACCTGGCCATCGGCGCGGCGCTGATCGGACTGACGGTGCTGGAGGTGTTCGGGTACCTGGGCGAGACCAAGGAGATGCTGGGCCCGGGGTCGGCCACGGCCATCATCCTCTTCCTTTCGGCGCTCAAGTTCCTGCTGGTGGTCGCGCTGTACATGCACCTGAAGTTCGACCACAAGCTGTTCACGGGGATCTTCGTGTTTCCCGCGCTGCTGGCGACGCTGGTGATCGGGGCCGTGATCCTGCTCTTTGGCCCGCTGCACGGCACCGCGACGGCCATCCACCGCGCCCCGGGGGGGCACGGCGCCGCTTCGGCGGCGGTGGAGAGCTCCGCGGAAGCCCCGGCGCCGCACTGACGCACCACGGCAGTACTACAGGCAGGTCCTGATGTCCATCGCGGTGCTGGGCCTCGCGCTGCACGGCGAGGCCTTCTCGTGGTCCGAGTGGCGGGTGTACCCCAGCTTCATGGCGGGGTGGCTGCTGCTGTTCGGCGCGTACTTTCTGGTGATCGGCCCCCTGCGCCACCGCTTTCCCGGCTCGCGTCCCGTGCCGGCGAAGAAGGTGGCGTCGTTCGTCACGGGGCTGGTGCTGATGTTCGTGGCCCTGCAGGGCCCCATGCACGAGCTGAGCGACTACTTCCTCTTCAGCGTGCACATGGTGCAGCACCTGGTGCTCATCCTGGTGATGCCGCCGTTTCTGCTGTACGGCACCCCGGATTGGGCGCTGCGCCCCGTGGTGCGCCGCAAGTGGATGGGGCGCGTTGCCCGGGCGCTCACCCTGCCGCTGGTGGCGTTCGCGCTGAACAACGTGATCTTTCTGGCGTGGCACTTTCCGGGTCCGTACGACCTGATGATGCGCGACCACGCGGTGCACGTGGGCATGCACCTGATGATCATGGTGACGGGCACCATCATGTGGTGGCCGGTGCTCAGCCCGCTGCCGGAGCTGCCGCGCATCGCCCCCGTGCTACAGATGCTGTACCTGTTCCTGGTGGGGATCCCCATGATGATCTCCGCCGCGCTCATCACGTTCTCGCAGACGCCGCTGTACACCTGGTACGTGGAGGCGCCGCGGGTGTTTCCGGCGCTGTCGGCGCTGGAGGACCAGCGGCTGGGCGGGGTGATCATGTGGGTGCCGGGGGGGCTCACCCTGTGGCTGGCCATCACGCTGGTGTACTTTCGCTGGACCCAGCGCGAGCGCCGGGAGGACGAGGCGGTGGCGCTCCGGCAGCCCGCCGTCAGCCGCTCCG
>JBEVLE010000528.1:0-11971 GCA_040509335.1 Longimicrobiaceae bacterium | reverse complement strand
CGACGGCGTGGCGCTGGGCGGCGCGCCCGTCGCCGCGGACCGCACGGGCGGCTGGATCGCGTGCGGCGACGTGGTGCTGGACAACGCCCCGGAGCTGCGGCGCGCGCTCGGCGTCCCGCGCGCCGAGCCGCTCGCGCTGCTGGCGGAGCTGGTGCGCGCGCACGGGCCGGACGCCGGGGTGCACGCGCTGGGGATGTACGCCGCCGCCGTGTGGGACGCGCGGGAGCGGCGCCTCTGGCTCCTGCGCGACGGCGCCGGGGCGCGGACGCTGTACCTCGCCGGCGGCCGGGAGGGCGGCTGGTCCTTCGCGGCGCGGCTGCGCACGCTGCGGCGCGCCCCCGGGGTGTCCGGCGACCCCGACCCGGTCGCGATCCGCGACTACCTGACGTGCGCGTTCGTCCCCGGCGAGCGGACGATGTGGCGCGGGGTGCGCGAGCTTCGGCCCGGCACCGCGCTGTCGCTCCCGGACGGGCGCGAGCACACCTTCTGGGAGCCGCGCGAGCGCATCGGGGACCCGGGAGCGCCGCTGGAGGCGCACGCCGCGCGGCTGCGCGCCGTGCTGGACGACGCGGTGCGCGTCCGGCTGCCGCCGGACGGGCCGGTCGGGGTCTACCTTTCCGGCGGGGTGGACAGCAGCCTGGTGACGGCGCTCGCCGCGCGCATGGCGCCGGGGCCGGTGCACACCTACGCGCTGCACTTCGGCGCGCCGTATCCCAACGAGCTGCGCTATTCCGGGATGGTCGCGGAGCACTGCGGGACCGTGCACCACGTGCTGGAGTTCCCCGCCGCCACCATCCGCGCGCACCTGGCCGAGAGCCTCGCCGCGCTGGACGACCCCATCGGCGACCCGCTGACCACGCCCAACCTGCTGCTGGGCCGGGCCGCCGCGCGCAACACCGGCGTCATCCTCAACGGCGAGGGCGGCGATCCCAGCTTCGGCGGGCCCAAGAACATCCCCATGCTCCTGCACGGCCTGTACGGCGGGGAGGAGCCGGTCGCCGCGTACCTGCGCTCGTTCGGCAAGTGCTACGACGACCTGCCGGGGCTGCTCACCCCCGGGCTGCACGCCGCGCTGCGCGACGAGCCGCCGCCGGGCCACTGGTTCGCCGCGCGGCTGGGCGAGGGCGGGATGGCCAACTACCTCAACCGGCTGCTGGACGTCAACGTCCGCTACAAGGGCGCCGACCACATCCTCACCAAGGTCGCCAACCTCACCGCCGCGAACGGGCTCCTGGGCCGCTCGCCGCTGGCCGACCGTCGCGTGGTGGACGCCAGCTTCGCCATCCCCCCGGAGCACAAGCTCGCCGGCTCCGTGGAAAAGGCCGTCCTCAAGGCCGCCGTCGCCGACCTGCTCCCCGCGGAGATCGTCCACCGCCCCAAGAGCGGGATGCTGGTGCCGGTGCAGGCCTGGTTCGCCGGCGAGCTGCGCGCCTACGCCCGCGACCTGCTGCTGGACCGCCGCGCCCGCACCGCGCCGTACCTCGACGCGGCCACCGTGAAGCACTGGCTGGACACGCCGCGCGCGCCCAGGCGCGGGGTCAAGATCTGGCTGCTGCTGACGCTGGAGCTGTGGCTGCGGGTGAACGACTGAAAACCGAAGTGCGAAAGTGGGACAGACACGGAGGCCAGGAAGGATGAGCGACTTCGTACCGCTGGAGATCGAGCACGGGCCGCTGCTGGACCTGAGCGGCGACGCGTTTCCCACCCGGGTCGCCGGCTGGAGGGACGGACGGCTGGAGCTGGAGGCCGGCGCCACCCACTACGGCATGGTGGTGGAGGGATCCTGCAC
This sequence comes from Longimicrobiaceae bacterium, assembly GCA_040509335.1. Classification (GTDB taxonomy): domain Bacteria; phylum Gemmatimonadota; class Gemmatimonadetes; order Longimicrobiales; family Longimicrobiaceae; genus JAFAYN01. The sequence goes on along the minus strand of JBEVLE010000528.1, from coordinate 10,182 downwards.
CCTGGAAACGGAGGCGGGGAGCTGGGAGATGCGGGCAGGGATGTTCTGGGTGGTACCGGGGGAGGGGAGCGTGCGCGGCGGCGCGGGGCTTGTGGTGTCGCGGCTGGGCTACCGGGGGCTGTTCCAGGTGGGCGGGCCCATCGAGGCCGCGGGGCGGCTGCGCTACATCGACGGGTGCTCGGACACGCTGCTGGTGTGTCCCCCCGCGCTCGGCGAGCCCTGCCTCAACCACCTGCACATGCCGCCGGCAACCGACCAGACCGCGCACACGCACCCCTCCGAGCGCATCGGGGTGATCGTGCGGGGGACGGGCGAGTGCCGCACCCCTGGCGGGACCTTCGCGCTGCGGCCGGGGATGGGGTGGCGCATCCCCACCGGCTGCCTGCACTCGTTCTTCACCCGCGGCGCGCCGCTGGACGTGCTCGCCTGGCACCCGGACAGCGACTTCGGGCCCACGCACGACCACCACCCCATGGTCAACCGCACCTATGTGCAGGGCGTGTCCGCCACCGGGATCGACGAGATCCGCACGCGCGAGCGTCCGCCGCCCGCGGAGTAGGTCGGGGCCCCCAGCGGTTGCCGCGGACCGGCGGGGTCCGGTATACTTCCGGGCTTTCGCCGGTCCGTCGTTTTCCAGTCCCGAACTCCAACCGTCCGCTGCAATGGCCAAGTTCCAGGGCGTAGACTACTACGAAATCGATTCGCTGCTCACCGAGGAGCAGCGCATGATCCGCGACACCGTGCGCGAGTGGGTGGACGACAACCTGCTCCCGGTGATCAACGACGCGTACATCGGCCGCTACCTCCCCAAGCAGCTCGTCCCCGGCATGGCCGAGCTGGGCGTCTTCGGCGCCAACCTGCCGGAGGAGTACGGCTGCGCGGGGCTCGACAACGTGTCGTACGGCCTCATCATGCAGGAGCTGGAGCGGGGCGACTCGGGGATCCGCTCCTTCGCCTCGGTGCAGGGCGCGCTCTGCATGTACCCCATCTACGCCTTCGGCTCGGAGGAGCAGAAGCGCGAGTACCTGCCGCGCATGGCCGCCGGCGAGGTGATCGGGTGCTTCGGGCTCACGGAGCCGGACTTCGGCTCCAACCCGGGCGGGATGGTGACCCGCGCCCGCAAGACCGACGACGGCTGGGTGATCAACGGCGCCAAGATGTGGATCACCAACGGCTCCACCGCCGACATCGCCATCGTCTGGGCGAAGACCGGCGAGATGGACGACACCAAGGCCATCCGCGGCTTCATCGTCCCCACGGACACGCCGGGCTTCACGGCAAAGGACCAGAAGGGGAAGCTGTCGCTGCTCGCCTCGGACACCTCGGAGCTGGTGCTCCAGGACGTGCACGTCCCCGACTCGGCGCTCCTCCCCAAGTCGGGGGGCCTCAAGAGCCCGCTGATGTGCCTGACGCAGGCGCGCTACGGGATCGCCTGGGGCGCGGTGGGCGCGGCCATGGCCTGCTACGACGAGGCGCTCTCCTACGCCAAGAACCGGGTGCAGTTCGGCGGCAAGCCCATCGCCGCCACGCAGCTCCAGCAGACGCGCCTGGCGGAGATGCTCACCGAGATCACCAAGGCGCAGCTCCTGTGCTGGCGCCTGGGCAAGCTCAAGGACGAGGGGACCATGCGCCCGGAGCAGGTGTCGCTCGCCAAGCGCAACAACGTGGACATGGCCACCGACGTCGCCCGCGAAGCGCGCCGCCTGCTGGGCGGCAACGGCATCCTCATCGAGTACTCCGCCATGCGCCACATGGCCAACCTGGAGTCGGTGTACACGTACGAGGGCACGCACGACGTGCACGGGCTGATCCTGGGCCAGGACATCACGGGCTACGCGGCGTACTAGGGAACGGGGATCGGCCGGCGGGGTTCCACCTGTCGGCCGTCCCGGTCCGCGAGGGGTTGCAGTCCCGGGGGACCGCTGTTACTTTCTTCGGCCCGCGAGACCGGCAGGAACGGTGCAGCGGCCCGGCGGAAGGCGCCGCGCGGGGTTGACAGAACAGGGGTTCTGGGGTAAGTTTACCCTCTCTGTTCGGCCACGCACCGATAGCTCAACTGGCAGAGCAGGGGACTCTTAATCCCAAGGTTGTAGGTTCGATTCCTACTCGGTGCACTGGGAAAAACACAGGTTTCGGTTTGTGCGCCCGTAGCTCAGCTGGATAGAGCGTCTGACTACGGATCAGAAGGTCGGGAGTTCGAATCTCTCCGGGCGCACCTTGGTCGGCAAAATGCTCCGGTGGCGGAATTGGTAGACGCGCTAGATTCAGGATCTAGTGGGCGTAAGCCCGTGGAGGTTCGAGTCCTCTCCAGAGCACTGCTGGTGGTTCGGCTGGTCGGTTTGCCCAGGTGCTGAAATTGGTAGACAGGCCAGACTAAGGATCTGGTGCCGGAAACGGCGTGGAGGTTCGAGTCCTCTCCTGGGCACTGCTTCAATGTTTGACAATTCGGGAGACGAGTGAGGATCGCGGCACCCCCGGGTGTCGAGGAAAGTCCGAGCTCCACAGGGCAGGGTGCCGGCTAACGGCCGGGCGTCGCGAGGCGCCGGAAAGTGCAACAGAGAACAGACCGCCGATGGCTCCGGTTCTCCGGGGCACAGGCAAGGGTGAAACGGTGGCGGTAAGAGCGCACCGCGCTCCTGGCAACAGGGGCGGCATGGTAAACCCCACCCGGAGCAAGGCCAAATAGGGGATGAGGGGCGGCCCGCCCCGATGAAATCCCGGGTAGGCTGCTAGAGACCGGCGGCAACGCCGGTCCCAGAGAAATGATCCTCCTCCGCTTCGGCGGGGAACAGAACTCGGCTTACACCGTCTCCCAACGTCTTGCGCTCGTAGCTCAGCTGGATAGAGCGTTGCCCTCCGGAGGCAAAGGTCACAGGTTCGAATCCTGTCGGGCGCATTGAAAGAATCTCCAGAACACCAGGCCCCGCGCGAGCTTTCGCGCGGGGTCTTCGTGTTTCAAAACAGATCTCTTAAATCCTGCCGTTGCATTGTGCTCTGTCCGGTCGTACGTTCCCGACCCGGTCTCTCGATCGCCCAATCTGCTGTTCCCATCCTCTTTTCCCGACCGTATGCACCCCGTCGAAACGTACATCCACGAACTGCACCAGAACCGCGTAGCCGGCGTCGCGGAGACAAGCCATTACGCTGCGCTCTCTGCCCTTCTTAACGCTGCTGGCGAGCGCCTCCGTCCTCGAGTTCGCTGCGTCCTGCATCCCCGCGGGCAGGGTGTAGGTCTCCCTGATGCCGGTCTGTTCACGACCGATCAGCTCCCCCGTGGCGAGTTTGGGGCACTAGCCGGAGTGCTTCCGGAGCGTGGAGTTGTGGAAGCGAAGGGGATCTCCGCCGACGTGCGGCAGGTTGTAGGTACCGAACAGGTCGCGCGTTACCTAGAGTACTACGGGCAGGTGCTCGTCACAAGTTATCGCGACTGGCTCTTAGTGGAGCGCGGCCCGGATGGCCGCCCCGTTCAGTCTGAGCGTTTCCGCATGGCCATTACTGAGGCGGAGTTCTGGACGAAGGCCGCTGACCCTCGTAAAACCGCTGAGGAGCTGGGCGATCGATTGCTGGAGTACCTGCAGCGCGTGATGCTTCGCCGAACGCAGATCTCCGATCCTGAGACGCTGGCTCGGCTGCTCGCCGCATACGCCCGCGACGCGTTGTTCCGGGTCGAGCGCGGCGGGGACCTTCCTGCGCTTGCCGCTGTTCGCGAGGCCCTAGAAGAGGCACTCGGCGTCACATTTCGGGGGGAACACGGGGAGCACTTTTTCCGCTCCACTCTCGTCCAGACGCTTTTCTACGGGATCTTCTCCGCCTGGACACTCTGGAGCCGCAACCCGGATGGCGAACGCTTTGACTGGAGGACGGCTGCATGGCACCTCCGAATGCCGGTGATTGGAGCTCTCTTTACCCAGATTGCCACTCGAGACCGGCTGGGTCCTTTGGGTTTAGTGGAAGTTCTCGATTGGGCGGGAGATGCTCTAAACCGTGTAGTAAGAAACGAGTTCTTTGCTCGGTTTGAGGAGCAACGCGCTGTTCAGTACTTCTATGAACCGTTCTTGGAAGCGTTTGACCCTGAGTTACGGAAGGCCCTTGGGGTGTGGTACACCCCGCCCGAAGTGGTAAAGTACATGGTGGCACGTGTGGACACGGTTCTTCGGGAGGAGCTAGGAGTAACTGATGGGCTCGCGGACCCGCAGGTGCTTGTGCTAGACCCGTGTTGCGGGACGGGCGCCTACCTTGTCGAAGTGCTCGACAAAATTGCTGAAACGCTTCAGGCCCGTGGAGAGGATGCACTGTTAGGGCAGGAGTTGAAGCGTGCCGCCGCGGAGCGGGTTCTCGGTTTCGAAATCCTCCCTGCGCCGTTTGTGGTCGCTCACCTCCAACTCGGGCTTCTACTCGGTCGGTACGGCGTTGATACAGCTGTCGATGGCGGCCGGCGGGTGGGCGTTTATCTCACTAATGCGCTGACCGGTTGGGAACCGCCCGACGAGCAGAAACACCTGGCCTTCCCAGAGCTTGAAGCAGAACGCGACGCGGCAGACCAAGTGAAGCGTGATGCACGCATTCTCGTCGTTATCGGTAACCCCCCGTATAACGGCTATCCAGGCGTGGCAATTGGAGAAGAGCGGAATCTCGTTACCACGTACCGAGAAACGAGGCGGGCTCCGAAACCTCAAGGACAAGGGTTGAACGACCTGTACGTGCGTTTCTTCCGTATTGCAGAGCGGAGAATTGTGGAAATGACAGGTAGGGGAGTCGTTTGCTTCATCTCTAATTACTCTTGGCTTGATGGACTTAGTCACACCGGGATGCGCGAGCGGTACTTGGATGTCTTTGACAAAATTTCTGTGGATGCGCTAAATGGTGACAAATTTCGTACTGGTAAACTCACACCTGATGGAGAGTCTGATCCGAGCGTGTTCTCCACCGAGTTGAATCGTGAGGGAATCCAAGTTGGGACGGCAGTGTCGCTACTGGTAAGAACGGGGCCAAATGGCGGAACTGAGGCTGTGGAGTTTACGAACTACTGGGGAAAGGATAAGCGGGAGAAGCTGCTCGCCTCTTTGACAGGGGATGGTCTCCCAGAATCCGAGATACTCATTCCGGCGCCGGAGCTTGGGTTCCCCTTTATGCCCCGGGAGTTTGGCACATCGTACTTAGATTGGCCTCGTGTCCCCGATCTGTTCCCAGAATCCTTCTCGGGTGTCCAGACAAGACGCGATGAACTTGTGATTGATCCCATTAAGGAGGTACTTGAAGAGCGGATGCGGACGTACTTCAATGGCGCTGTAAGTCTAGGCGAGATTGGAAGGCTAGTCCCTCGTGCTGTAGAGAAAACGACCCAATTTGATCCAGCAGCGGTACGTGACTTCTTAGTCCGTCGCGGATTCCTTCCGCAATATGTAGTTCGCTATTGCTATCGTCCGTTCGACATCCGCTGGTTGTATTGGGAGCCAGCGCCGGGCCTCCTAGGCCGACGAGTTCCTGAACTCTTCAATGAGGTATTCCAAGGGAATCGCTTCATTGTAATGACCGGTCGGACACGGAAGCCACAGATTGAACCGGCTCTCGTCACCGAAAGACTCACCGACCTGAACTCACTCGACAGCGGGGCTCGGTGTACGCCGCTTTACTTAAGGCGCCATTCCCCTGATCTGTTCGCAAATTCGGATCATGAAGGGACTCGACCGAATCTGAGCGAAGGTGCCTCCGACTACCTAGAACAAATCGGCGCTGGAGAGGAAGATCTCTTTTTCCACACGGCCGCAGTGCTGCACTCACCGGCATACCGTGCGGAGAACTCTGGTGCACTTCGGCAGGATTGGCCACGTGTGCCCCTCCCCTCTGATCGGGTGCACCTCAGTGCTTCCGCGGCGCTCGGTCGGCAGATATCGACGCTTCTTGATCCTGAACAAGGGACGGACAGCGTGACAGCCGGGGTGGTTCGCAGCGAACTGCGCGTGATCGGGGGTGCGGCGAAAGTAGGAGGAGGTCAGCTCTCGGAGAATGGCATTGGCTTGACTGCGGGTTGGGGCAAGCGCGACGATCGAGGAGCTGTGATGCCCGGCCGTGGCCGCACCGCACCACGACCCTACACCGACGACGAGCGCGCCGCTATCGAAGCCGGCGCCATCGAGCAGAGCTTAGATCCAGCCGAAGCCATCACCCTCTTGGGGGAGACCTGCCTCGACGTGTACCTGAACGAGGGAGCCTACTGGCGGTGCGTGCCGCTTGGAGTTTGGGAGTATACGCTTGGCGGCTACCAAGTGATCAAGAAGTGGTTAAGCTACCGCGAGCAGCCTCTCTTGGGTCGACCACTCACCGTGGAGGAGGTGCGAGAGGTCACCGGTATGGTCCGCCGTATCGCAGCGATCCTACTCTTGGAACCAGCGCTCGACGGTGCCTATGCAGCCGTCAAGGGTGCGACCTATCCCTGGCAGGGCACAGCCGCCGAAGAGGAAGCCCCACGCGCTGAAGAGGCGACTGCAATCCCACCCGCACAACCTCGTTCCCCTACCCACGACTCCCCTGGACCAACCCTACTTTGAGGCGGAGATCGATCAATTGGAGTAGGTGGAAATAAAGCCGAGTCGTACTCGGGGGTAGCGGGTTCGGCACCTAAGAACTCCACACCACCACCCGACTCCCCTCCACCCGAGCCTCCCCCACACCCACCACCGCGAAACCGCCGACCGCCACGTCCGTAGAGGCAAACAGGCACTTTCAGATGCAAACCTCGAACGAACAAAAAGGGCAATCCATGTCCCGGAAGCTCCTGATCGTCCTCGGTGCCCTCGTGCTGCTCGGCTGCCGGGAGGCCCGCGCGCAGGACACGACCAGCTACGACCGTTTCCCGAGGATGGCCGCCGTCGTGAACGTCGTCTTCGACTCGGCCGCGGTGTTCGCCGGGCTGCGCGACTTTCCGGCGCTGTCCACCAGAGGCCGCGCCGTCTTCGACCTGTGGTATTCGCGGACGGGCCAGGTGGACTCGCTCCGCTGGACCGACGAGGCCTCGGCGGGGCAGGCGGTCGCCGACAGCCTCCTGGGCTTCCTCCGCGCGCAGGCCAGACCGTTCGTCGCTTCGGATAAGGGATGGCAGATCCGGCTCGCCGTCGCGACGGGGCGACGGGCCTCGCTCGGGCTCCCCACGGAGCAGCCTCCCCGGATGCTCAACGCGCCGTACCTGGAGTTCGAGCTGCGAGGAATCTGCGCCAGGCAGCCCGTGCTCTGCAGCACCACGGGCGACCGCGACGTGGTGGTCGACATGACGGTCAACGCCCAGGGAGCTACCCAGTCGGTCCGGGTAGTCAAGGCCGACGACGGCAACCCCCTCCGGGACGAGGCGATCAGGCTCGCTCGCGGTCTGCGCTTCGCCCCGGCCACCGTCGAGGGCCGACCCGTCGCCGCGTCAGTCAACCTGCCCATCAAGTTCGAGCGGCCGTAGTACCACGGCCGACTCACGGTCGGCGCCCGCGCAAGCCGCGACTCCAGTTTCGCTTCCACCCTGCCGATACTCTCACCGACTCGCCTGCACCCGCACGCACGCCCGAGGGCGGGCGGCGGCTTGTGCCCACGCCGATTCGGTGCGACTTTTGTCCGCTTCAGCACATGTTTCCCGCTTCCATTCGTCGCCGGCCCCGCTCCGGGAGCCGGCTCCGCCCCCGTTTGTAGCCGATCCGGCACCCGCCGTACCCTGCATGAGCCCCTGGACCACGTTCGAGAACCGGCGCGTCCTCACGGTGGACGACTCCCGAGCCGTGCGCATCTTCCTGTCCGAAGTGCTCGCCTCCCACGGCGCGTGGGTGGAAGAGGCGGGGACGGGCGAGGAGGCGCTGCGGCTGTGCGGGGAGGGGAAGGGCTTCGACCTGATCCTGCTGGACCTGCACCTCCCCGACACCGACGGCATCGAGGTGCTGCGCAGGATCCGCGAGACCGACGACACCACCCCGGTGGTGATGCTCACCGGCTCGGGCGGGATCCAGACGGCGACGGCGGCGGTGCGGCAGGGGGCCGACGGCTACATCGAGAAGCAGCACCTGGACATCGCCGGCGACGAAGGGTCGTTCCTGTACGCGCTGGGGCAGGCCGTGGAGCACCGCGCCGGGCACGTCGCGCAGCGCCAGCTCCAGGAGATGAAGGCCGACTTCTACTCCATGGTCACCCACGACCTGCGCAACCCGGCCGGCAACGTGTGGGCCGCCGTGCGCATGCTCCTTTCCGGCAAGGCCGGCCCGCTCAACCCCCAGCAGGAGCAGCTCCTTTCCCTGGCGCACAGCTCCGCCGGCAAGCTGGTGGGGCTGATCGACGACTACCTGGACTTCGCCGCCATCGACGCCGGCTTCCTGCGGCTGGACGTGCGCGACGCCGAGCTGGCCGAGGTGGTGCGCGCCAGCGCCCGCCAGGCGGAGCCGCAGACCGTGGTGCGCCGGCAGACGCTGCGCGTCGTCCTCCCCGACGAGCCGGTGCCGGCGCGCGTGGACCCGGCGCGGTTGGAGCAGGTGCTCGACAACCTGCTTTCCAACGCCGTCAAGTACACCCCCGACGGCGGGACCATCGAGGTGGCGCTGGAGACGGACGCCGGGCGGGCCGTCTTCCGGGTGAGCGACGACGGCAACGGCATCGCGCCCGAGCAGCAGTCCGCGCTCTTCGCGCGCTACCAGCGCGTCCCCGGCGAGGCCACCCGCGGCATCCGCGGCACCGGGCTGGGGCTGCTGATCGTCAAGGAGATCGTGGAGGCCCACGGCGGGACGGTGCGCGTGGAGTCCGAGGGGGTGCCGGGGCGGGGGACCGTGTTCACCGTCACCATCCCGCTCGTCCCCGCGGCGTAGCCCGCCAGGGAATTCGCCCCCATGGAGATCCTGCTCTTCGACGTGGCCGGCGAGCGCTGCGCCCTCGCCGTGGCGGACGTCCTGCGGGTCGTGCCCGCGGCGGCCGTGGCCCCGCTCCCGGGCGCGCCCGCGGTGGTGGACGGCGTGCTCGACCTGCACGGCCGCGTGGTGCCGGTGCTCTCGCTGCGGCGGCGCTTCGGCCTCCCCGACCGCCCGCTCCGCCCCGACGAGGTGTTCGTGGTCGCCGCGGTCGCGGGGCGCGTGGTCGCGCTCCGCGCCGACGCCGCACTCGGCATCGCCCGCGTGGACCCGGCCGACGTGATCCCCGCCACGGAGGTGGTCGCCGCGCCGGGGCACGTGGGCGGCGTGGCGCGGCTCCCGGACGGGCTGGCGCTGATCCACGACCTGCGCACCTTCCTGTCGCAGGCCGAGGCCGACGGGGTGGACGCGGCGCTGGCCGCCGCGGAGCGGGGCGCGTGAGCGCGGCCGCGGTCGCCGAGGTGCTGCGCCTGGCCGGGGAGCGCGCGGGGCTGGTCTTTTCCGCCGGGCAGGCGGAGCTCGCGGCGGCCGGGGTGCGGCGCGCAATGCAGCGCGCGGGGGTGCACGACGCCGCCGCCTTCCTGGGGCTGGCCGCGGCGGGGACGGGCGCGTGGGAGGTGCTGCTGGAAGAGCTGTCCGTGGGGGAAACGTACTTCTTCCGCGAGCCGGACCAGCTCGCCTTCATCCGCGACACGGTGCTCCCCGAACTCGCCGCGCGCGCCGGGCCGGCGGGCGTCCGCGCCTGGAGCGCCGCCTGCGCCACCGGCGAGGAAGCGTACACCCTCGCCATGCTGCTGGGCGACGCCGGGTGCCCCGCCTTCCGCGTGCTGGGCACCGACGTGGTGCGCAGCCGGCTGGACGCCGCCGGGCGCGGCTCGTACCGCCGCTGGTCGCTGCGCGGCGTCCCGGACGACGCGGCCGCGCGCTGGTTCGGGCGCGAGGGCGACCGCTTCCGGGTGCGCGACGAGGTGCGCGCGGCCGTCGGCTTCGCCCCGCTCAACCTGGCCGCCCCGCGCCGGGCGTACGTCGCCGCCGGGGCCTGGGGGATGGACCTGGTCCTGTGCCGCAACGTCCTCATCTACCTGGACGACGCCACCACCCGCCACGTGGCCGCGCGCCTCATGGACGCGCTCGCCCCCGGCGGGTGGCTGTTCCTGGGCGCCTCCGATCCCCCGCTCGCCGGCCTGGTCCCCTGCGAGGTGGTGACGACCGCCGGCGGCGTCGCGTACCGCAGGCCCGGGCGCGCCGCGGCCCCGCCCCCCGCCTCCGCGCCGTCCGCCCGGTCCGCAGCCGTACCCCCGCGCGCCGCCGCGCC
>JBEVLE010000527.1:0-13189 GCA_040509335.1 Longimicrobiaceae bacterium | reverse complement strand
GCCGTTCGTCGTTGCGGTTGCCGTTGTCGTTGCCGTTCCAGCAGTACCCCCCAAAATCTGTTCGGAGGGAGACTCGCCGGCAGTTTGGCGAGGCTCACTCCGGCGGAGGGAAACCCGCCGGCCGTTTGGCGGGGTTCCCGGAGCCCGCGCAGGAGACGGACGGCAGTATCGTCCGGCTCCGTAGCGGCCCGCAAGCTCCGCCGAAGACGCGCCTACGGAACCCGGACGGAAAGCCCGAAGCTGCCCACGTACCCGTTGCGGGAAGCGTCGCCGCTCCCGGAAGCGGTCGTCAAGCGCGCGATCCCGAGGTCGATGGGGCCGAGCGTGACCCCGCCGCCCAGGATGCTCCCCTCGTCCAGGTCGGACGACCAGCCCACGCGCACCGTGCCCACCGGGAGCTTCTGCTGCAGGCCCACGCCGGCGAGCGTGCTCCAGCGGCCGGCGAGGCGGCCCTCGGACAGGTCGTCGTGGTAGGCGCCGGTCAGCGTGGTGGTGCCGGTGGGGAGCGTCCAGGCGGCGCCCAGGCGCAGCGTGGTGGGGAGCTCCGCGTCGTCCAGCAGGCCCTGCGCCACCTCGGCGAAGCGGCCCGTGGGGGCGGCGCCCAGGTCGGCCTCGCTCTGCTCGTAGCGGTTGCGGACCACCTGGAAGTCGGAGTCGCGGAAGTCGGCGCGGGTCAGCGTCACGCTGCGGCCGTCCAGCTCGTCGCTCCACTCCATGGAGTGCACCGCGTTGGCGACGGCGGCGCTCAGCACCAGCCCGGACACCGGCTGCAGCGCGGCGCCCACGTCCAGGCCCCACCCCTTGCCGCCGTGCGAGTTGACGCCCACGTAGTCCACGCGGATGTCCCGCGAGGCCAGGTCGTAGGTGGGCTCGAAGGCGCGCGTCTGCACCAGGCCGCGCCCCACGTAGTAGTGCCCGGTGACGCCCACGCTCAGCGGGCCCACGCCGCGGCCGTACGCGGCGGCGAAGTCCCAGTAGGTGGCGCGGCTGCCGCGGGTGTCGCCCACGCTGTAGTCGGTGCGGCCCTGCTGGTAGCCGTTCAGGAACAGGTCCACCACGTCCCTGCCCACCGTGTGCGAGCCCAGGAAGCCGTAGGCCACGCCCAGCGCGAAGCCGCCGTTCTGGTAGGTGACCAGCGGGGCGCGCACGTCGCCCTCCAGCGCCGTCCCCCCGGCGGGGATCTCGGCGAGCAGCTCGGTGCGCTGCTGGTCGCTGAGGTCGTCGTAGTTGAAGTAGTCGCGCAGGTCCATCAGCTCGGGGCCCAGCACCGTGGCGCCGGCGGTCACCTGCGGAAAGCCCAGCGACCAGCGCGGGCTCCCGGCGAGCCCCAGGTTGGCGGGGTTGGCGAACACCGCCTCGTGGCCGCGCGCGGCGCCCACGTAGGCGCCGGCCACGCCGAGCGCGCGCGGGTTCAGGGGGATCTGCGCGGCCGCGGGCGAGGCGAGCGCGGCGGCGGCCAGCGAGGCGCCGAGGATCCCGGCGCCGGTCCGGTTGAGCACGTTCATGGTACGTCCGTACATCTGGGGGTGGAGGGCGGCGGGCGCCGCGCGGTGCGGGTGAGCTCTTCTACACGTCTGCCACACATCTGTTTCCAGCTCGAGCGGTCGGGCACTTCAGCCGACAGCCCCTCCCGGAAGCAGGGCCGGGAGGGGCTGCGGCGGCGGAGGGGTGCGTTTTCGGCGGGCGGAGGACCAGCGGGACCGGTGCGAGCGACCACCCAAAGGGCAACGGCGGTGCCAGGGTGCAACGAAATGGACCGGACGGGGCGTAACTCGCGGCGGCGCCTGCAAAATCACGTTACAGGCGCTTCTTCGCCGCGGGAGGGCGGGGCCGCGCGGGCGGCGGCAATTCGCAGAGTTCCTTGCAACGTGCGGCACGCCGGGGCTTCCTGAGTGTACCGGGGGCGGATAAATTCATCGCGGCCCGGCCCCCGGGGAGCAGCCTCCACATTTCGCGGAAACGTCGCTTTGCGCATCGAGCACATTCGGAACTTCTGCATCGTCGCCCACATCGACCACGGCAAGTCCACGCTGGCCGACCGGCTGATCGAGGCGACCCGGACCCTCCAGCTCCGGGAGATGAAGGAGCAGGTCCTGGACTCCATGGACATCGAGCGCGAGCGGGGGATCACCATCAAGCTCAACGCCGTGCGCATGACGTACGGCGCGCGCGACGGCCGCAGCTACCAGCTCAACCTGATCGACACCCCCGGGCACGTGGACTTCACCTACGAGGTGTCGCGCTCGCTCGCCGCGTGCGAGGGCGCCATCCTGGTGGTGGACGCGTCGCAGGGCGTGCAGGCGCAGACGCTCTCCAACCTGTTCCTGGCCATGGAAGCGGGGCTGGAGATCGTCCCCGTGCTCAACAAGATCGACCTGCCGGGCGCGGAGCCGGAGCGGCGCCGCGAGGAGCTGGTGGACCTGCTGGGGGTGGACCCGGACGACGTGCTCCTGGCATCCGCCAAGGCGGGGATCGGGATCGAGGACATCCTGGAGGCGGTGGTGGCGAAGGTGCCGCCGCCGCAGGGCGACCCCGAGGCCCCGCCGCGCGCGCTGATCTTCGACTCGTACTACGACAAGTACGTGGGCGCGGTCCCCAGCATCCGCGTGGTGGACGGGGTGTTCCGGCAGGGGACGCGCATCGCCTTCGGGGCCAACGACGCGGTGTACCCCATCGACGAGGTGGGCTACCTGCAGCTGGGCCGCTTCCCCACGCCGGAATTGCGGCCGGGCGAGGTGGGGTACATGATCGCGGGGATCAAGCAGGTGTCGCACACCCGCTCCGGCGACACCATCCTGGACGCGGACAACCCGGCGGACGAGCTGATCCCGGGCTTCCAGGAGGTGAAGCCCATGGTGTTCGCGGGGATCTACACCACCGCCACCGAGCAGTACGAGGAGCTGCGCGACGCGCTCTCCAAGCTCAAGCTCAACGACGCCTCGCTCACCTACGAGCCGGAGTCGTCCACGGCGCTGGGCTTCGGCTTCCGCTGCGGCTTCCTGGGGCTGCTGCACCTGGAGATCATCCAGGAGCGGCTGGAGCGCGAGTTCGACCTGGACCTGATCACCACCGTCCCCAACGTGAAGTACCGGGTGATCATGACGGCGGGCGACGAGCTGTGGGTGGAAAGCCCCAGCGCGCTCCCGGACCCCACCCGCATCGACCGCATCGAGGAGCCGTACGTCCGCGCGCGCATCATGTGCCCGGCGGAGTACATCGGCGGGGTCCAGAAGCTGTGCCACGAGCGCCGCGGCGACTTCCGCGGGATGAGCTACCCGGACCCGCAGCGGGTGGAGCTCAGCTACGACCTGCCGCTGGCGGAGATCGTGCTGGACTTCTACGACCGCCTCAAGTCGTCCACGCGCGGCTACGCGTCGCTGGACTACGACCTGGGCGAGTACCGGGCAAACCCGCTGGTCAAGCTGGACATGCTGATCAACGGCGACCCGGTGGACGCGTTCAGCGTCATCATCCACCGCGACAAGGCGTTCGAGTACGGGCGCACCATCGCCGAGAAGCTGCGCCAGCTGATCCCCCGGCAGATGTTCGAGGTGGCGATCCAGGCGGCCATCGGCAACAAGATCATCGCCCGCGAAAGCATCTCGGCGCTGCGCAAGAACGTGACGGCCAAGTGCTACGGCGGCGACATCTCCCGCAAGCGCAAGCTCCTGGAGAAGCAGAAGGAGGGGAAGAAGCGGATGAAGCAGGTGGGCACCGTGGAGATCCCCCAGGAGGCGTTCCTGGCGGTGCTGAAGGTGGGCGAGTAAGCTCCTTACCGCCGCTTTGGGCGAATCCCGGCTGCGCCGGGACCGCGCTCTATTCCGCTGGACATGAAACGACCATGTCCAGCGGAACGGAGCCCCGCCAAACTGCCGGCGGGTCTCCGCCCTTCGGGTCACGATCGCTTTCGCAACTGCCGAACTGCGCCGCCAGATGTCCGCTCCGTCCGCTTCCGTCGTGGTCACCACGTACAACCAGCCGCGGCAGCTGGAGCTGGTGCTGTGGGGGTACGCGACCCAGACGCGGCGCGACTTCCAGGTGGTGGTGGCGGACGACGGGTCGGGGGCGGAGACGCGGGAGACCGTGGAGCGGGTGGGGGCGGCCTCCGGGCTGGAGGTGCTGCACGTGTGGCACGAGGACCGGGGGTTCAGGAAGACGGAGATCCTGAACCGCGCGATCCTGGCGGCTGCGGCGGACTACCTGGTGTTCACGGACGGCGACTGCATCCCGCGGCGCGACTTCGTGGACGCGCACCTGCGGCTGCGCGAGCCGGGACGCTTCCTTTCGGGCGGGTACCTCAAGCTGCCGCGGGAGGTGAGCGCGCGCATCGGGGTGGAGGACGTGCGCGAGGGGCGCGCGGCGGACGCGGGGTGGCTGCGGCGCCAGGGGTGGCGGCCGGGGCGGCACGCGCTGCGGCTGCTCGCCCCGGGGGCGCTGCCGCGGCTGCTGGACGCGGCGACGCCCACGCGCCCCACCTGGAACGGCCACAACGCCTCCACCTGGAAGGAGGCGCTGCTGCGCGTGAACGGCTTCGACCTGGACATGGGGTACGGCGGGCTGGACCGGGCGGTGGGGGAGATGCTGGAAAACGCCGGGGTGCGCGGCAAGCAGGTGAGGTTCCGCGCGGCGTGCCTGCACCTGTGGCACGAGCGGCCGTACGAGGACCCGGAGAAGTGGCGGCGCAACCACGAGCTGCGGGCCCGCATCCGGCGGGAGGGGATCGCCCGCACCGAGCGGGGGATCGCGGAGGTGGCGGCGGGGCTGGAGGGGGACTCTTGAGCGGGGGAGACATGGACAAGCGCTGGATCGTCGGCGTGGACCTGGGCGGCACCAACATCGTGGTGGGGCTGCTGCCCATCGAGGGCGGGGAGGTGCTGGGACTTCGCTCCATGCCCACGGATTCCGGGCGCGGGGCCAAGTTCGTGGTGGACCGCATCAACGGGATGGTGGAGCAGGCCATCGCCGAGGTGCTGGCCTCGGAGGGGGGCGCGCGCGACCAGATCGCGGGGGTGGGGATCGGCTCGCCGGGGCCGCTGGACCGCCGCACGGGCACGGTCATCAACACCCCCAACCTGGGGTGGCGCAACTTCCCGCTCCGCGACCTGATCTCCAACGCCGTCCACCTCCCCGCGACGCTGGACAACGACGCCAACTGCGCCACCTACGGCGAGTGGTGGCTGGGCGCCGGGCGCGGCACGCGGGCGCTGGTGGGGCTGACGCTGGGAACGGGGATCGGCGGCGGGATCGTGCTGGGCGGCGAGATCTACCACGGCTGCTCGGACGTGGCGGGGGAGATCGGCCACATGACCATCGACTCCAACGGGCGCCGCTGCAAGTGCGGCAACTACGGGTGCCTGGAGCAGTACGCCTCCGGCCCGGCCATCGCGCTGCGCGCCGTGGAGGGGATCGACGCGGGCGCCGAGTCGGTGCTGGTGGAGATGGTGAACGGCCGCCTGGAGGACGTCACCGCGGCCACGGTGTACGAGGCCACCGTGCAGGGCGACGCGTACGCCACCGAGGTGATGAAGGACACGGCCAAGTTCCTGGGCGCCGGCGTGGCCAGCATCATCAACATCCTCAACCCGGAGATGGTGGTGATCGCCGGCGGGGTCACCCGCGCCGGGGACACGCTCTTCGAGCCGCTGCGCGCGGAGGTGCGGCGCCGCGCCTTCAAGTCGGCCCAGGAGTGCTGCCGCATCGTCTCGGCGGAGCTGCCGGGGACGGCGGGTGTGGTGGGCGCCGCGGCGGTGTTCAAGCGGGAAACGTACGGGCACGTGTGAGCGACGGCGAGCGCGAAAGCGCGGAAGTGAACGGAACGGCGCCCTCGGGCGCCGTTCGCGCTGGTGGGTCCACGGCTGACGCGGAGGGGGCGATGAAGCGGCTCGGGGTGCTGGGCACCTTGGTGTGGGACCGCATCTGGACGCTGGAGGACGCGGCGCGCGGGGAGCCCTTCACGTCGTGGGGCGGGGTGGCGTACTCGCTGGCGTCCGCGGCGGCGGCGCGGCCGGAGGGGTGGGAGGTGGTGCCGGTGGTGAAGGTGGGGCGCGACCTGGAGGCGGAGGCGCGGGCGCTGCTGGCGACGCTCCCCGGGGTGGCCGCGGGGCCGTCGCTGGTGGCGGTGCCGGAGGACAACAACCGGGTGGAGCTGCGCTACACGGACGGCGCGCACCGGGGGGAGCGGCTCACGGGCGGCGTTCCGGGGTGGACGTGGCGGGAGCTGGAGCCGCACGTGGCCGGGCTGGACGCGCTGTACGTCAACTTCATCACGGGCTTCGAGATGGAGCTGGCGGACGCGGAGGCGCTGCGGCGCGCCTTCGCCGGGCCGCTGTACTCGGACCTGCACTCGCTCTTCCTGGGCTGCCCGGGCGCGGGGACGCGCGTGCTGCGCACGCTCCCCGACTGGGAGCGCTGGGCGGCGTGCTTCGACGGGGTGCAGCTCAACGAGCGCGAGCTGGGGACGCTGGGCGGGGCGGGGGACTGGACGGAGGCCGCGGCCCGGGTGCTGGACGCGGGGCCCGCCCTGGCCGTGGTGACGCTCGGCGCGGAGGGGGCGGCGTACGCGCGGCGCGCGGGGCTTCCTTCCTCGCCCGGAAGCTGGCCGGGGCTGCGCGGGGCTCCGGGCGGCGCGGCCGTGGAGGTGGGGACCGTGCCCCCAGCGGCATCCGTGGACGGCGACCCCACGGGCGCGGGGGACGTGTGGGGGCTCGCCTTCTTCTGCGGGGTGCTGGGCGGGCTGGAGCTGGAGGATGCCATGCGCCGGGCCCACGAGATCGCGGCGCGGAAGCTGGGGTTCCGGGGAGCCTCCGGGCTGCACGCGCATCTCGCCGGCTGACGCGCCGCACGGGCACTTACTGCCACTGCGGCGCGCTCCGGCGGTCTCCGGTGTTTGGGGTCGGCCGGGGGCGGCTGCTCCGTCGGTGCGAAACTCGCCCACCCTCCGAGAAAAGGCGGGATCACGCTGGCTTCGAACAACGCACCTCCTGCGCAGCCTCCCCCGACCTCCCGACGCAGATCCCAGAACGGCAACGGCGGCAGGTCCGGACTGCCTTCGAAGCGATGTGAAGGCATCGCTTTCAGGTGGTTGCCCTGCTTGTGCTTGGCGGACGCCAGCTCGAAACCGCGTGAGGGATTTCGGCCCGGAGGGGCGAGACCCCGCGGGGCTGTTTCCGCGGGGTCTCGACTCCGTTGAGCAGCGTTGTTTGCTGCTCTACGGAGCCGAAGCCCGACCCCGGCGCAGCCGGGGGCACGCCCAAACCGGCAGTCCCCAAAACCTGCCCTTCCGACGCCCCCGGCCGCGTGTTACTTTCCCGCGTCCCATCCACCCCCGACCGTGCGGCCGCATGACGCGAGTGCTGGAGGTCCCCCAGAGGCTGGACGACGACGCCTTCGACGCGCTGGTGGCCGCGGCCGCCGAGGCCGGCGACGAGCGCGTGCTGGTGGACGCGCGGCACGTGCGCTGGGCGGACCCGTACGGGATGATCGGGCTGCTGGCGCTGGGCGAGACGCTGCGCCGGGGCGACGTGCGCCCGCTGCTGGAGCTGCCGCAGACGCCGGAGGTGGCCAGCTACCTGGCGCGCATGGGCTTCGTGCGGCAGGCGGGGGCCATCTTCGAGATGGTGCAGCCCCCCAGGCAGCGCTCGGTCAAGGAGAGCAGCGTGCTGCTGGAGATCACCCGGGTGCAGTCGCACGAGGACGTGCACGGGGTGATCGACGTGCTCAACGAGGGGCGCATCAGCACCCTGCTGGGGGAGCAGCTGGGGTACTCGCGGGCGGACTCCATCGGCTTCAGCATGCTGCTCTCGGAGGTGTCGCAGAACATCATCGAGCACGCGGACGCGCCGGGGTGGGTGGGGATCCAGATCTACAACTGGGCCAAGCGGCTGGGCCGCAAGGTGGCGGTGATCGCGGTGATGGACCTGGGGGTGGGCTTCAAGGGCTCGCTCGCCAAGGAGCACGCGGCGCGCTTCGGCGACCGCTGGGGCGACGCCACGGCGCTGGAGGCGGCGTTCATCCACGGGATCACGCGCTTCCGCGACCCGGGCCGCGGCCAGGGCCTCAAGCAGATCCGCAAGAAGGTGGGGCGCTGGGGCGGCAAGATCGCCATCCGCAGCGGCACCGCCCGCATCGCCGACGTCCCCGACTGGGACGACGCCGACCCCATGACCAAGGACCTGGCCTTCTTCCCCGGCGCGCAGATCCTGATCGTGCTGCCGGCAAAGGAATAGGGGACAGGGGAACGGATAGGGGACAGGGGACAGGTTACAGGGGACAGCCTGCAACTGCGGACGGCCGGATACCCTGCTGGCTGTAACCTGTCCCCTGTAACCTGTAACCTGCAGTTCTCGCACTTTCGCACTTCTCACCCGGGAGCATGCCGATGAAGACCGTCACCTTCCAGACCAACAAGGGCACCTTCTCCGCCGAGCTGTACGACAAGGAGGCGCCGGGGACGGCGGCCAACTTCGAGAAGCTGGTGAGCTCGGGCTTCTACGACGGGATCATCTTCCACCGCGTGATCCCGGAGTTCGTGGTGCAGGGCGGCGACCCCATCACCAAGGACAAGGGGCTCAACCACCCGTCGGTGGGCTCGGGCGGGCCGGGGTACAAGATCAAGTGCGAGACGCAGGGGAACCCGCACACGCACAAGGTGGGCGCGCTTTCCATGGCGCACGCGGGCAAGGACACGGGCGGGAGCCAGTTCTTCATCGTGCTGAGCGAGGCCAACACCCGGCACCTGAACGGCGTGCACACGGTGTTCGGGCAGGTGACGGAGGGGCTGGACGTGATCACGCAGCTGCAGCGCGGCGACCTGATGGAGAAGGTGACCGTCTCGGACTCCGCCGCGGCCTGAGGAATGCTCCCCGAGCGCAGGGTCTCGCCGCTCGCCATCGACCTGACGCTCCTCCACCGGCGCTCCATCACCTCGCTCTTCAGCAACCTGGTGACCCGCCCCACGGGGCGGGCCGTCCGGACGGGGGTGGAGAGCCAGATCGCGGAGATGGACGGGGAGCACTCGGTGTGCCTGTCGGTGCTGGACTTTTCGCAGGTGCGGGTGCTGGACTACTCGTGCGCCGACGAGATCGTGGCGAAGCTGCTCCTGCGCTACCTGGGCCCCGACCGCCCGGCGGAGGCCTTCTTCCTGTTCCGCGGCCTCCACGAGCACCACCGCGAGCCGGTGGAGGAGGTGCTGGAGCACCACGACATCCTCGCCGTGGCCGAGTTCGAGGAGGAGGGCTTCCAGCTCCTCGGCAAGGCGCACCCCGTGCAGCGCGGCTGCTGGGAGGCGACGCTCCGCGCCGGCCGAGCTTCCGCGGCGGAGGTGGCGGCGGCGGCGGGGATGGTGGCGGACGCGGCCTCGGCGGTGCTCGGGGGGCTGGCGGCGCGCCGGGTGGTGATCGCCTACCGGGACGGGACCTTCTGCTCGCTGCCGCACTTTCTCCAGGAGTGAGATGACGCCCGACCTGCGCTCGGCCGGCCTGTCCACGCGCGCCGTGCACGCCGGCGACCCCGCCCGCGCGACGGACGCGCCGGTGAACACGCCCATCGTCCAGAGCGCCACCTTCTACGCGGACCCGGACGGGGCGGGGGAGCTGCTGTACTCGCGCTACGGCAACGGCCCCAACAACGTGGCGGTGGAGGAGCGCATCGCGGCGCTGGAGGGCGCGGAGGACTGCGTGGCCGTGGGGAGCGGGATGGCGGCCATGGCGTGCGCGCTGCTGGCGTGCGTGCGCGCGGGCGACCACGTGCTGGCGGCGGAGGCGCTGTACGGCGGGACGCGGACGCTGCTGGCGCGCGAGCTGTCGCGCCTGGGGGTGGAGTCCACCTTCGTGGACTTCTTCGCGGAGGACTGGCGCGCCGCGCTGCGCCCGAATACGCGGGTCGTGCTGGCGGAAACGGTGTCCAACCCGCTGCTGCGGGTGCCGGACCTGCGCCCGCTGGCGGCGGCGGCGCACGAGGCGGGGGCGGTGCTGGTGGTGGACTCCACCTTCGCGACGCCGGTGAACGCGCGCCCGCTGGAAAGCGGCGCGGACCTGGTGGTGCACAGCGCCACCAAGTACCTGGGCGGCCACAGCGACGTCACCGCGGGCGCGGTGCTGGGCGGCGCGGAGCTGGCCGGCGAGGTGCGCAGGCGGGCGCAGGTGTGGGGCCCGGCGCTGGACCCGCACGCGGCGTGGCTGCTGGAGCGCGGAATCAAGACGCTGGCGGTGCGCATGGAGCGCCACAACCGCAACGGGCTGGAGGTGGCGCGCCGGGTGGAGGGATTGCCGGGGGTGGCGCGGGTGCACTACCCGGGGCTCCCCTCGCACCCGGACCACGAGGTGGCCCGGCGGGTGCTGTGCGGCTTCGGGGGGATGGTGGGGATCGAGGTGGAGGGCGGGGGCGAGGCGGCGGGCCGCTTCGTGCGGGCGCTGCGCCTCGCCAAGCCGGCGCCCAGCCTGGGCGGGGTGGAAACGCTGGTCTCGGAGCCGCGCTTCACCTCGCACGCGGCGTTCACCCCCGCCGAGCGGGAAGCGCTGGGGATCCGCGACGGCTTCTTCCGCTTCTCGCTGGGCATCGAGGACGCGGACGACCTGGTGGTGGACATCGAGCGGGCGCTGGAGGCGATGCGCGGCGCGTGACGTGCGGGGCGGGCGGGGCGCGGGCGGCTGCGAAACGACACCCGGAGGGGCGTATGGCGGCTGGCGCAGTCAGGGACGGGGTGCGGCGCCTGGTGCGGCTGATGGGGGTGGACGTGGTCGCGTACCCCCGGTGGAACACGGCGCCCTGGGCGCTGGGGAAGCTCCTCCCGCAGCTCGGGGTGGAGTGCGTGCTGGACGTGGGCGCGCACTTCGGCGAGTTCGGCGCCACGCTGCGGCAGATCGGGTACCGGGGGGAGATCGTTTCCTTCGAGCCGGTCCCGGAAAGCTTCGCGCGGCTCCGCGAGCGGTGCGCGGCCGACCCGAAGTGGCGCGCGCTTCCCCTGGCGATCGGCTCGGAGGACGGGGAATTGCCGATCCACGTGACCGCCGGAACGGAGTTCGCATCCTTTCTCGCGCCGGACGCCGGCGCCTGGCGCGAGTACCGGGACGCGATGCGCGTGGCGCGGAGGGAGGTGGTCCCGGTCCGCCGGCTGGACCGGGTCCTGGAGGAGCTGGACGCCCGCCGCATCTTCCTGAAGTCGGACACGCAGGGGTACGACCTGCGGGTGGTCGAGGGCGCGGGAGAGCGGATGCGCGACGTGCTGGGCGTGCAGGCGGAGCTGCCGGTGAAGCCGCTCTACCACGGGATGCCGGGGTTCACGGAGGCGCTGGCGTACCTGGAGGGGCTGGGCCTGGAACTGTTCGGCCTGTACCCGGTGAACCACGACGGCGACGGCCGCGTGATCGAGTTCGACTGCATGATGCGGAGAGGATGAGCGAAACGGCAGGCGGAGCGGGGCCCGCGGAGGGCGCGGGGACGATGCTGGACATCGCGGTGGTGGGGGCGGGGCCCTGCGGGATCGCCGTGGGGATCGCGGCGCGGGAGCGCGGGTTGAGCTGCGCGCTCTTCGACCGGGGCGGGGTGACGCAGGGGATGATGGACCACCCCACCTACACCACCTACTTCAGCGGGCCGGAAAAGCTGGAGCTGGCGGACGTCCCCTTCACCACGGCGGGGGACAAGCCCACCCGGCGCGAGGCGCTGCGCTACTACCGCAAGGTGGTGGCGTACTTCGGGGTGGACGTGCGGCAGTACGAGAACGTGCTCGCGGTGGAGGGGGAGCTCGGCGGCTTCCGTCTGCGCACCCGCCGCGGCGACGGCACGGAGCACGTGCACCGGGCGCGCAACGTGGTGGTGGCCACCGGCTACTACGACACGCCGCGGCGGCTGGGCGTCCCCGGGGAGGAGCTCCCCAAGGTGGTGCACTACTTCAAGGACCCGTACCCGTACTTCGACCAGGACGTGGTGGTGGTGGGCGGGGGAAACTCGGCGGCGGACGCGGCGCTCACCGTGTGGCGGGAGGGGGCGCGGGTGACGGTGGTGCACCTGTTCGACGAGCTGGACCGCGGTGTGAAGCCCTGGGTGCGGCCGGACATCGACAACCGCATCGCGGAGGGCTCCATCCCCGCGCTCTGGCGGCACCGGGTGACCGAGGTGCGCTGGCGCGAGGTGGTGGTGGAGAGCCTGGACACGGGCGAGCGGCGAGTGCTCCCCAACGACTGGGTGCTGGCGATGACGGGGTACGTCCCGGACCCGGTGCTCCTCCGCTCGCTGGGGGTGCCCATCGACCCGGCGACGGGGATCCCGGCGCACGACCCCGGCACCATGCAGACGCCGGTTCCGGGGGTGTACCTGGCCGGGGTGGTGGCCGCCGGCAACGACGCCAACAAGATCTTTATCGAGAACGGCAAGCTGCACGGCCCGCTGATCGCCGCTTCGGTGGCGGAGCGGGGCGGGTGAGGGCGCCCGCACCGGCGCGGATCCTGCACACCGGCCCCGGGTACGATGCGCGTCAACCGGCGCGGATCGGCTCCCCGGCCGCCGGGAAAACTCCGAATTCCTCCCCGACCCCGACGATGAAGAAACTCCTCCCCGCACTCGGCATCCTGGCGCTGGCGGCCTGCTATTCGTCCGCTCCGCCGCCGCAGCAGCCGGCGGCCCCGCAGCAGCCCTGGGTGCCCACGCCGCCGGTGTACGCGCTGATCGGGGAGCGCCAGGAGCTGAACCTGACCTCGGTGCAGGTGACGGCGCTGGATTCCATCGGGGTGGCGCTGGCGGCGAGCAACAACCCGGCGCTCACGCAGATCCAGGCGCTGCAGCCCTCGGGCGGCTTCCGGCGGACCAGCGCCGCGGACGTGGAAAAGGCCCGCCCGCTGATCGACTCCATCCGCGAGAACAACCGCCGCGCGCAGGAAGCGGTGCGGACCCTGCTCACGGAGCAGCAGCGCGCCGACGTGTGCAAGATGTACGCGCCGGACCGGGCGGAGCAGCGCCGCCGCGAGAACGCGCAGCGCCAGGCCCGCGAGATGCCGCGCGGCCGCTTCGAGTCGGACACGGTGATGGCAGCGAGCATCTTCAGCGGCCCCTGGAGCTTCTGCAACCGCCAGCGGGGCACCGCCGCGGACAGCATCGCGCGGGCCGCCCGCCCGGACACCGTCCGCCGCACCACGCCGTAGCGGCCGGCCGATCTCGGATGGCGAAGCGCCCGGCACGGATCAGGTTCCGCGCC
>JBEVLE010000526.1:0-15180 GCA_040509335.1 Longimicrobiaceae bacterium | reverse complement strand
CTGGCCGGGGCGGGGGAGCGGGCGGTCCGCGCCCGCCGCGACCGGCTGGCCGCCGCGGCCGGCAGGCTGCACGCCCTGTCGCCGGTGGGCGCGCTGGCGCGCGGCTTCGCCATCCCCAGCGGGCCGGACGGGCGGATCCTGCGCGGCGCGCGGGAGTTCGAGCCGGGCTCGCGGTTCACGCTCACGGTGGCCGACGGCTCCGTCCCCTGCCGGGTGGAGGAAGGCCCGGCCACTCCAGTGGAGACGTAAACAAGGATGCATCCCGAGAAGGACCCCGGCGCCGGCGTCGGGGACGAGACCCGCTTCGAGACGGCGATGGAGCGGCTGGAAGAGATCGTGGAGCGCATGGAGGGCGGGGCGCTGGAGCTGGACGAGGCGCTCGCCCTGTACGAGGAGGGCGTGCGCCTGCTGCGCGCCACGCAGGGGGTGCTGGACCGCTCCGAGGCCCGCGTCCACGAGCTGCTGGCCGACGGCGACGGTTCTCGCCTGGAGCCGTGGGACCCCTCGTGACGGCGCTCGCCGCGTCCGGCGGGGCCCGCGCCGCCTTCGACCTCCCCGCGTTCCTGGAGCGTGAAACCGCGCACGTGGAGCGCGCGTACGCCGGGGTGGCGGAACGCATCGTGCGGGACGTCCCCGGCCCGCTCGCGGGGGCGCTGCGCTACGCGCTGGGGACGCGCGGCAAGCGGGTGCGCCCGGTGCTCTGCTGCGCCGCCTTCCGCGCGGTGGCGCACGCCGAGCCGGGGGAGGGCGTGTACCGGCTGGCGTGCGCGGTGGAGCTGGTGCACACCTACTCGCTGGTGCACGACGACCTCCCCTGCATGGACGACGACGACGTGCGCCGCGGCCGTCCCACCGTGCACCGGATGCACGGCCCCGCGCTGGCCACGCTGGCGGGCGCGGCGCTCCTCCCGGCGGCCGCGGCGCTCGTGGACGCGGAGGCCGCCGCGCTGGGGCTGCCGCCCGCCGAGCGCGGCCGCCTGGTGGCGGAGCTGTGCGGCGCCGCCGGGGCGCTGGGGATGGTGGGCGGCCAGCTCCTGGACCTGGAGGGCGAGGGCGCCGCGCTGGACGCCGCCGCGCTGGAGGGCATCCACCGGGCAAAGACCGGCGCGCTGCTGGCCGCCTCGCTGCGCATGGGCGCGCTGGCCGCCCGCGGCCGCCCGGACCAGCTCGCCGCGCTCACCGAGTACGGCGAGGACCTGGGCCTGGCCTTCCAGATCGTGGACGACGTGCTGGACGTGGTGACGTCCTCCCACGCCCTGGGGAAGACGGCCGGCAAGGACGAGTCGTCGGGGAAGTCCACCTACCCCGCGCTCTTCGGGGTGGAGGGGGCGCGGCGCCTGGCCCGCGCGCGCGCGGACGACGCGCTGCGGGCGCTGGCGGAGGCCGGGATCCGCTCCCCCGAGCTGGAAGCGCTGGCGGCGTACGTGGTGGAGCGGGAGCGGTGAGCGAGGCCCTGCGCCCGCTGGTCGCCTGGAACCCGCCGCTCGCGCTGGCGCTCCTGGCGATGCTTTCGGCGCAGGCGTTCAAGTTCCTGCGGGCGCTGGCCACGCGGCGGCGTCCGGACTTCACCCGGCTGGTGGGGACGGGCGGGATGCCGTCGGCGCACTCCGCCTCGGTGACGGCGCTGTCCACGGCCGTGGGGCTGGCCGAGGGGTGGCACTCCACCGTGTTCGGGGTGGCGGCGTTCTTTTCGCTGGTGGTGATGTACGACGCCACCGGGATCCGCCGCGCGGCGGGGATGCAGGCCCGCATCCTCAACCGCATGTTGGAAGAAATGCACGATCTTCATAAATTGAAGCCCGAGCGGCTTTCCGAGCTGCTCGGCCACACGCCGCTCGAAGTCGTGGTCGGTGCCGTCTACGGAGCGCTGCTGGCGCTCGCGCTCCATCCCTAGAAGCCGAAGGAAAGGCCCGTGTCGATTCTCGACTCGATCCAGTCGCCCGCGGACGTCCGCGCGCTCCCCGAGGACCAGCTCGCCCCTCTCTCCGACGAGGTGCGCGGCCGGATCCTGGACATCGTGTCGGAGCACAAGGGGGCGCACTTCGGCTCCAACCTGGGGACGGTGGAGCTGACCATCGCCCTGCACCGCGTCTTCGACACCCCGCGCGACCAGCTCATCTGGGACGTGGGGCACCAGGCGTACCCGCACAAGATCCTCACCGGCCGCAACGGCCGGATGCCCAGCATCCGCCGCCGCCACGGCCTGTCCGGCTTCCTGCGGCGCGACGAGTCGGAGTACGACGTGTTCGGCGCCGGGCACGCGGCCACCTCCATCTCCGCCGCCTGCGGGATCGCCGCCGCGCGCGACCTGCGCGACGAGGATTTCGAGGTGATCGCCGTCATCGGCGACGGCTCCATGACGTGCGGCCTGGCGTACGAGGCGCTGAACAACGCGGGCGACACCGACCGCGACATGATCGTCGTCCTCAACGACAACCAGATGTCCATCTCCCCCAACGTGGGGGCGCTCCACAAGTACCTGGGGATCCACAAGCGGCTCACCGACATCCGCACCTCGCCGCTGTACAACAAGGTGCGCGAGGAGGTCAAGCGGCTGGTGCACGCCGCCCCCCGCATGGGCACGCTGGGCGAGATGATGGAGCACTTCGCCATGCGCGCCGACGACGCGGTGAAGGGGATGTTCGTCCCGGGGATGCTCTTCGAGGAGCTGGGCTTCCGCTACGTGGGCCCGGTGGACGGCCACGACGTGGACCAGCTGGTGGAAACCTTCAGGGGCGTGCGGGAGATGAAGGGCCCGCGCCTGGTGCACGTGGTCACCACCAAGGGAAAGGGTTTCGCCCCGGCGGAGGCGGACCAGGTGAAGTGGCACGCGGCGGCGCTCTTCGACAAGGAGACGGGCGCGCCGCTGAAGAAGTCGGCGGCGGGGCTGCCGCGCTACCAGAACGTGTTCGGCGAGGCGCTGACGGAGCTGGCCCGCGAGCGGTCCGACGTGGTGGCGATCACCGCGGCCATGGCGACGGGGACCAGCACGGACGTGTTCGAAAAGGCGCACCCGGAGCGCTTCTTCGACGTGGGGATCGCGGAGGGGCACGCGGTGACCTTCGCGGCGGGGCTGGCGACGCAGGGGATCCGCCCGGTGGTGGCGATCTACTCCACCTTCCTGCAGCGCGCGTACGACTCCATCGTCCACGACGTGGCGCTCCAGGACCTGCCGGTGGTGTTCTGCATGGACCGCGCGGGGATCGCCGGCGACGACGGCCCCACGCACCACGGCGGCATCGACATCGCCTACATGCTGGCGGTGCCGGGGATGACCATCACCGCGCCCAAGGACGGCGAGGAGATGATCGGGCTGCTGCGCGCCGGCATCGAGCACCAGGCCGGTCCCTTCGCCATCCGCTGGCCGCGCGACTCGGTGCCGGCGGCGGTGCGCCCGGTCTCCGAGATCCCGGCGACCCCCTACGGCACCTGGGAAACGCTGCGGCAGGGCCGCAAGCTCGCCATCCTCGCCGCGGGGAGCATGGTGCTCCCGGCGCTCGCGGCGGCGGAGCTGCTCGCGGCGGAGGGCATCGCCGCCACGGTGGTGAACGCGCGCTTCATCAAGCCGCTGGACGAGGACTCGCTGGCCCGCCTCTTCCCGGCGCACTCGCACGTGCTGACGGTGGAGGAGGGGACGGTGGCGAACGGCTTCGGGGCGTACGCGCGGGCGCGCATCGGCGAGGCGTGGCCGGAGGTGCGGGGCGCCTCGCTGGGGCTCCCGGACGCGTTCGTGGAGCACGGCGAGCGGGCGGAGCTCCTGGCGGAGGTGGGGCTGACGGCGGAGGGGATCGCGGAGCGTGCCCGGGTGCTGCTGGGCGGGACGATTCGCAAGCCGCTGCTGGAGAGTGCCTGAGGTGGGGCCCGGCGCCCCCGCCGCGCGCGTGGGCGTCGTCGGGCATGCGCGATACGAGCAGCTGGAGGCCACCCTGGGGCGGGTCCGCGACTACGCGGAGCGCCGCGGGGTGGCCTTCCTTTTCGAGGAGGAATTGCTGGCATCGCCGGGGATGGCGGGCGCGGACGTCCTCCGCCCGGAGGACCTGCCGGACCTGGACCTGCTGCTGACGCTGGGCGGCGACGGGACGCTGCTGCGCGGGGCGCGGCAGGTGGCGCGGCACGGGACGCCGGTGCTGGGGGTCAACTTCGGGCACGTGGGCTTCCTGACCTCGGCGGCGCCGGAGGAGCTGGTGTCGGCGCTGGACCAGGCGCTCTCGGGCGACATCTGGCTGGACGAGCGGATGATGCTGGCGGTGCGTGCGGAGGCGCCGGACGGGACGCTGCGCGGCGAGTACCTGGCGGTCAACGACGTGGTGCTGCACAAGGGCGGGGTGGCGCGGATGATCCGGCTGGCGGTGCGGGCCAACGGGCACGAGGTGGGGAGCTACAGCGCGGACGGGATCATCCTGGCGACACCCACGGGCTCCACGGCGTACTCGCTGTCGGCGGGCGGGCCGGTCGTCGCCCCGTCGGTGGACTGCATCATCGCGACGCCCATCTGCCCGCACACGCTGGCGGTGCGGCCGCTGGTGCTGCCGGCGGAGGAAACGGTCTCGGTGGACGTGCTGACGCCGTCGGGGGAGCTGCTGCTGACCATCGACGGGCAGGAGGATGCGCAGCTGGTGCCGGGGGACTGCGTGGTGGTGCGGCGGGCGCCGTGGCCGGTGCGGCTGGTGCGGTTCCCGGGGCAGACGTTCTTTTCGACGCTGAGGCGGAAGCTGGGGTGGGGGGACCTGGTGGAGCGCGCGCGGTGAAGTCGTGTTTCGCAGACATCACCTGCATCGGCTCGGACGCCGGTGATGCACAACCTTCCTGAAGTTCAATGATCCGCGTTCCGACGTTTCTCCTCGCCCTCCTCGTACTCACGGGTACCGACCTCGGTGCGCAGCGCCGGCAGCTCTCCCTGGAGCTGAATCCCGTCCACGGCACTCTCGGCTATGGCTGGAACGTCGCGCCCACTCGCCTGGTGGGTGTCGAAGTGGGTTTCGGCTTCCCGCAGCTGGACCGGACGCTCGCGCCCGCCGACGAGTCGCTCATCGACATCCTGCACGTGGGTGCCTTCGTGCGCTCGAACCCGTCGAAGTCCCTCACCCTCGATGGTCACGCACAACTCGGCTTGGCGGAGCTGAACGGGTGCAGCGGGTGTCTTCCCGGTGTGTTCACGGCCGTGTCCGGTGGGGCGTTCCTCGGTGGCAGGCACCTGAAGGTGGGTCCCCGGCTGACCGCGGGGGTGATCAAGGAGAACGGCGATCCGTCGTCCTTCGTGCTGAACCTCACGCCCGTGGCGGTCCTGCTCAGCTACACCTGGTGAGCGGCGGCGCTGAGCGTGCGGGCTTACAGCCCTGTGTTACTGAGGGTGGCCGGCGTAGGTGGCTGGTAGCGGTAAAATGTGGTGAGGTCCAATGCAAAACGGGGACGGCAAATGGACAGAAGAACCAAGGCTGCACTAAATCGAGATAAGGCCGTACGCCTCAAGAACGATTGGGGTGTTGATGCTGCTCAAGTCCGCTACAGTGATGACGGACATTGGTATGCCGCCTTGGCTCACTTTCCGGCCGCTCTGTTTGACGCCCATGGCTATGTCCGCTTTGCAAACGAGGAGGAATATCGGACTTCACTCTACCTCCGCATCGGAAAACAAATCAACATTCGTCGACCGGGTATATCGTCAATTCCCAGTTATGTGCGAGTTGCTGGCAATGCCATGTCCCCTGATATAGACGTAGACATTCACGCCATCGGTGCGACTGAGGGACAGCGTCGGCTTGTTTTGCATCTTCAGCGGGAAAGAAATCAGACGATTGTGCGCAAAAAAAAGGAGCAGGCAGGAACACTCGATTGTGAGGTTTGCGGTTTTTCTTTTAGCCGCGCTTATGGCAGCGCTGCCCAACAGTACTGCGAAGTTCACCACTTACTGCCCTTGTCTGAGGTTGAGGATAGTACCAAGACACGAATGGAAGATCTCGCAATTCTCTGTGCCAACTGCCACCGCGTCGTTCATTTGCACAATCCACCTTTCACACTAGATCAGGTTAGGCGTATGCTCTCCACATGACCGAATCAACAACAATCCAACAAGACGCTGCACCCGCTGCCTTCACCTTCATTTCCTACAGCCGTACCTCGCTCTGACCGTCACCCACCCATAGCGCACGTACTTGGTCCGGCCTAGATTCTCGTGCATGACCACGCCCGTGCGCACCCGAGTCGACGTTCTCGAACGCATCCGGGAAGCGGAAGCAGAAATCCGCAGCCTCGGTGTGCGCCGTCTCGCCCTGTTCGGCTCCTTTGCCCGTTCCGAGGCACGCCCCGACAGCGACGTGGACCTGCTGGTCGAATTCGCTCCCGGCCAGAAGAGCTTCGACCGTTTCACACGCCTCTACGACCTCCTCGAAGAGCGCCTCGCGCGGCGCGTGGAGCTCGTCACCACGGAAGCGCTGAGCCCATACATCGGACCTCACATCCTGGCCGAGGCGGAGGATGTCGTTCCAGCCGCGTGACTACGTCCGGCACATCCTCGACGAAGCCGAGTACCTGATCCAGGCCAGCGAGGGCCTTTCCGCAGAGGCCTTTCTCTCCGACGCCACACTCCGGCGCGCGTTCGTGCGCAGCCTGGAGATTATCGGCGAAGCCACCAAACAGCTCCCCGACACGTTTCGCGCTGCCCACCCGGAGGTGGAATGGCGCCCGATGGCAGGTATGCGCGACCGCCTTATCCACGCCTACTTCGGCGTGGACTATGAGCTCGTCTGGGAGGTGGTCCAGGTACAGGTTCCTCAACTCCGGCAAGCTCTCGAAGCCATACTCTCAGACTGAGTCTTCCCCTGGGCAGCAAAGTGCAATGAAAGTCCTCGTCTTCGGCGCTACCGGCTCCG
The DNA here is from genome assembly GCA_040509335.1 of Longimicrobiaceae bacterium. Classification (GTDB taxonomy): domain Bacteria; phylum Gemmatimonadota; class Gemmatimonadetes; order Longimicrobiales; family Longimicrobiaceae; genus JAFAYN01. The sequence continues at coordinate 8,311 of JBEVLE010000526.1, read as the reverse complement.
CAGGGGGAAGCGTGCTCCGCGCCTGCCTTGCCTCGCCCCTGGTGGAGGAGGTGCGCGCCATTGTCCGGCGTCCGCTGACGCTCGCGCACGACAAGCTCCGGGTGTTCGTCCACGACGATTTCCTGGACTACGGCGCGGTCGCGGAAGCGTTCGCCGGCGTGGACGCCTGCTTCTTCTGCCTGGGGATCTCCGCCTCGCAGGTCTCGGGTGAGGCCGAGTACCGCCGGATCACCCACGACTTCGCCCTGGCCGCCGCACGTACGCTCCGGCTGCACAGCCCCGCGGCGGCGTTCCACTTCGTCAGCGGGCGGGGCACCCGGCTGGACAGCCGGATGATGTGGGCCCGCGTCAAGGCGGAGACCGAGCGCGACCTGATCGCGGAGGTGGGCGCGGTCTGCTGGCGCCCGGCGTTCATCGACGGCGAGACGTCCACCAGCGGGCCGAGGGTGTACCAGTGGCTGCGTCCCGTCTTCCGCGTGCTGGCGCCGTTCCGCGGCCTGTACGTCGCTGGCGGGGACCTGGGGCGCGCCATGATCCGGGCGACCGTGGAGGAGCAGCGAGGCCGCGTCATCGAGAACCCGGAAATCCGCGACATCGCGTCCCGCGCCTGACGCGCCGCCTGTACGCCTTCCATCCCGCGGAACGCCATGAGCGATCCAGACCCACGAGCCGGCACCGGCCCCGTCCGCGAGTTCTTCGCGTACCTGTGCGTGCGCGGCGCGGCGGATGCCATCGCGTTCTACTCGCGCGTCTTCGGCGCGCGGGAGGGCGCGCGCCTCACCGGGCCGGACGGCCGCGTGGCGCACGCCGAGCTGGAGCTGGGACCCGTCACGCTGATGCTGGCGGACGAGCATCCCGAGGGCGGGTTCCTCAGCCCGCCGAGCCTGGGCGGCACGGCGACCCGGTTCCACCTGCACGTGGACGACGTGGACCTCCTCGCGCGGCGCGCGGTGGAAGCGGGCGCCACGCTGCTGCGCGAGCCCGCCGACCAGGAGCACGGGGAGCGCCAGTGCCTGCTGCGCGACCCGTTCGGGCACGAGTGGCTGCTGGGGCACGAGATCGAGGCGCCGTCCGCGGAGGAAGTCCGGCGCCGCTCGCGAACGTGACGGTCCCGGGAACGGCGGTCCCAGCATCCGGTTCCTTTCGCACGGACCGCCCTCCCGCCATCCTGGCCGAGTGACCTCCACCCGACACCCGCTCCCGCACGCCGCACCGTGAATTCCACCTGCACCGGCCTGCTCGCCCTGCTGCTGTGGAGCGCTTTCCCCGCGCCGCTGATCGCGCAGACCGCCCCCGGGGAGGGCCGGCCGATTCCGCCCGGGACCCGCGTGCGTGTGACCGCTCCCACCGAGTTCCGTGGCGCCGTCGTCGGCCGGGTGAGCCACGCCGGCGGCGACACGCTCTTCCTCGCCCGCGGCCGGAAGGGGCCCGTCGCGATCCCGGTCTCCGCGATCACCCGGACCGAGGTCAGCCGCGGCGTCGACCACTGGCAGGGCGTGCTCAGGGGCGCGGGAACCGGCGCCGTGACGGGCGCCGTCCTTTTCGGCGTGCTGGTCTTCGCGAGCGATCCCAACTGCGACTACTGCCTGCGCGGACGCGACCCGCTGGCCGCCGCCGCGGGCGCGGTCATCGGGGCGATACTGCTCACTCCCGCCGGTGCGGTGGTCGGCGGAATCATCGGCACGGAGCGATGGGTGCCCGCCGAATCCCGGTTCGGCGTCGCCTGGCTGCCGCACGCGTCCGGCCTCGGCATACGCGCGACGATCCGGCTGTAGTGGCCGGGAGATGCACGACCGCTTGGAACCCTCCGCGGCGTCCACTAGATTGCCACCCTCCGGCCGGCAGCATCGCCGCACCGCCCCATCGCAACCATCTTCAGACACGGCAGGGAGTCGTCATGCCAGTTGATCGCGGCGCCATCGACGCGCAGCTCCGGGAAATCGGCGAGGGCGAGCGCTGGTGGGAGCAGCGCGAGTTCCGCGACCTCCCCTACATCCTGCAGGCCGACGAGCAGATCCGGGGAATCATCAACGGCAAGATCCTCGGCTCCTGGCCGCGCCCGCGGGTCCGGCCGAGCGGCGCGTGGCTCATCGTGGTGACCAGCCAGCGGCTCATCGGCCTCAAGCAGGAGCGCTTCGGCCGCAAGCAGGTGGAGGTCGCCGCGGGCCAGATCCGGCGCGTCCACGAGAGCAGCCGCCTGCGCGCCTTCCAGATCATCCTGGAAACCGTGCAGCAGCGCTACCGGATCCGCATCCCCAAGGAGGAAGCGTTCCGGTTCTCGCGGGCGCTCGCGCCCCTCATCCCCGACGCACCCGTGCATGCGCTGCATCCCGCGCTGCAGGAGTGGTCATGGGTGCCGGGCATCGCCACCGTGGCCGCCCTGCCCGGCGTGGGCGGGATCGTGTCCAAGGCATCGCTGCTGGCGCCGCCGGACTACGCGAGCCGCGCCCAGGTGGAGCGGCTGGAGGCCACCGTGGAGCAGCTTCAGGGGAGCGTCGAGCGCCTCCAGCAGCAGGTCGCCTTCCTGGAAGACCTGCTGCAGAAGCAGTCCGAGGAAGCGTTCCTCGCGCGGTCCACGCCGGGCGCGTAGCCGCCGCGCCCGGCGCAGCTCCCGTCGTCCGGATCCTCCGCGCCCACCCTTTTCCGCGAGCCGATGCCGCGTTTCCCGCGAATCCTGCCGGTCGTCTGCCTGCTCCTGCTGGGCGCGTGCGCGGTCCGCTCGGCGCACGAGGTCTCGCTCGCCAGCCGTCCGTCCGCCGACGCGGACCGGGCCGCCATCCTGGAGCTGAGCCGGCGCTTTTCCGCCGCGTACGAGCGCGGCGACGTGGACGCGATGGTGGCGGCGTACACACCCGACGCGGTGATCTTTCCCGGCAACTCGGAGATGCTGCGCGGCCATGACGCCATCCGCGGCTACTGGACGCTCGCCCCGGGCGCGCGGATCACCCGGCACGCCGCGACTCCCACGGAGATCCGGGTGGAGGGAGACCACGCGTACGACTACGGCGTCTACGAGGTGTCGGGCGAGCGCGACGGCCAGGCCTGGGGCCCCACACCCGGCAAGTACGTGATCGTCTGGCGCCGCGGGCCGGAAGGGTGGCGCATGCACCTGGACATGTGGAACTCGCGTCCGCAGCCGCAGCGGCCCTGACGGGTGCGCGGGCCCGGCACCGTACGGAGGGGGTGAATGGCGGCAAGTCAGGTGGCGCTGCTGCGCGGCATCAACGTGGGCCACGCCAAGCGGGTCGCGATGGCCGACCTGCGCGCGCTGGTGGCGGAGCTGGGCTACGGCGACGTGCGCACGCTCCTCAACAGCGGCAACGTCGTGTACGCTGCGCCCGGGGTCGCGCCGGACGAAGCGGCTGCGCGCATCGAAGCCGCGATCCGGGCGCGGCTGGGGATCACCTCCCGGGTCACGGTACTCACCTCGGCGGAGGTCGCGGCCGCCGTGGCCGGCAACCCGCTGGGCGACGTGGCGGACAACCCGTCGCGGCTGTTCGTCGCCGTGCTCCGCGACCCCGCGGACCGCGCGAAGCTGGAGCCGCTTGCCGAGCGCGACTGGGGCCGCGAGGTGCTCGCGCTGGGCGGGCGCTTCGCCTACCTGTGGTGTCCGGACGGGTCGACGGGGAGCCAGCTCCCCGAGGCCGTGGGCCGCGCCCTGGGCGACGCGGTGACCACGCGCAACTGGGCGACCCTCACCAAGCTCCATGCACTCGTCGAGCCGCGGTGAGCCGCTCCTGACTCCGCCGTCGGGGGCCGCCGCTCCGGGATCATGCCCCGCCTTTTACCCGCTCCCTGCACGTGGAACGCGAGCTCCCCATCCGCATCACCGTCGTCCGTCCGCCGCCCGGCGTCGCCTTCGCGGTGCAGCGCGGGCGCTTCGAGCTCCTTGCGCCGCGGGAAGCCGAGCCCGGCGCGATCCGCTTCGACTTCGCGCTCCGCGTGGCGGCGAGGCCCGCGGGAGGCGGGCCCAACTTCCTCGGGCCGTACGCGCAGGGATCACCCGCGGACCGCTTCGTGTACGTCAACTCCGGAACGTCCGCCGGACAGGCCGCCTCCTGCTGGACGCGCAGGGCCAAGGTGCGCCTGTCCGGAATCGGCTGGGAGCTGGTCGAGGAGGTGCTGGCCGCGCCGGGGGCCCGCCTGGAGGCCAGGATCGAGGGAACCGGCCGGGACGGCGGCCCCGCGTGCGCCTCGGTTTCGCTGCTGGACGGCGGCTGGAAGCCGAGCGGCACATGAGGCGCCAGCCCCCGCGGGGCAGCGCCTGACCCCGGTGCGCCGCTTGCAGGCGCGCCCCATCGTCCCCAATACCCATCCACACACACCGCACCGAACCCGCATGCCCCGGCCCATCGCACTGTTCCGTTTGCTCGTCCTGGCGCTCCTGCTCGGCGTGCCGCTGCTCCCGGCCACGGCCGCCGCGCGTCAGAGCACCGCGATCCTGGAGAGCCGGGTCGACCGGCTGGAGCGGAAGGTCGGCGACCTGACGCGGGAAAGGGCGCGCACCGGGGCGGTCGCGTTCCTGTTCGGGGCGTTCTGCGCGCTCTGGGCCCAGAACACGCGCCGGAACCCCTGGCTCTGGTTCGTTCTGGGCGTCCTTTTCAGCGTCATCACCGTCATCGTCCTGCTCCGCAAGAACGCGGACGACGCGCGCGAGTCCGAGCCCCCGCCGTTCGACCTGGAGCGGTTCCGCAAGCAGTAGACGACCCGCAGGAGGGAGCCATGCCACGCCCCACGATGCCGCGGATGCTCCGCGCCCTCGCGCTGCTGGCGCTGCTGCTCGCCGCGCCGCGGCACGCGCGTGCGCAGGAGATGGCGCGCCTTGCCGAGCAGGCGGATTCCGCCGAGTCGGCGGGGCGCTTCCAGGCCGCGGGGGAACTGTACGAGCGCGCCTTCGCCGTTTCGGGCGAGGAGATGGTGCTCCGCTACCTGGCGGCGCGGGCCTGGGCGCGGGCGGGACAGCCGGACCGGGCGTTCGCCGCGCTGGAATCGGTGGTCCGCACCGGGTGGCCGCACGCCGCGCGCACCCGCGCGGACACGCTGCTCGCCCCGCTCCACGCGGACCCGCGGTGGGCGCGCCTCATTGCGGAGGCGGACGCGCGCGCCGCCGCGCTCGACACCGCGCTGCGCGACGAGCTGCTGCGCCTGGCCGCGGAGGACCAGCGCGTCCGGGCGGGGATCGGCGCCATCGTCCAGCGGCACGGGCGCGCCTCGCCGCAGGCCGACTCCGCCTTCGCGGAGATGGCGGCCGCCGACCGCCCGGTGCAGGCCAGGCTCCGCGCGATCGTCGCCGAGCGTGGCTGGCCCGACCGCCGCCTGGTCGCCGACGACGGGGCGCACGCGGCGTGGCTCCTCCTCCAGCACGCCGACACCGCCTTCCAGCGCGAGGTGCTCCCCGCCGTGCGGCGGGCCGCGGAGGCCGGGAACGCCCGCCTCGCCGACGTGGCGTACCTGGAAGACCGGGTGCTCGTGGGGCAGGGACGCCCGCAGCGCTTCGGCACGCAGCTGCGCTTCGACGCGGCGGCCGGACGGCCCGCGCTGTACCCCATCGAGGACGAGGCGCGGGTGGACGAGCGGCGGGCGGCGGCCGGCATGGGCCCGCTCGCCGACTACCTGGCAACGCAGGGGATCGACTACCGGGGCCCGGACCGGAAACCCTGAGCGGGGGAGTGCACCCTTGCCGGGTGGGGGGCGCGCCCGCAGCTTGGGGGCGCTGGTCGCAACCGTCCCCCAGGCCCGGAGCCTCCATGAGCGAGCACGTCCTCGTAGAGACCCGCGACGCGGTCGTCCGCGTCCGCCTCAACCGCCCCGAAAAGAAGAACGCGCTCACGCTGGAGATGTACGCGGCCATGGCGGACGCGCTCCTGGCCGCCGCCGACGATCCCGCCGTGCGCGTGGTGCTGATCGCCGCGGAGGGCGACGCCTTCACCGCCGGCAACGACCTGGGCGACTTCCTCCAGCGCCCCCCCACCGACGAGAGCAGCCCCGTGCTGCGCTTCCTGAACGCGCTCATCGCCTCGCCCAAGCCGGTGGTGGCCGCGGTGCAGGGGCTGGCGGTGGGCGTGGGGACCACGCTGCTGCTGCACTGCGACCTTGTGTACGCCGGGCGCGGCGCGCGCTTCCACCTTCCCTTCGTCGGGCTGGGACTGGTCCCCGAGGCGGGGTCCAGCCTGCTCCTCCCGCAGCGCGTGGGGCAGGCCCGCGCCGCCGAGATGCTCCTGCTGGGCGAGCCGTTCGGGGCGGAGGAGGGGCTGGCGATGGGAGTGGTGAGCGCCGTGTTCCCCGACGAGGAGCTGGCCGCGCGGGTGGAGGAGCGGGTCCGGCGCCTCGCCGCGCAGCCGCCCGCCGCGGTGCGCATCACCCGCTCGCTGATGCGCCGCGCCGACCGCGCCGCGCTCCCCGCGCACATGCACGAGGAGTCCGCCCTGTTCCTGGAGCGGCTGCGCTCCCCCGAGGCGCGCGAGGCCATGCAGGCGTTCATGGAGCGCCGCCAGCCCGACTTTTCCCGCTTCAGCTGATGCCGCGTCCGCAGGTGGGGCCCGCCTGGGAAGTCTTCCAGGCGGCGTCGGAGGCCCGGCGGAGGGACGTGCACGACGCGGCCAAGGCGGCGGCGCTCGCCGGGGCGCGCACCGCGCTGGACGAGGCGCTGGTGGACGTGCTGGCGCGCGTCCCCTACCGCACCCGGCGGGTGGCGGAACTGCGCCCCGGGCGCGACGGCGGGCAGGTGCACCTGGCCGTCAACGGCGACGCGTCCATCGAGGGGTGGAGCCGCGCCGCGGGGCAGACGCTCTGCGGCACTCCGCCCGGCCGTTTCGCCGGCGACCGGGCGGTGAGCTGCGCCGCCTGCCTGCGGCTCCTGGACCGGCACGTGGACCTGGAGATGGACCCGCCGGAGCTGGCGCTGTTCTGAGCGTATAGAGCAGCGCAAGGCGCATGGCCTTTCGAACGCCGTTGTGCTACTTTGTAATACAGCCCTTGCAAAGGAGCGACACCATGCGGGAAAGCATCTCGGTCAGTCTCCCGGAAGAGATGAAGCAGGCGCTCGACCAAATGTCCGAAACCGAGGGACTCACCCGCAGCGACGTGGTCCGCGAGGCCTTGCACGAGTACATGTACGTGCGCCGGCTCCGGAAGCTGCGGAGCCGGCTCATGCCGTACGGAGAGGCGCAGGGCGTCTACACCGACGAGGACGTTTTCCGCGAAGTGTCGTGAGGCTCCTGCTGGACACCAACGTGCTGATCTCCGTGTTCGTGTCCCGGGGCGTCTGCCATGAGCTGCTGGAGCACTGCGCGATCGAGCACGAGATCGTAGGCTCCCGGTTCATTCTCGCGGAGTTCGAAGCCAAGCTGGTGGGCAAGTTTCGCGTTCCTCCCGGAGCCGCCGCCGAAGCCCTGGCGCTTGTCCGTTCCCGCATGGGGATCGTGGAGCCCTCGGCCCTGGATCCTCCGGTCTGCCGCGATTCCGACGACGACTGGGTGCTGGCCGCGGCGCGGGCCGGGAGGTGCAGCTGCCTGATCACCGGCGACCGCGACCTCCTCGTGCTGGACGAGTTCGACGGAATCCCCATCCTGGCCCCCTCGGCGTTCTGGCGCTTCGAAGCCGAATCCTCCGGTCCGGGATGAGCGACCTGGAAATGGACCCGCCGGAGCTCGCGCTCTTCTGAGCGCGGCTACGAGGCGCCCTGCGCGGCGTGCCAGGCGGCGTAGGGGGTGTTCCTCGCCAGCCTGCGGTTGAAGTCCGGCGACCCGTCCGTCCACCAAGGCGGCCCCCGCTCCCCCAGCGCCACTTTGGCTTCGTGCACCCGCGCGCGTGCCGCGCGGAGCCGGTCCGCGTCATCCGCCGTCCCCGCCGCCCGGACCTCGCGCCGCGCACTCATCAGCTCGCCCACCAGCCGGGCGCGCTCCTCCTCCGCGAGCGCGGGGTTCGCGCGCCGCCACAGGCGCCCCCGCACGACGAGGTACCTTCCGTCCGGGGTGACCGGCGGTCCCTTCTCCGCCATCTCCCGGCGTCAGCCGCCGTGCCTGCGCAGCGCGTCCGGCTTGTGGGCCGCCAGCTTGCCGCTTTTGCCGCTGCGGACCAGGTACTCCGGGTTCTCCGCCGACGCGGCCACGTGGTGGCCTTCGATGTCGGTGGGCTCCGTAAGCTTCTTCTCGACGCGTCCGTGCGCCTTGCCCTGCGGGGTGTTCCACTCCACCGCGTCGCCCTTCCGGAACGATTCCGCCATGCGCGCCTCCCGGGTTGAATGAGGCGGGGTGCCGGCGCAACGAAAGTGCCAGCGAGCTCCGTCCCGCAAACAGCAGAGGCCCCGCCG
>JBEVLE010000525.1:0-5794 GCA_040509335.1 Longimicrobiaceae bacterium | reverse complement strand
GTGCGCCCGGGCCGTGCGGGGCGGGGCTCCCCCCCCGCTGCCTTCCGGGGGGGGGGGGGGCCGGGGGGGGGGGGCCCCCCCGGTCCTGTACCGACGTGAGCGGGAATCCCTGGAACTCCATCGCGCAGACGACGAGGACGACATGAGACAGGACTTCGGGACGCAGGTGGGGGAGCTGGCAGGCCGGTGGGCGGTGGAGCCGCGCTGGCAGGGGATCACCCGCCCCTACACCGCGGAGGAGGTGGTGCGGCTGCGGGGATCGGTGCGCGTGGAGCACACGCTGGCCCGCATGGGCGCGGAGCGCCTGGGGCGGCTGCTGGAGGGCGAGGACTTCGTCCGCACCTTCGGGGCGCTCACCGGCGCGCAGGCGGTGCAGATGGTCAGGGGCGGGCTGCAGGCCATCTACCTGAGCGGCTGGCAGGTGGCGGGCGACGCCAACCTGGCCGGGCACACCTACCCCGACCAGAGCCTGTACCCGGCCAACAGCGTCCCCGCGGTGGTGAGGCGGCTCAACAACGCGCTGCTCCGCGCCGACCAGATCGAGTGGAGCGAGGGGAACGCGGGCCGCGACTGGATGGTGCCCATCGTGGCGGACGCGGAGGCGGGCTTCGGCGGGCCGCTGAACGCGTACGAGCTGATGAAGGGGATGATCGAGGCGGGGGCGGCGGGGGTGCACTTCGAGGACCAGCTGGCCGCGGAAAAGAAGTGCGGCCACCTGGGCGGCAAGGTGCTGGTGCCCACCAGCCAGTTCATCCGCACGCTGGTGGCGGCGCGCCTGGCGGCGGACGTGCTGGACGTGCCCACCTGGCTGGTGGCGCGTACCGACGCCAACGGGGCCAGCCTGCTCACCAGCGACGTGGACGAGCGCGACCGGGCCTTCCTCACCGGGGAGCGCACGCCGGAGGGGTACTACCGGGTGCGGAGCGGGCTGGAGGCGGCCATCGCGCGCGGCATCTCGTACGCGCCGTACGCGGACCTGGTGTGGTGCGAGACCGCCACCCCGGACCTGGACGAGGCGCGCGCCTTCGCCGAGGCGATCCGGGCGGAGCACCCGGGGAAGATGCTGGCGTACAACTGCTCGCCCTCCTTCAACTGGAGCCGCAAGCTGGACGCGGCCACCATCGCCAGGTTCCAGCGGGAGCTGGGGGCAATGGGCTACCGGTTCCAGTTCATCACCCTGGCCGGGTGGCACCTGATCAACCTGGAAACCTTCAAGCTGGCCCGCGAGTACGCCGGCGAGGGGATGCCGGCGTACGTCCGCCTCCAGGACGAGGAGTTCGCGCTGGAGGAGGCCGGGTACACCGCCACCAAGCACCAGCGCGAGGTGGGGACCGGGTACTTCGACCGGGTGCTGCAGACGCTTTCCGGCGGCGAGGCGTCCACGGCGGCGCTCGCCGGATCCACGGAGGCGGAGCAGTTCCACTGATCGGCCGGGTCTGGTCGAAGCCGGGCCGAACAGCAGGGTTTGGGCGTGTCCCCGGCTGGCGCCGGGGTCGGGCTTCGGCTCCGTAAGCGAGCAAACAACGCTCGCTAACGGAGTCGAGACCCCGCGAAACTGCCCGCGGGGTCTCGCCCCTTCGGGCCGAAATCCCTCACGCAAGCTCCGGCGCGGCGGCTGGATCCAGCAGGTGCTCGACGCAAACGCATTCTTCGGGATCGCCGGCCGAGGGCCGGGCGCGAGGTGAACAGGGGCGGTCCGCATCGCGCGGATCGCCCCTCGTTGCGTCCGGCACCCGCGCCGCCCTGACACTCCGCGCGCCCGCGGCGTCGTTCATCCAGAGGGTGCAGTCGAAGCCTTTCGGACACCTGCAAGGAGAACGACGATGCGCGGACACATGAGGTGGATGGCGGTGCTGGGGGTGGCGGTGCTGGCGGCGTGCGGCGAGGGGGTCACCCAGCCGGAAGCGGTGCACGATGGGGGCGGCGCCGGGGCGCGCCAACGCGGGGGATGCGGGGCGGCCCGGCTGTGCAGCGGAACGACCCGGGCGCGCGGCGAAGCGCAGGGGCCCGCGCCGGGCCGCCGCGACCTCCGTGTGGATACCCGGGGGACGCCGTCCGCGGCGAGATCGTTAAGGGATCTCAGCGGGAGCGGGGAACCCAGGGGCGCACGGGCATGGTGGAGTCCTGGCCGACGAACCAGGCGGTGTAGGTGGATGCCCGCTGCCAGTAGCGCCGCGATCCGCCCATCCGCCGCCAGAACACGCCCCGCACCGGGAGGAGCGGCCGCACGCCGGTGGAGCGGGGGGCGAACACCACCTCGCCGCCCGCGTCCTCCCGGGGCCTGGGGGTGCGGAAGCTCCACGCGGCGGACAGGAAGCTGCCGTCGGCGCCGAGCGTCAGCGTACCCTCGATGGCGGTCCGCTCCCGGCCGCGCGGGCAGAACCCCAGCGTGGTTGCCCCGTCCCCCGCCGAGAGCACGCTCAGCGCGTGCAGCGCGCCGAAGGTGTCGCCCGCGAAGTGGTACGCGTAGCGCTCGTGGAGCGCGGGGTAGCTCCAGGCGAAGAAGTCGTCCTGCCAGGAGATGCCCCACGGGATGTAGCCCAGGCTCTTGGGGGCGGCGTACCCCCAGCGGCGGACCATGCCGTCCACGCCCGTTGCCTCGCCGTGGCCGCCGGCCGTCGCGCCGTGCATCCGGTCCTCGTCCACGATCCCCACGTCCCGCGCGTCCACGATGCCGGACCACGTGCGCGAGACGGAGGAGATGCCGCGCGACGCGATCCCGGCGTCGTACCGCCGCCGGGCCGCCTCCCAGAGCCGCCGCGCCGCCGGCTCCTCCCGGTTGGGGCAGGCCCGGCGCGCCGTCCGCGAGCGCAGCTCGGGGAGCGGGACGGCGAGCGGCTCCAGCCGCAGCTCGAGCGACGCGGGCGGCGCCACCGCCCGGGTGAGCGGCGCGAAGCCGATGCGCTGCACCGTCACCGCCCCGGCGCCGGCCGCGGCCTCGGCGGTGAACCCGAACTCGCCCCGCGCATCGGTCGTGGTGCGGCCCAGGCGCGCGCTCGCTCCCCACAGCTCCACGGTGGCGCCGGGGACGGGGCGTCCGTCCGGGTCGGCGATGACCCCGCGGAGCTGGGCCGCCGCGGGGGAGCCCGGGACGCCGATCAGGAGGACGGACAGGCAAAGGACGGCGAGGCGCATGGCGGGCATGGGGCGGGAGGAGCGATCCGGAAGGGGCGAATAGGATACCGCCGCGTCCGGCGCGCCACAACGGCGGCCGGGGTGCAACCCGGGCGGCGCAGGCGGGTACGCAGCGGTCATGGAACCGCTCGCACGCATCCGGCGCCTCCTCCGGCGGGGCGCGCTCCCGCTGCTCGCCGCCGCGCTCGCGGCGGGGTGCGGCGACAACGGCTTCGGGGTGGTGGTGGGCGGCGGGAGCACGGCCGGGCTGCGCCCCGGGCTGTACGACTACGAGGCGTGGACATACGGCCGGCAGACGGCGTACTGGGGCTACGTGGAGCTGCGCGTGGGCGGGGACGGCGCGCTCACCGGGAGCTACCGGCTCCCGCGGCAGTGCACCGACGGCTACGGCTACGAGGCGGACTGCGTGGGATACGTGGGCGGCCGCGTGTACTCGGACGGCACGGTGCGCTTCGGGTTCGACGAGGGATGGCTCCGCCACGAGGGCGAGACCGACGGCCGCTACTCCGAGGTGGTGGGGAGCTGGGAAACGCGGATCCTGGGCGCCTCGTCCAGCGGCAGCTTCGAGCTGCTGCCGCGCTGAGGCGCCGGGGCTCGTTTCTGCCGCCGCGGCCGCTACTCCGCGCCGCTCCGGGGCACCACGCCCAGCCAGATCTCGACCTCCCCCGCCCCGGTGAGCGGATCGGCGCCGGGCGCGTACAGCTCGAAGTCCGGCGTGTGCGCGGAGTCGTACGGCCCCGCCGCGAGCCATTCGAACACCCGCTGCCAGGTGGACCGCAGCGACACCGCGGCGCCGCCGTGGGCGAAGACGGCGTAGCGCACGGCGGGCACGCGCATCCGCCCCGTCTCCACCGGGAGGGCGGCGAACGACTCCACCTCCACGCCGCACATGTACTCGAAGCCCGTGGGATCGGCGCGGCCCATGACGCCGTACAGCTCCGGGCCGACGCGCCCGGGGACCGGCTCCGCCGCCAGGAACTCCCGCCACTGCGCCGCGATCCCCGCTTCGGCCGCCGCGTACTCGTGGCGCCGCCGCAGGCCGCCGAGCAGCATGGGCTGTCCTTCCTCGAAGCGTACGGGGGTCAAGACGTCCATCGCATCCCTGCTCCTGAGGTGTGACGTGGCGGAAGCCGTTCTGCGCTTCTACATCCACGGCTGCCGTGGGGCCCGCTAGCAGCCGAAGGCCGAGCTCCCCGTATCTTCGCCTGCCACGCTGTCCAACACCCTGACGCTCACCACGACGTGGCGGTTGGCCGTACACGAGTTAGAGAGGGTCGGGCTGGAGCCGGCCACCTGGTACTGGTACGACACCTGGCTGGAGGAAGGGTTCTCCACGTCGTAGTAGGAATACTCCGTCACGGTCCAGTAGTAATACAGGTAGGGGGTGGCGCCCCCGGATGCGACGGCGTCGCAGGAGAAGCTCAGGTCGCCGGGCGAGCAGTCCACCTCGACCACGAGAGGCGTACGTGCGTCGGCGGGGGTGCTGGAGCCGGCCATTCCGGCTGCGGCGAGCGCGAGCACGACGGGAATCCGGATGCGGCGCATGGGAACCTCCAGGGTGCGTGGCGGGAGTGGAAGGATACGGACCCGTATACCGGCAATCCGGAGCGCGTCGATCACCTAGCAGGTGAAGCCGGAGTTCCCCACGGCCGTGGCTCCCTGGCTGTCCTTGACCAGGACCGTCACGGTGACGTGGTACCCGGCCGTGCAGGAGGAGGAGAGCTGGGGGTTGGAGCCGTACACCTGATACGACGAGGTGGGGGACGAGCTGACGGTCGGCCTTTCCTCCACGGTCCAGTCGTAGGAGATGTAGGTGCCGGTGCCCCCGATCGGGACGGCATCGCAGAGGGCGCTCCCGATCTCGTTCCAGCAGTCCACCCCCACCATCAGCGGGTCGTGTGCGGTGGCAGGGTTGCCGGTGCCGGCAAGCGCAACGCCGGCGAGCGCGAGTGCGACAGGGATCCCGATGCGGCGCATGTGTGGCTCCAGGGTGCGTGGCGGTAGCGGAAGACTACGGACCCGCAGTGTACCGGCAGCCCGGCGACACGTCAATCATTGTCGTCATCTGTCCTGGCTAGGAAGGCGCCCGGGCGACGTTCTGACCACGCCGGGCCGGGTGGAGAACAGGGGTTGCGCGGGCGCGCGGCGCCGCAGAGAATGTGAGGAGAGGCGGACGGCGGCGGGACCACCTGCGGGGAGGCGCGCATGCTGGAGCACCGGGAACCCGAGTGCACGGGGACGTGGACGCTGGAGCCGGAGGAGGAGGGAGGCCGCGGCCGGGTGCGCTGCCCCACGTGCGGGGCCTCCCGCCCGGCGACGTTGGACGCCACGCTGGCCGCCATGAAGGAGAACCTGCTCAGCGTGCAGATGATCGCTCTGGGGCTGACGGGGCGGCTCCCCTAGCGCCGGCAGGCCCTCACCCGGCGGCCTTGGAGCCGCCACCCTCTCCCTTCATCCGGTTCACGCGAAGCGTGAAGCGCCATCCTGGGAGAGGGGCAACAGCTGGAAATTGAGTGCGGGCAAGCAGTTGCGTGAGGGATTACGGCCCGAAGGGGCGAGACCCGGCGGGGCTGTTTCCGCCGGGGCTCGACTCCGTTAGCCCGCGTTGTTTGCGGGCTTACGGAGCCGAAGCCCGACCCCGGCGCCAGCCGGGGGCACG
>JBEVLE010000524.1:0-2790 GCA_040509335.1 Longimicrobiaceae bacterium | reverse complement strand
CGGCGCCGCCGCGGGGCGGACCTCCGGGGCCGCCGGCCCGGCCCGGGCCTCCCGGACCGCGGGGCCGCGCCACCATCTCCCACGCGGTGGCCTGCTGCTCGGGCGTGAGCACCGCGATGGCGTCGCGCAGCTCGGCGCGCGCCTGCTCCCGGGCCTGCCGCATGACCTGCTCGCCCGGGCGCGCGTCCGCCGGGCGGCCGCCCTGCGCGGGCGCCGCCTCCCGGCGCCGCTCCATCAGGGCGGCGCGCAGGGCCTGCCGCCGCTCCTCCGCCCGCCTGGCGAGCCCGGCGAGCCGGACCACCTGCGCGTCGGTGAGCTTCAGCTCGCCGGTGTGTCCCAGGATGAACCCCGCGGGGTTCGCGAATGGCCCCATGGGAGCTCCGCCGGGGCCCGGTCCCGGCCCGGACCGCTGCTGCGCCGCCGCGCCGGTGGCCGCCATGGCCAGGCCGAGCAGCGCCGCGAGTGCGAATCGTCTCATTCGTCCAACCCCTCCGCTGATGGTGTGTGTACGGCGGGCCGGCCGCGCCGGCATCCGTTAGACGCGCGGCGTGCCCCGGACGTTAACCGCCACGGGCCCCCGCGGACGCCAGCGCGAAAACCCGCGTGAGGGATTTCGGCCCGAAGGGGCGAGACCGCGCGGCTGTTTGCGCGGGCTCGACTCCGTTACGCACAGTTTTATCGTGCGTTACGGAGCCGAAGCCCGACCCGAGCGCCAGCGAGGGGCACGCCCAAACCCCGCCGTTCAATCACGTCGTGCGTCGGGCGCGCAGGATGCATATACTGTCTGGAACCGCGTGACATCCCGCGCCCCGTGTCACCCCACCGGAGGTGGTGCCCATGCTGCACGCTCGTCTTTCCCGCTTCGCCCTGCTCACGATGGCCGCGGCCGCGCTCGGCGCCTGCTCCGCGGAGCTCCCCACCCGCCCGGACACGGTGCTCCCGCCGCAGCAGGCGCGGCGCAACGTGCTGGAAGCGTACAACGGAAGGATCCGCGTCGGCGTGGTCCCCGCCGCCGCGTCGGTCAAGATCGGCGGCACGGTGGCGTACGACGTGCGCGAAAAGGGGACCAGCGCGTACCTCGTGTCCGGCCTGGCGAACGAGCAGGTGACGGTGACGTGGAACGCGTCCACGCCCGTGGCGACCAACAACCGCCGGCTCCAGGTGGTGTGCACCACCAGCACCACCGACCGCGACCAGCGCGTCCTGGCGGGGACCGACGCGGGCTTCCCCTCCGCGTGGGAGTACGTGCCCACGGCGAGCTGCTGGCGCGTGTACATCGGGGAGCGGCCGCTCCCCATCGACGCGACCGCCGAGGCCGCCTACAAGCAGACCGTGGTGAACGCCGGTCTGGCGACCACCGCCGCGCTGTGGAAGACGGTGAGCGCCACGGTCAACGAGCCGCGCTACGTCACCACCAAGACCACGGGGACCGCCGCAAGCTCGCGCAACCCGCCGCGCATCGCCGTGGCGGCGACCGCGCGGGTGCTCGTCGCCGGCGCCCAGTACCGCGGCACCGCGGAGGTGATGCGAAACGCGGCGGGGACGCTCGCCGGCATCAACGAGCTGCCCATGGAGGAGTACCTGTACGGCGTGGTGCCGCGCGAGCTGGGACCCACCACGTACCCGGAGATCGAGGCGCAGAAGGCGCAGGCCGTGGCCGCGCGCACGTACGCGCACTCGAGCCTGGGCAAGCACTGGAACAACGGCTACGACGTGGTGGCCACCGTCGCCGACCAGGTGTACGGCGGCGCGGCGGCGGAGCACTCCATCAGCACCAGCGCCGTCAACGCCACGGCCGGCATCGTGGCCACGCACAACGGCGCCCTGATCAGCGCGCTCTTCTACGCCACGAGCGGCGGCCGCACGAGCAGCGTGGAGGACGTGTTCAGCAACCCGGCGCCGTACCTGGTCAGTGTGTGGGACGCGCCCGCCGGGCAGGAGCTGCCGTCCACCGCCGCGCTGCTGACCGACCTGCGCACCCCCGCCTGGACCGGCGCGTACGGCGGCTTCCACAGCTACCACCGCTGGAGCTACAGCTGGACCATGGCGCAGATGAGCTGCGTCATCGGCGACTTCGCCAACAAGCCCGTGGGCAACGTCACGGCCATCAACATCCTGGGCCGCGCCGCCTCGGGCCGGGTCACGCAGATCGAGTACGTCACCGACGCCGGGACGTTCACGGACAGCAAGGGCGCCATCCGGTCGTCGCTGGCGTACATCGGCGCTTCGGGCGTGCCCACGCTCCTCCCCAGCAACCTGTTCGTCATCGAGCGCCTGACCGGCAGCACCGGCGCGCTCACGGGGTACCGCGTGTACGGCGGCGGCAACGGCCACGGGGCGGGGCTGGCGCAGACGGGCGCCGTCGGCATGGCGCGCGCGGGCCACACGTACGACCAGATCCTCAAGAAGTACTACACGGGGATCGCGCTGGAGACCAAGGTGGGGACGCGCGTCAACGGCACCTCCTCCAGCGGCGCGGCCGTGACCGACCCGTACGACTGCACCAGCGCGTGACGGGGTTCTGAACTGCGACTGCGGGTTCGGGCGTGCCCCCGGCTGGCGCCGGGGTCGGGCTTCGGCTCCGTAAGGCAGCAAACAACGCTGCCTAACGGAGTCGAGCCCCGGCGGAAACTACCCCGCCGGGTCTCGCCCCTTCGGGCCGGAATCCCTCACGCAACTGCTTGCCCGTTCTCAGGATCCAGCAGTTGCCCCCTCTCCCAGTATTGGGTTAGGGTGGCGAGCATCAAGCGAGCCGGGTGAGGGCCGCCGGGCCGTAATCCCTCACGCGAC
>JBEVLE010000523.1:0-2875 GCA_040509335.1 Longimicrobiaceae bacterium | reverse complement strand
CGACCACCGCCCCGCCGCCGCCCGTGGTCCCCGCCCCGCCGCCCGTCCCCGCGGCGGCGGTTCCGCCGCCCGTGCCCGTGACCGCGGCGCCTCCGCCGTCGCCGCCGCCCGTCCCGCCGCCCGTCCCGCCGTCCGCTCAGAGGCGGATGCGCAGCCCGACGTCCAGGTTCAGGTACGACACGTACTCGTCGCCGCCGTCGAAGAACTCGGTGGCGTAGCGGCGGAAGGCGACGCCGGGCGACACCGAGACGCGCGGTCCCAGCGGGAACGCCGCCCCCGCGCCCACCTCGAAGCCCACCTCGTCGTCGCCCTCGAACTCCACCCCGGCGACCTCGGTCTCGAAGTCGTGGAACAGGAGCCCGGCGCGCACCCAGGGGGAGAACCCCACCCCGGGGAAGGCGACGCGCGCGCCGGCCTCCCAGCCGCGGTCCGTCCCCTCCGCCGACAGCGCCTCCATGTCGAACTCGGTGAGGCTGTAGCCGCCGTACACGGAAACGCGGGGCGCCACCAGGAGGTGCACGCTCCCCCCGAAGCCGAAGGCGTTGTCGGCGGCGTCCGCGAAGTCGCCGCTGGGAATGGCGAGCCCGCCGCGCGCCTCCAGCGAGATGGGCGTGGTGATGCCGAGGGGCCCCTGCGCGGACGCGCCGCCCGCGACCCCCAGGGCCGCGGCAACCGCGACGCCGGACAGGAATCTTTTCATGCTTGCTCTCCTCTGACGGGCCCCGCCGCGCGGCGGGGCGTGTCCGGGTACGAGCCGCCGCGCGCCCGGTGTGCGCGGCAGGCTCAACCCTGCCACGCAAGCGGCGCGCCGACCCCCGCACCCTCCGGGGCCGGTGGAGCACGGAAAGTCCGGCAGCCGCTCCGTCTGTCGTTCCGGCGAAAACGCGCGTATTATGCAAGCCATGAACATCACCCACCTCGATGGTCCGGGCCTCCGCGGCGCACTGATCGCCGCGTCGGACTACGTCCAGCGCAACCGCGCCGAGCTCAACCGGATCAACGTCTTCCCCGTCCCGGACGGGGACACCGGCACCAACCTGGCCCTCACCGTCTCGTCCATCGCCGACCACCTCAAGGCAAACCAGGACGCGTCCGTGGGCGCCGTCGCCCGGCACGCGGCGGAGGCGGGGATCATGGGCGCGCGCGGCAACTGCGGGATGATCCTGTCCCACTTCCTCCTGGGCTTCAGCGACGCGGTGGGCGACCGGCCGCGCCTGGGTGTCGCGGAGTTCGGGCAGGCGCTGCGCAGCGCCACCGAGCACGTGTACCGCGCGCTGGAAAAGCCGGTGGAGGGGACCATGATCACCATCATGCGCGCCGTGGCCGACGAGGCGGAGCGCCTGCAGCACTCGGACTTCGTGGTGCTCTTCGAGCGCCTGCTGGTGAAGGCGCGCGAGGCGCTGGCGAACACCCCGGAGCTGCTCCCGGCGCTCAAGGGCGCGGGGGTGGTGGACGCGGGCGCCAAGGGGTTCGTGCACATCCTGGAGGGGATCTCGGCCTTCATCTCGGGCGACCCGCTCACGGCGCTGGAGGAGATGCCGGTGTACGACGCGGAGCCCCTGGCCGCGGCGGGGGTGGACTACCCCACGGAAAGCGAGGTCTACCGCTTCTGCACGGAGGCGCTGGTGCGCGGCCGCGACCTGCCCACCTCGGACGCCGTGCGGGCCGTGCTGCGCGAGCGCGGCGACTCGCTGGTGGTGATCCGCACCGAGGCGCTGATCAAGGTCCACATCCACACGGACGAGCCGGAAGGCGTCTTCGACTACCTGCGCACGCTGGGCGAGCTGGCGACGCACAAGGCGGAGGACATGCAGGCGCAGCACGCGGCCATGGGCCGCGCCGCGGCGGCCGGGCACATGGTGCTGGCCCGCCGCCCCATCTCGGTGGTGGCGGACACGGCGTGCGACCTCCCCGAAGAGATCGTGCGCGCCCACGGGATGAACCTGGTGCCGCTCAACCTGATCTTCGGCGACCAGGTGCTGCGCGACCGCTTCGACATCTCGGCGGACGCCTTCGCGGAGCGGCTCCGGGAGGGGGCGCACCCCAGCACCTCGCAGCCGGCGCCCGCGGCCTTCCTCAAGGCGTACGAGCGCGCCGGGGAGGACGGCGAGGCCGTGGTGGCGATCCTGCTGTCGTCCGCGCTGTCGGGGACCTTCGCCTCGGCGCAGGCGGCCATGCGGCAGCGCCCGGCCGGCTCCACGCCCATCCACCTGGTGGACTCGCGCGGCGGGTCGCTGCTCCAGGGGCTGATGGCGCTCAAGGCGTCCGAGCTGGGGGAGATGGCGTGGGAGCCGGAGCGCATCGTGGCGGAGCTGGGGCGCATCCGCGACCAGTCGGGCTTCTTCATCCACCTGGACACCTTCGAGCGCGCCCTCGCCTCGGGGCGGGTGGGGCGCGGCCGGGCGTGGCTGGGGAGCCTGCTGGACATCAAGCCGGTGCTGGACATCGACCCGGAAGGCAAGCTGGTGCCTATCGCCAAGGTGCGCGGCCGGAAGAGCGTGCTCCCCAAGATGATGGAGATCCTGGAGCAGAAGGTCCCCAGGACGACCAGAAAGGTGCGCTTCGGGGTGATGCACGTGGCCTGTCCGGAGGCGGTGGACGAGGTGTGCCACGAGATCCGCAGGCGCTACGGCCGCGACCGCGAGATCATCGTGGGGCCGGGCACGCCGATCATCGCCACGCACGCCGGCGAGGGGGCGTGGGGGATCGCCTATCTGGTCGAGGACTGAAACGGCAGGGTTTGGGCGTGCCCCCGGCTGGCGCCGGGGTCGGGCTTCGGCTCCGTAACGCACGATAAAACTGTGCGTAACGGAGTCGAGCCCCGGCGGAAACAGCCCCGCCGGGTCTCGCCCCTTCGGGCCGAAATCCCTCACGC
>JBEVLE010000522.1:0-6234 GCA_040509335.1 Longimicrobiaceae bacterium | reverse complement strand
GTTTTGCCGTTCGCAGTTCCGCAGTACCCGTATGATCCTGTGCGGAGGGAGACTCGCCGGCAGTTCGGCGAGGCTCACTCCGGCGAGGTGAGACAGCCGGGCAGTTTCGGCTGGCTCGCCGAGCCCGCGGAGGAGACGGACGGCAGTATCGTCCGGCTCCGTAGCGGCCCGCCACCACGCAGAGACCGATGCCTTACACCGCCTGCGGCGAAAGTCGGTGCTCGTGGATGACCACGCCGCGCCCCGCGAGCGCGTCGATGTAGGCGGGCGCGGGCATCGCCTCGTCGGGGGTCCAGACGCCGGGCTCGATCCGGCCTTCGGCCTGGAAGGCGCCGGTGATCGCGAGCGAGAAGCCCGTGGTCCGCATCATGGCGGTGATCCCGGTGGCGGCGTCGTAGCGGTCCAGCAGGTCCCAGCGGAAGAGCGCGGGCCGGCCGTCCTTTTCGCCCTCGGCCTCCACGCGCAGCACCACCATGTCCGGGCTCACGCGGTAGTCCTTGCGCAGCCGCGGCCCCACGATGGAGATGAACACGTCGCGCGGCACCACGTGGGCGCCCTTGACGTCCACCGGCTCCAGGTCCAGCAGCCCCAGGTCGCGGACGGCCTCCATGAGCTTTGCGTGGCCGGGGAAGCGCAGCGTCTTGTACTCCATGGTGGGGACCTTGCCCTCGTAGCTCTGCGCCATGGTGGAAAGCCCGCCGGCGGTGTGGAAGGCCTCCAGCGTGCCCACGCCGGGGAACTCCAATTCCTCGATCTCGGAAAGCGCCTTGACCTGCGTGGGCTTTCCGTCGCGCAGCACCCAGGAAAGGGTGGTGTAGTAGTCGAGCGCGCCCTCCAGCGAGTACACGAGCTGGTAGTTGAGCGGGGGCTCGGGGTTCTGCGGGAGCCCGCCCACCTTGATGCGCACCGCGTCCACGCGGTCCAGCCGGCTGATGCCGTGCTGCGCCAGGATGTTGACCATGCCGGGGGCCAGGCCGCAGTCGGGGATGACGCTGACGCCCTTTTCCCGCGCGCGGTCGGCGAGCGCCTTCTGCTGCAGCACGATCTCGGTGTTGCCGCCCAGGTCGCAGAAGTGCGAGCCGGCGTCGATGGCGGCGACGGCCATCCCCAGGTTGAAGTAGTAGGGGAAGGCGCTCATGGTGGCGGTGACGCCTTCCATCACCTGGCGCACGGAGGCGCGGTCGTTGGCGTCCACCTTCTGGAGGGTGAGTCGCCCGCCTACGTACGGCTGGAGGAACGGGGCCACGACGTCGACGTTGATGTCGGCGATGACCACGTCGTAGTCGGTGTGCGCGAGCAGGTCGTAAGCACACGCAGAACCCTGCAGCCCCGCACCGAGCACGAGCATCCGCATACCAGTCGCTCCTTCTCTGAAATGAGACCCGGCGCCCTGGAAGGCGCCGGGAAGTTTTTGTGAACGCGTCGTGGCGGCCGTGGGCCGCGCCGGCGGGAAGATACGGCCCGCGGCGGCGGAGCGCAAAGCGGCGCGCGGAGGGCGGCCCCGGGTAGGCGGGCCGGGGCGGAAGAAGTTCCTTTTCCGCTCCCGGGGGCAAATTATATTAGCCAGAAAATGGCTCCCGAGCGGGCCGCCGCCGGTCCGCACGACGACCACGCCGCCATGGAGGGAGGAACCTTGGCGAAGGAAGGAATCGAGATGCAGGGCACCGTGACGGAGGTGCTCCCGGACACCAACTTCCGCGTGGAGCTGGAGAACGGGCACAAGGTGCTGGCGTACATCTCCGGGCGGATGCGCAAGCACTACATCCGCATCCTGGAGGGCGACCGGGTGACCATCGAGCTGTCGCCGTACGACCTGCGGCGCGGACGGATCACCTACCGCTTCATCAAGTAGGCACGCGCGGCCCTTCTCGCCCCACCCTGCCATCGACGCGGATCCCCATGCGCGACCACGACTCCCAGAACCTGGAGCTGGCCACCTCGGACGCGGAGGTGGACGCGCTCAACGCCGGCTTCTACGGGACCATCCGCTATCCCTGGCCGCCCATGTACTTCGAGCGGCTGACGGACCGCCGCTTCTGGGCGGACATGCTGGACCAGGACGTGGGCCGGGTCGGCCGGCCGGTGCTGCCACGCGAGGGGGCGCGCGTCTGGGTGGCCGGGTGCGGCACCAACCAGGCGGTCATCACGGCGCTGATGTTCCCCGACGCGCGGGTGGTGGGCTCGGACCTGTCCGCCGGCTCGCTGGAGGTGGCGGCGGCGAGCGCGCGGCAGATGGGCGTCGCCAACCTGGAGCTGCGCCGGGAAAGCATCAACCAGGCGGGGTACGCGGAGGAGTTCGACTACGTGGTCTGCACGGGGGTCATCCACCACAACGCGGACCCGGACCACGCGCTGGCGCGACTGGCGGCGGCGCTCCGCCCCGCGGGGGTGATGCAGCTGATGGTCTACAACCGCTACCACCGCACGCACACCACCGCCTTCCAGAAGGCGGTGCGGACGCTGCTCGGGTGCGCGGGGTACGCCTACGAGGAGGAGCTGGCGCTGGCGCGGCGGTTCGTGGACCACTACGCGGGGCCGGGGGAGATGGGCGCGTGGCTGGCGCAGCAGCGCGACACGCCGGAAACGGAGCTGGCGGACGCGCTGATCCAGCCGGTGGAGCACAGCTACACGGTGGAGTCGCTGGACCGCATGGCCGATAGCGCGGGGCTGGAGCTGCTGGCTCCCTTCCCCAGCGGGTGGAACGCCGCCCACGACGCCTGCGACTGGGAGCTGGAGATGGGCGACGCCGAGCTGCAGCGCGTGTACGACACGCTCCCCGACGCGCGGCGCTGGCAGGTCACCAACCTCCTCCTGCTGGCGGGCTCGCCCATGCTCTGGTTCTACCTGCAGCGCCGGAACTCGCCCGTCCCGCGCAGCTCGGTCCGGCAGCTGTGCGAGGCGTTCCTGGAAGGCCGCTACGCCCCCGCCCGCACCACCCGCCAGATGCACTTCCGGGGCGACGACGACCAGGGGTACAGCCCCACGCCGGACCAGGAGGTCCCGTTTCCCGTGCCGCGGGCACAGGGGGACGCCCGGCGGGTGCTGGACGCGCTGGACTCCGGCAGTCCGATGCGCGCGACGCTGGAGCGGCTCGGGATCCCCACCGGCGACCTGCGTGCGGTGAACCGCCTGCGCCTGGAGCTGGCCTCGTCCGCGTTTCCGTTCCTGAAGGCCCTGTAGACGGCGCGGAGGTCAGGCCGCCTGGCCGCAGCCGGCGCCCTCGCTCCGGAACGCGTCGTACAGGCTCCCCTCGTTGAGCGCGTCCAGGTCCTCGAAGAAGGGCGACCGCAGGAGCTGGTCGCGGAAGTAGCGCAGGAACACCTCCCGCCCCGTGGCGTCCCCCTTCCAGGCGCACTCCACGAACGCCCCCACCTGCGCGGCGTTCCCCCCGTAGACCATCTCCACCATCGTCTGCCACAGCGCCACCGGCGGAAACCGGCGCGCCTCCACCCACTCGCCGCGCACCCGCCCCACCTGCCGCCGCACGGAATCGGCGGACAGGGCCGGCCTGCGCGCGAAGCGCTCCGCCATGCGGAAGCCGTCCTCGCCGGGCGCCAGCACCACCTCGGGCGCGGGGGAGCCCATGAACGACGTGTTCCAGTACGCGAACGTCCAGTCCCGCGTGCGCAGCTCCAGCGCGCCGTCTCCGTCCACGTCCTGGAACCGGGCGTCGTCCGAGTGCTCCAGCGGGATGGTGTCGAGGACGGCGAACCGAGGGCCCAGGGTGAACACGTAGTAGGTGAAGCAGCAGTGCGCGCCCCCCGACCAGTCCGCAAGTACCAGCTCGGGCACGCCGTCGCCGGTGAGGTCGCGCACGGCGGGCGGCAGCGTGGCCCGCTCGCTCTCGTCCGTCCCGGGCGCCTCCCCCAGGCTGAAGCGGAACCCGGCCCCCTGCCACACCGACTCGCGCCCCTGGCGGATCACCGCGGTCTGTGCCTCGCCCGAGTCGCCCCACTGGATCTCCACCGTGTACGCGCCGTGCCGGAGCACCGGGGCCGTGGCTCCGGGCGAGGGCTGCACCGCGGCGCCACGCGCACAGCCGGCGAGGGCGAGAAAGACGAGCGGGAGGGCGAGACGGAGCGAGGGATGCATGGGGGTTCTCGGAGAGAATGGGTGAGGGAGATGTGGTGAGCCGGCCGGGAAATGCGGCCGGGATGCCGCGGGTACCTCTGCAGCTGCGTGAGGGATTTCGGCCCGAAGGGGCGAGACCCGCCGGCAGTTTGGCGGGGCTCGACTCCGTTACGCACAGTTTTATCGTGCGTTACGGAGCCGAAGCCCGACCCCGGCGCAGCCGGGGACACGCCCGAACCCGCCGGTTCGATCCGTCGCTTCCGTGCTTCAGCGGGAGGCAGCACCCGGGATCGCGCCGTCCAGCAGGCGCGCCACGTCGCCCGGCTCGTCCAGGAGCCAGTCCGGCCGCTCGGCTTCCAGGGCGGCACGGGGAAACGGCCCCCACAGCGCGCCGGCCGTGCGGGTCCCCGCCGCCCGCCCGGCGGCCAGGTCGTGCGGCGAGTCGCCCACGAACACCGCTTCCTCCGCGCGCACGCCCAGCCGCTCCAGCGCGAACAGCACCGGCTCCGGGTGCGGCTTGGGGCTGGCGACGTCCTCCGGGGTGACGATCACGGGAAAGTGGTCGACGATGCCGCACAGGTCCATCCCCCGCAGCGCCGCCTCGCGGTGCTTGCTGGTGACGATGGCGAGCCCCACTCCGCGCCGCCGCAGCGCTTCCAGCGTCTCCAGCGTGCCGGGGAAGGGGGCGACCATGCCGTCGTGGTGCTCGCGCTGGAAGACGCGGTAGGTGTCCAGCATCGCCTCCGCCTCGGCGGTGGAGCGGGCGAAGCGGGCGATCTGCACCTCCAGCGTCATCCCGAAGCCGCTCAGCCACTCCTCGTCCGGCGGCGCCTGCCCCAGGTGGGTGTCCATGGTGTGCCGGTACGAGCGCATGATCAGCTCGGTGCTGTCGGCGAGCGTACCGTCGAAGTCGTAGAGTACGGCTTTCAACTGCATCAAGGGAACAGGGAACAGGGAACAGGGAACAGGGAACAGGGAACAGGGGACAGGGGACAGCCTGCAACGGCGGACGGCGGGTCAGGGGATGCCGAGCAGCGCCAGGAGCGCGGGGGTGACGTGGGTGAGGTCGCGCACGCGCTCGGCGAGGAGCTCCCTCCCCCGCCCCACCGCGATCACCGGGACCGGGTTGAGGGTGTGCCCGCCGCCCACGTCCTCCACGTTGCCGTGGTCGCTGGCGACCACCAGGAGCGCGTCGGCCGGGAGCGCGTCCATCACGCCGCCCAGGAAGGCGTCCACCCGCTCCAGCGCGGCCACGGCCCCGGCGAGGTCCTCGCGGTGGCCGGCGGCGTCGGTGTCGTAGTGGGCGTAGAGCGTCACCGCGTGCTCCGCGGCGATGCCGGCCAGGTTGCGCCCCGCCTGCGCGGCGGAGATGTCGGGGACGTCGGCGCGCAGGTCGGAGCGCCAGCGCTCGTTGGTGATGGACGACGCGACGGCGCGCCCCTGGCGCAGCTCGTCGCGGTCGCGCGTGAGCAGCCCCACCGCGTGCGCCGCGAGCGGGGGCGCCGCCGGCCGCCGCCCCACGAACACCTCGATGCCGAAGCGCGCGATGGGGTGCGCGTTGGCGAACGCCGCGCTCCGCCCCGCGCGCAGCGCGCGGGCCAGCAGGCTTTCCGCCGCGAGCGCCGGCCGCAGCGCCGTGGGCACCCACGACCCGAAATGCCGCCCGAACTCGCGCGGCGCGTTGATGCCGGTGAGCAGCGCCGTCTGCCCCGTGCCGCTCTGCGGCCGCCCCGCCACCCCCAGCGTGGCGTCCGCCGCCACCAGCACCGCGCCCGCGGCGTCGATGCGCCCCGCGCCGTCCAGCTGCCCGCGCACCGGCAGCCGCCCCCCGAGCACCTCCCGCAGCCGCGGCAGCCGCGCCGCCACGAACGGGTTCGTCGCCGCGTCGTCCGCGCCGATCCCGACGCCGTCCAGGAAGACGAGCAGGACGCGCCCGGGGGCGGTGCGGGAGTCGGGAGCGGAAGCCATGGGTGGGGACAATGTACTAGGGAACAGGGAACAGGGAACAGGGAACAGGGAACAGGGAACAGCCTGCAACGGCGGACGGAGCACGCGACGGCGCCCACACCCCGATCTCCGGGTGTGGGCGCCGTTGCAGTTCGTAGTACCCCCCAAAGTCTGTTCGGGGGGAGACTCGCCGGCTGTTTGGCGAGGCTCACCCCG
>JBEVLE010000521.1:0-13127 GCA_040509335.1 Longimicrobiaceae bacterium | reverse complement strand
CACCAGCTCCGCCGGCAGCGCCTCGCCCGAGCTGATCACCCGCCGCACCAATCCGCACCGCGCCGCATCCCCGTGGTCCACGAACGCGCGGAGCATGGAGGGAACGAAGTGCAGCGTGGTGATCTCCTCGCGCTCGATGGTCGCCGCCAGGTACGCCGGATCGCGGTGGCCCTCCGGGCGCGCCATCACCAGGCGGGCGCCCGTGAGCAGGGGCCAGAAGAACTCCCACACGGATACGTCGAACGAGAACGGCGTCTTTTGCAGCACCGCGTCGTCCACGCGCAGGCCGTACTCCGCCTGCATCCACAGCAGCCGGTTCACCACGCCGCGGTGCGCGTTCATGGCGCCCTTGGGCCGCCCCGTTGAGCCGGAGGTGTAGATGACGTACGCCAGCCCGTCCGGCGACACCTCCACCTCCGGCGCATCCGCCGGCTCCGCCGCGATCCCCGCCCAGTCCGCGTCCAGCCGCACCACCGCCGCGCCGTGCGGGGGAAGGGAAGGGGCCAGCCGCGCCTGGGTAAGGAGCACGTCCACGCCGGAATCCTCCAGCATGTAGGTGATGCGGTCCGCCGGATAGCCGGGGTCGATGGGGACGTACGCGCCCCCCGCCTTGAGCACGCCCAGCAGCGCCACCACCATCTCCACCGAGCGCTCCACGCACACGCCCACGCGCGACTCGGCGGCCACGCCGCGGCGGCGGAGGGCGCGGGCCAGGAGCTCGGCGCGGCGGTCCAGCGCGGCGTAGGTGACCTCCTCGCCGCGGAAGACCAGGGCGGTCGCTTGCGGGGTGCGCGCGGCCTGCGCCTCGAACGCCTGGTGGATGCACAGGCCGCCGTCGAAGGGGCGCGCGGTCGCGTTCCACTCCTCCACCAGCCGGCGGCGCTCGGCCCGTCCGAGCATGGGGATCGCGGCGACGGGGCGGTCAGGGTCCGCGGCGACGGCGGCCGCGAGCGCGGCGAAGTGCTCCGCCATCCGCTCGATGGTGGCGGCGTCGAACAGTTCCTCGCGGTACGAGATCGTCCCGGAGAGGCCGTCCCCGCTCTCGGCGAGCTCCAGCGTCAGGTCGTACTTGGCGGCGCCGCCCTCGTCGGGGATCGCTTCCATGCGCAGCGAGCCGCTCCACGGCGCGGCCGGCTCGGCGCTCCGCAGGGCGAACATCACCTGGAAGAGCGGCGTGTGCGTCAGGCTCCGCTGCGGGGCCAGCTCCTCCACCAGCTTCTCGAAGGGGATGTCCTGGTGGGCGTACGCCCCCAGCGTCGTTTCCCGTACCTGTCGCAGCAGCTCCGGGAACGACGCTTCCATCCGCAGCTCGGTGCGCAGCACGAGCATGTTGACGAAGAAGCCGATCAATCCCTCCGTTTCCAGCCGCGTCCGCCCGGCGACGGGGGTGCCCACGCTGACGTCGTCCTCGCCGGAGTAGCGCGCCAGCAGGAGCTGCCACGCGGCCAGGAAGGTCATGAAGAGCGTGGCCCCCTCGCGCCGGGACAGCGCCCGGAGCGGGGCCAGGGTGGAGGCGGGGAGGGCGAGCGGCCGGTACCCCTCGCGGGTCCCCTGTACCGCCGGACGCGGCTGGTCCACGGGGAGGTCCAGCACCGGGGGCGCGCCGGCGAGCGCGTCCTTCCAGTAGCCGATCTGCCGCTCCAGCACCTCGCCGGCGAGCCATTCGCGCTGCCACACCGCGAAGTCGGCGTACTGCACCGGCAGCGGCGGGAGGGCGGCGTCGGTCCCGCTGCGGCGTGCCTCGTAGAGCGCGGCGGTCTCGCGCAGCAGGATGGCGGTGCTCCAGCCGTCGCTCGCCACGTGGTGGAGCGTGAGGAGGAGCACCCACTCCGCCTCGTCCACGCGCAGGAGCGCGGCGCGCAGCAGCGGCCCGCGCGCCAGGTCGAAGGGGAGCGCCGCCTCGGCGCGCGCCCGACGCCGGACCGCGGCGGCGCGATGGTCCCCGGCGAGGGCGCGCAGGTCGTGCACGGGGAGGGGGCGCGGCGCGGGCGGCTCCACCACCTGCACGGGCTCGCCGTCCACCGTGGCGAACACGGTGCGCAGCGTCTCGTGGCGCGCGGCCAGGTCGGCGAGGGCCCCCGCCATGGCCCGCGGGTCCAGCGGGCCGCGGAGCCGCAGGGCGGCCGGCATGTTGTAGGCGGCGCTTTCCGGCTCCATCTGCTGGATGAACCACAGGCGCCGCTGCGCGAACGAGGCGGGTGGCGGGCGCAGCGGGTCCCGCGGCACCGGCACGACGGGGGGAGCGGCCGCGGAGCCGTCGCCCCGGAGCGACTCCACGCGCCGGGCCAGGGCGGCCACGGTGGGCGCCTCGAACACGGCGCGCAGCGGCAGCTCCACCCCGAGCGCCGCCCGCACGCGCGACACCACCCGCGCGGCGAGCAGCGAGTGCCCGCCCAGCTCGAAGAAGTCGTCGTCCGCTCCCACGCGCTCCAGGCGCAGCGTTTCCGCCCAGATCGCCGCCAGCACCTCCTCCGCGGCGGTGCGCGGCGCGCGGTACGCGCGCGCGTCCCCGGCCCGCTCCGGCGCCGGGAGCGCGCGCCGGTCCACCTTGCGGTTGGCGGTCAGGGGAAGCCGCTCCAGCACCACGTACGCAGACGGGAGCATGTACTCCGGCAGCCGCCCGCGCAGGTGCGCCCGCAGCTCCGGCGCGGCGACGTCCGCGCCCTCCGCCGCGACGACGTAGGCCACCAGGCGCCGCTCGCCCGGCTCGTCCTCGCGCACCGCGGCGAAGGCCTCGCGGACGCGCTCGTTCTCCAGCAGCGCGGCCTCGACCTCGCCGGGCTCCACGCGGAATCCCCGGATCTTGGCCTGCTGGTCCGCGCGGCCCAGGTATTCCAGCTCGCCGCGCCCGTTCCAGCGCACCCGGTCTCCCGAGCGGTACAGCCGCCCGCCCGCCGCGCCGAACGCGTCCGGGACGAACTTCTCGGCCGTGAGCCCCGGCCGCCCCAGGTATCCCCGCGCCACCGCCGGGCCGCCCACGCACAGCTCCCCCGGCACCCCCGGCGGCACCGGCTCTCCCCACGCGTCCAGCACGTACACCCGCCGGTCGCCCACCGGCCGCCCGATGGGCACCCGGCCGCGCGCGGATTCCCCGCCCACCACGTGGCAGCTGGCGAACACCGTGCACTCGCTGGGGCCGTAGCCGTTGACCAGCCGCAGCCCCGGGCTGCGATCCTGCGCCCGCCGCAGGTGCGCCGCGGAAACGGCCTCGCCCCCGGTCATCACCTGCCGCACCGCGTCCAGCACCTCCGGGCGCGCGTCCACCACCAGGTTGAAGAGCGCCGCGGTAAGCCACAGCGTGGTCACCCCGTGGCGCTCCACCTCCCGCGCCAGGCCGTCCGGGTCCGCGCTCCGGCCCGGGTACAGCACGCAGCGGCCCCCCGTCAGCAGCGCCGGCCACAGTTCCAGCGTCAGCGCGTCCCACGACGGCGAGGAGTGCTGGAGATGCACCTGCTCCGCGTCGAAGCGGGCGTACGCCACGCCCTGGAAGAAGCCGGGGACGGCGCGGTGCGGCACCTCGGTGCCCTTGGGGAGGCCGGTGGAGCCGGAGGTGTAGATGACGTAGCACAGGTGCTCGGGCGAAACCTCCACCGCGGGCGCCGTGTCCGGCTCCCCGCCGATCGACTCCCGCTCCGCGTCCGGGCACAGGAGCGCCGTGCCGGCCGGGAGGCGGCCGCGCAGCGCGTCCCGGGTGAGCACCACGGGCCCGGCCAGCTCCTCCACCAGCAGCGCCAGGCGCGCCGCGGGCAGCTCGGGGTCCAGGTAGGCGTAGGCGCCGCCGGCCTTGAGGATCGCCAGCATCGCCACGACCATCTCCGGGGAGCGCTCCAGGCACACGCCCACGCGCGCGTCCGGCCCCACCCCGCCGCGCCGCAGCCGGTGCGCCAGCCGGTTTGCGGCGCGGTCCAGCCCGGCGTAGGTCAGCGACCCGTCCGCGAACACCAGCGCGACGGCGTCCGGGGTGCGCCGCGCCCGGTCCGCGAACAGCTCGTGGACGCACGCGGGCGGGAGGTCGGCGCCGGTGGCGCTCCACTCTCCCAGCACCCGCGCGCGCTCGGCGCCGCGGAGCAGCGGCGCCTCCGAGACGCGCGCGTCCGGGCCCGCCGCCATCGCCTCCAGCATCACCTCCAGGCGCCCGGCCAGGGCGGCGACCGTCGCGGGCTCGAAGAGCGCCGCGCGAAAGGCGACCTCGCCGCGGAGCGCTCCGCCGTCGTCGTGGAAGGTGACGTCCAGGTCGAACTTGGCGGCGGCCGCGCCCGCCCCGAAGGGTTCCATCGACACGCCGCCCAGCGACAGCTCCCCGCGCGCGGACAGCGCCCGCTCCAGGGCGAAGGTCACCTGGAAGAGCGGCGCGTGCGCCAGGCTGCGCTCCGTGGCCAGCTCCTCCACCAGGCGCTCGAAGGGCACCTCCTGGTGGGCGTACGCCCCCAGCGCCGCCTCGCGGACGCGCCCCAGCAGCCCGGCCCAGTCCGGGTCGCCGCCCAGGTCGGCGCGCAGGGCGAGCATGTTGACGAAGAAGCCGATCAGCCCCTCCAGCTCCACCCGCGTGCGCCCGGCGACGGGCGTGCCCACGACCACGTCGTCCTGCCCGGCCCAGCGGCCCAGCAGCGCCTGCCACCCGGCAAGCACGGCCATGAACAGCGTGGCGCCCTCGCGGCGGGCGAGCGCCCGCAGCCCGTCCGACACCCCGGGCGCCAGGGCGAAGCGGTGGACGCCGGCCCCCGCCGGAGTCCCGGCGGCCCGGGGCCGGTCCGTGGGGATCTCCAGCAGCGGCGGGGCGCCGGCCAGCCGCTCCCGCCACCACTCCACCTGGGCCTCCAGCACATCGCCCGCGAGCCGGGCCCGCTGCCAGGCGGCGAAGTCGGCGTACTGCACGGGGAGCTCCGGCAGGCGGGCCTCCCCGCCCCCGGCGTGCTCGGCGTAGAGCGCGGAAACCTCCCGCACCAGCACGCCCATGCTCCACCCGTCGCTGACCACGTGGTGCAGGGTGAAGCACAGCACGTGGTCGTCCCCGCGCAGGCGCAGCAGCGTGCAGCGCAGCAGCGGGCCGGCCGTCAGGTCGAAGGGGCGCGCGGCCTCCGCCGCGGCCAGGCGAGCCGCCCCGGCCTCGTCCGCGACCTCCACGACCGGCAGCGGCACGGGAGCGGGTGCGTGGATCACCTGCACCGGCTCGCCGCCCTCCTCCCGCAGCGTGGTGCGGAGCGTCTCGTGCCGCTCCACCAGCGCGTCCAGGCTCCGCCCGAGCGCGCGCGCGTCCAGCCGGCCACGCAGCCGCAGCGCGGCGGGCATGTTGTAGGCGGCGCTCCCCGGCTCCAGCCGGTCCACCAGCCACAGCCGCCGCTGCGCGAACGACGCCGGGAGCGGCCGGCCGTCGCGCAGCACCTGCCCGATGGGCGGCGCGTCGTCCACGCTCCCCTCCCGGACGAGCGCCTCGACGCGCGCGGCCAGCCCGGCCAGCGTGGGCGCCTCGAACACCGCCCGCAGCGGCAGCTCCACGCCGAACGCCGTCCGCACCCGCGCCGCCACCTGCGCGGCCAGGAGCGAGTGCCCGCCGGCCTCGAAGAAGTGCGCGTCCGCGCCCACCCGCTCGGTCCCCAGCACCTCCGCCCAGATCCCGCCCAGCACCTCCTCCGCGGGAGTGCGCGGGGCCACGTACTCTCGGTCCTCCCACCGCGGCATCGGGAGGGCGCGCCGGTCCAGCTTGCCGTTGGCGCCCAGGGGAAGCCGCTCCAGCACCACCACGGCGGAGGGAACGACATGCTCGGGGACGCGTTCCCGCAGCCACGCGCGCACCGCCGCGCCCGAAAGCTCCGCGCCCGCCCCCGCCGCGACGACGTAGCCCACCAGCCGCTTCTCCCCCGCCCCGCCTTCCCGGACCGCCGCCGCCGCCGCGCCCACCGAGGGGTGCGACAGCAGCGCGGCCTCCACCTCGCCCAGCTCCACGCGGAAGCCGCGCACCTTGACCTGCTGGTCCACGCGCCCCAGGAACTCCAGCTCGCCGGAGGCCAGCCAGCGCACGCGGTCGCCCGAGCGGTACGTCCGCGCGCCCGGCTCGCCCCCGAGTGCGTCGGGGACGAAGCGCTCCGCCGTGAGATCCGGGCGCCCGGCGTATCCGCGCGCCACCCCCGCCCCGCCGATGTACAGCTCGCCCGCCACCCCCACCGGCGCCGGCTCCCCGTGCGCGTCGAGCACGTGGACGCGCACCCGGGAGATGGGCCGGCCGAGCGCCGGCAGGGAATCGCCCTCCGGCGAAACCTCCCCCACGGCGGTGTTCACGGTGCCCTCGGTGGGGCCGTAGCAGTTCACCAGCGCGAAGGGGAGCCCGGGCCGGGGCCGCGCCCTCAGCACGTCGCCGCCGCACAGGAGCGCGCGCAGCGGCGTGTCCCCCGGCCACTCCATCGCCACGAGCCCCTCCGTCATCGCCGTGGGGAGGGTGGCGACGGTGATCCCCCGCCCCAGCAGGAAGCCGCGCATGGCCCCGGGATCCAGGCGGGCCTCCTCCGGGACGGGGTGGAGCGAGGCTCCCCGCGCGAGAAAGGGCCAGGTCTCCATCACCGACGCGTCGAAGCCCGGCGACACCGCCAGGGTGGCGCGGTCCGCGGCGGCGACGCCGAAGGTCTCCACGTGCCACGCCACCATGTGCGC
Organism: Longimicrobiaceae bacterium; assembly: GCA_040509335.1. GTDB lineage: Bacteria > Gemmatimonadota > Gemmatimonadetes > Longimicrobiales > Longimicrobiaceae > JAFAYN01. The sequence continues at coordinate 6,482 of JBEVLE010000521.1, read as the reverse complement.
CAGCGACGCGTGGGAAACCATCACCCCCTTGGGCGTGCCGGTGGAGCCCGAGGTGTAGACGACGTAGGCGAGCTGGTCCGGGTCCACGTCCGCCCCGCAGGCGGGGGTTTCGAGGACGTCGGGGGCGTCGGGGACGTCGAGAGTGTCGAGGAAGACGAGCTCGGGACCGCCCCCGGGGAGCACGCCGGCGAGATCGCCGCGGGTGAGGACCACCCGGGCGCCGCTGTCGGCCAGCAGAAAGGCCAGGCGCTCGCGGGGGTAGCCGGGGTCCAGGGGGACGTAGGCGCCGCCGGCGCGCAGGACCCCCAGGAGGGCGACGGCCAGCTCGGCGGAACGCTCCAGGCAGATCGCGACGCGCGTCTCCGGGCCCACGCCGCGTGCGCGGAGGGCGCGGGCGACGCGGTCCGCCCGCCGGTCCAGCTCGCCGTAGCGGAGGACGCGGTCGCCCACGACGACGGCCGCCGCGCCGGGCGCGCGGGCGGCCTGCTCGGCGACGAGCCGGTGGACGGGAACGAGCGGGAACGCGGCGCGGGCGCCCTGCCAGTCCTCCAGCACCCGCGCGCGCTCGATCCCGCGCAGCAGCGGCACCGCGGCGACGCGCCCGGCCGGCTCCGCCGCCATGGCCTCCAGCAGGAGCACCAGGTGCCCGGCCATGCGCTCGGCGCTCGCCGGCTCCCACAGCGCGGTCCGGAACTCCAGCCGCCCGGCGAGCGACTCCCCGTCGTCCACCATCCCCAGGTTGAGGTCGGCCTTTGCGATGCCCGCGGCGGCGCCGAACGGCTCCGCCTCCACCTCGCCCAGCGACAATCGCTCGCCGTCCCGGGGCGCCCGCTCCAGCGAGAAGGCCGCCTGGAAGACGGGCGAGTGCGTCAGGCTCCGCTCGACCGCGACCTCCTCCACCAGGCGTTCGAAGGGGAGCTCCTGGCGGGCATACGCCCCCAGCGCCGCTTCGCGGGTCCGCCCCAGCAGCCCGGCCCAGTCCGGGTCGCCGCCCAGGTCGGCGCGCAGGGCGAGCATGTTGACGAAGAAGCCGATCAGTCCCTCCAGCTCCGCCCGCGTCCGCCCCGCCACGGGGGTGCCCACCACCACGTCGTCCTGCCCGGCCCAGCGCCCCAGCAGCGCCTGCCACCCCGCCAGCACGGTCATGAACAGCGTGGCGCCCTCGCGCCGGCCGAGCGCCCGCAGTCCGCGCACGAGCTCCGGGGACAGCGCCAGCGGCACGGCACCCGAGGGCCCGCCCGGCCCCGCCGTGCGCGGCCGGTCCGTGGGGACCTCCAGCAGCGGCGGCGCCCCCGCCAGGCGCTCCCTCCACCACTCCACCTGCGCCTCCAGCACCTCGCCGGAAAGCCAGGCGCGCTGCCACGCCGCGAAGTCGGCGTACTGCACCGGGAGCTCGGGAAGATGCGCTTCCCCGCCGCGCGCGAAGGAGCCGTACAGGGCGGACACCTCGCGGACGAGCACGTCCATGCTCCACCCGTCGCTCACCACGTGGTGGAGCGTGAAGAGCACCACGTGGTCCTCCGCGCCCAGGCGCAGGAGCGTGCAGCGCAGCAGCGGGCCGGCCGCCAGGTCGAAGGGGCGCGCCGCCTCCTCCGCGGCCAGGCGCGCCGCCCCGGCCTCGTCCGCCACCTCCACCACCGCCAGCCGCACCGGAGCGGCGGCGTGGATCACCTGCACCGGCTCGCCGCCGCGATCCGCGAACGTGGTGCGCAGCGTCTCGTGCCGCGCCACCAGCGCGTCCAGGCTCCGCCCGAGCGCCCGCGCGTCCAGCCGGCCGCGCAGCCGCAGCGCGGCGGGCATGTTGTACGCGGCGCTCCCCGGCTCCATCCGGTCCACCAGCCAGAGCCGCTGCTGCGCGAACGACGCGCGGACCGGCCCCGTCCGCGGCACCCGCTCGATGGGCGGCGCCGCGGCGGAGCCAGCGCCGCGGAGGTCGTCCACGCGCCCGGCCAGCGCGGCCACGGTGGGCGCCTCGAACAGCGCGCGCAGCGGCAGCTCCACCCCCAGCGCCTGCCGCACCCGCGACACCACCCGCATGGCCAGCAGCGAGTGGCCGCCCAGCGCGAAGAAGCTCGTCCCCACCCCCACCCGCTCCACACCCAGCACCTCACACCAGATCCCCGCCAGCACCTCCTCCGTCGGCGTCGCCGGCGGCGCGTAGCCATCCTCCGCCGGCCCGTACTCCGGCGCCGGGAGCGCGCGCCGGTCCAGCTTGCCGTTGGGGGTGAGGGGAAGACCCCCCAGCGCCACGAGCGCCGCCGGCACCATGTGCTCCGGCAGCCGCTCGCGCAGGTGCCGGAGCAGCTCCTCCGCCGGGACGCGCGGCCCGCCGCCGTCCGCCCGGCACCCCGCCGCCGGCACCACGTAGCCCACCAGCTGCTTGTCGCCCGGCGCGTCCTCGCGCACCACGACCGCCGCTTCCCGCACCGCCGGGTGCTCCGCAAGCGCCGCCTCGATCTCCGCCGGCTCGATGCGGAAGCCGCGCACCTTCGCCTGGTCGTCCAACCGCCCCACGAACTCCAGGTTGCCGTCGGCGAGCCGGCGCACCCGGTCTCCCGTGCGGTAGAGCCGCGAGCCCGCCGCGCCGTACGGGTCCGGCACGAAGCGCGCGGCCGTCAGCTCCGGCCGCCCCAGGTAGCCGCGCGCCACCCCGTCGCCGCCCACGTACAGCTCGCCGACCACGCCCGCCGGCACCGGCCGCCGCTCGCCGTCCAGCACGTACAAGCGCACGTTGGGCAGCGCCCGCCCCACCGGCAGGTTCGTCCACCGCGAGCCGTCGTCGCCCGGCTCCAGGCGCAGCGTCGTGGAGGTCACCGCCGTTTCCGTCAGCCCGAAGACGTGCACCAGCGGCACCCCCAGGCGCGCCCATTCGGCCATGCGCCCCGGCAGCACGCGCTCGCCCCCCATCAGCACCAGCCGGAGACTGTCCGGCAGCGCGGCACCCTCGTCGGCGAGGCTCCGCACCCACTCGTGCCAGAACGCCGTGGGCAGCTCCACCACGGTGATCCGCTCCGCCCGCAGCACGCGCAGCAGCTCGCCGGGCGAGCCGAGCAGGCCGCCCCCGGGAAAGACCACGCAGGCGCCGGCCAGGAGCGCCGGGAACACCTCCTCCACCCTCACGTCGAAGGCCGGCGAGGCGAACTGGAGCACCCGGTCGCCCGGCCCCAGCGCCAGGTGCTCGCGCATGGCGTCCGCGTAGCAGGCCAGCGAGCGGTGCGAGAGCATCACGCCCTTGGGCGCGCCCGTGGACCCCGACGTGTGGATGACGTACGCCAGGTGGTCGGGGTCCAGCTCCGCGCCGTCGTCCGCCCCGCCGCCGCCCGCGGGGGCGAAGTCCACCTCCAGGAGCAGCCGCTCCGGGCCGTCCTCCGGGAGCGCGCCGGCGGGCCCGGCGGCGGTGACGACCGCCCGGGCGCCGCTGCCGGCCAGGAGACGGGCGATGCGCTCGCGCGGGTACGCCGGGTCGAGCGGGACGAAGGCCGCCCCGGCGCGGAGGACGCCCAGGAGGGCGACCGCCAGCTCGGCGGAGCGCTCCAGGCACACCGCAACGAGCGACCCCGGACCCACGCCGCGGGCGCGCAGGGCGGCCGCGACGCGGGCGGCCTCGCGCTGCAGCGCGGCGTAGGTGAGCGACCGTCCGCCGTGGACGACGGCCGGCGCGTCCGGGGTGCGGGCGGCCTGCGCCGCGACGAGCCGGTGGACCGGCGCGAGCGGGTACGCGGCGGGGGCGCCCTGCCACGCCTCCAGCAGCCGGGCGCGCTCCGCGTCGCCCAGCAGCGGGAGCTCGCCCACGCGCGGCTCGCCGGGGGCCGCCATCGCCGCCAGGATCGTCGCCAGGTGCCCGGCGGCCCCGGCCAGGAGCGCCCCGTCCGCCAGCCCCTCGTCCCAGCGCAGCACCAGCTCCAGCCCTTCCCCGGCGATCCGCGCCTCCAGGAGCGCGGCGTACCCCAGCGGGTCGTCGCTCTCGTGCCGCAGGAAGTCGCGCACCTCCTGGTTGCCCAAACGCGCCCCGTCGAACCGGGAGTCCGGGAGGTCCTGGAGCACGAACAGCGTGTCGAAGAGCCGCTCCCCGCCCGGCAGCCCGCTCCACCCCCGCACCAGGGCGGGCGCCACGTGCTCGAACGCGCGCGCCCGGGCGTGCGCCGCCTGGAGCCCCCGCAGCCACGCGCCCACCTCCTCCCCCGCGTCCACCCGCACCCGGACCGGGAACGCGTTGATGAAGAGCCCCAGCATGGCCTCCGCCCCGGGAACCCCCGCCGAGCGCCCGGTGCTGAGCACCCCCAGCACCACGTCGTCCTCCCCGGCGTAGCGCGCCTGGAGGATCGCCCAGGCGCCCTGCAGCACGGTCTGGAGCGTCACCCGGTGCCGCCGCGCCGCCGCCCGCAGCGCCCCGGCCAGCGGCGGGTCCAGCGCGAGCACCCGCGCCCCGAAGCGCCCGGCCGCCCCGTCCGCGCCGCGCGGAAGCCGCGCCGGGGCGTCCAGCCCCGCCAGCTCCGCGCGCCAGAACGCCTCCGCCTCGGCGGGGCTCCGGCCGCGCAGCCACGCGTGGTAGCCCGCCAGCGGCGGGACCGCTTCCTCCGGCGGCTCCTCGCCGCGGCACAGGGCACCGTACGCGGCCAGCACCTCGCGCAGGAGGAGCGTCACCGACCAGCCGTCGAGGGCGATGTGGTGGTAGCTCCACACGAAGCGGTGCTCCTCCTCGCCCATCCGCACCTGCGCCAGGCGCAGCGGCGGCGCCGCCGAGATGTCGAAGCCCTCGCGCCGGTGCGCCTCGCGCAGCTCCGCCAGCCGGGCCTCCCGCTCCCGCGGGTCCACGCCGCGCCAGTCCAGCGTTTCCGTGCGCAGCTCCGCCCGGCGCCGCACCACCTGCACCGGGGCGTCGAGCCCGGCCCAGAAGAAAACGCTGCGCAGCGCCGGGTGGCGCCGGACCGCGCGCTCCCACGCGCGCGCGAAGGCGGCGGGATCGAAGGGGCCGAGCACCGTCCATCCCGCCTGCTCCACGTACTCGCCGGCCCCCCCGGCTCCCAGCTCCTGCAGCAGGATCGCTTCCTGCATGGCGCCCAGCGGAAAGATGCTCTCGACGTTTTCCATCGCGGGCTCGGGACTGGCGGGTCGAAAAGGCGGAGCCGGGGCCGTCCCCGGGTCGCGGGCCACAAGCATATTATGTGACACCATTCCGCACAATCTGTCGGGTGGTATCGGGGTGAACCGACGGGTTCGGGCGTGCCCCCGCTGACGCGGGGTCGGGCTTCGGCTCCGTAGCAGACGAAACGACCGTCTGCAACGGAGTCGAGCCCCCGCGAAACTGCCCGCGGGGTCTCGCCCCTTCGGGCCGTAATCCCTCACGCGGGGCCCGCGCTGGCGTCCGGAAGCGGGTAGACGCGCAGACCGCCCGGGGCGAGCGTCTGCCCCGGGCGGTCCGCCGTCGTTACGTCCCGCGCGCCGCGCGGCCGGCTCGCGCTACGTCCGCGGCCGCTCCCTCGCCTTGCGCCGCGCCGACCGGTCGATCGCCACCACGCGCGGCATCACCGGCCCAGCCGTGGCGCGCAGCTCCTCCAGCCGTCCCGCCAGCTCCGCCACCGTCGGTGCCTCGAACAGCGCCTGCAGCGGCACCTCCACACCCAGCGCCTGCCGCACCCGCGACACCACCTGCGTCGCCAGCAGCGAGTGCCCCCCCAGCTCGAAGAAGTCGTCGTGCACCCCAACACGCTCCACCCGCAGCACCGCCGCCCAGATCCCCGCCAGCGCCTCCTCCGCCGCCGTCCGCGGCGCCACGTACCCCGTCCCACCCCCCGCCTCCGGCGCGGGCAGCGCGCGGCGGTCCACCTTGCCGCTGGCCGTCAGCGGGACCCGCTCCAGCACCACGAACACCGTCGGGACCATGTACCCCGGCAGCCGCTCCGCCAGCTGCGCACGCAGCTCCGCCGCCGACGTCCCCTTGCCGTTCGACGGGACCACGTACCCCACCAGGCGCGTCTCCCCCGGCACGTCCTCCCGCACCGTCACCGCCGCCTCCCGCACCTGCGGCAGCTCCAGCAGCGCCGCCTCGATCTCCCCCGGCTCCACGCGGAAGCCGCGCACCTTGGCCTGCCGGTCCACGCGGCCCAGGTACTCCAGCTCGCCCGCCGGCGTCCAGCGCGCCCGGTCTCCCGTCCGGTACATCCGCTCGCCCGGTGCCAGCGCGAACGGGTCCGGGACGAACCTCTCCGCCGTGGCCGCGGGATTCCCCGCGTACCCCCGCGCAACGCCGGCTCCCGCCACGTACAGCTCGCCCACGGCGCCCACCGGAAGCGGCTGCATCGCCGCGTCCGCCACGTACACGCGCGTGTTCCAGATCGGCCGCCCGATCGGCACCCGCTCCCCCTCGGCCAGACCCGCGGCGCCCATCGCGTGGGCGGTGCTGTCCGCAGCCACCTCCGACGAGCCGTACAGGTTCAGCAGCGTCGCCTCCGGGAGCGCCGCCGCGAAGCGGCGCGCCAGCT
>JBEVLE010000520.1:0-4693 GCA_040509335.1 Longimicrobiaceae bacterium | reverse complement strand
CCGCCGCGCCTCGGCGCCCGGTCCGGGGATCGTCCGCACCGAGATCCGCTCGACGATCGTTTCGACCAGCTTCTCCACCTGCGAAACGTGCTCTCCGGGCGTTTCGGCGTGGTACCACAGGGGAAGGATCCCGCACGCCCGGAGGCGCCTTTCCACCTCGCCGAACTTTTCCGGGTCCGTGGGCGCCACCATGATCGCGAAGTGGCGAATGCCGGCGTGTGCGCGATGGACCTCTTCGAGCAGCCCGACCGTGCGGTCCGGGCCCAGGCTCGCGCCGATGAACAGCAGGGAGCGGCTGGAAAACAGGAGGCGCTCCGCTCCTTCGAGCAGCTCGCGCTTCTTTTCCGGCTGCGCGTCCCCGTAGTTGGTGTCGTAGTCGGACCTGGAGAAGGTGCGGCCGACGCGGTCCTGCCAGTCGCCATGCAGCTTGATCAGCACGCGGCGGTGTCCGTGCAGGGCATCGGCGATCAGGTCGGGCCTGGGTCCGGAGATCACCGAGTCGAAGGGAGCGCCGCTCGCGTGGAAGGCGCGCTCCAGCACCCGGTCGAAGTTGGTCGTCACCACCGGGCCGCTCGCGAGCAGCGGCAGGAGCGTGACCGTGCCCTCGCGAAACTGGAACGATTCCAGGTTGCCGTCCCCGGCCGCCGCGGCGACCATGTTCTGGAACCCGTCCGCTCCCAGCTCCTGCAGCAGACGCTCCGCCGCTCCTTCGTAGTCGCCCTCGCCCAGCAGCTGCTCGATGGTGGCGAGGAGGCCCGGCGGAGAGGCGCCCAGGAGAAGGCTCTTCCAGTCCTTGATCCGGTAGGGGATCGAGATGCCCGCTCCCAGGAAGGGCACGAGCCCGGGGCTGGTGCGGCCCTGGTGCTCGACGTGGTAGAGCGTGCCCGCGTTGGAACGGTCGAGCCAGTCCTGGTTGGGATGTACGCCCATGAGGCACCGTGGAATCGGTGAACGGCTCGGGGCGGCACGTGCAGCCGGCCGCCGGAGCCGCTCCGTCGCGGATGATCCACGGCAAAGGATGCGGCCCCGGCCGGCGGGGCGCCAGGACTTCGCCGCGCCGCCCGGCGGCGCTCCTAGCGGGCCTGCACGCTCCTCGCTTCCGGCCCCACCTCCCGCGCGTCCTTGTCGTCGCGGACCCCCAGGAACACCGGCTGCCGCAGGCGCCCGTCCGCCGTCCACTCCGCGAACTTGAGCTCCACCACCACCTCCGGCCGCACCCAGTGCGGCGGCGTGCGCGTGCGCGGCGGCTCGCCGAAGGGCGACGCCTCCGCGGCAAGGGCGTCCAGGCGCGCCCGCATCTCCCGCAGCCCCGCCGCGTCGAACCCCGTCCCCACCCCGCCCGCGAACACCAGCTCCCCGTCCCGGAAGTAGCCCACCAGCAGCGAGCCCAGGTGCTTGCGGCTGCGCTGCGGGTCGGTCCAGCCGCCCACCACGAACTCCTGCCGGAACTCCACCTTGAGCTTGAGCCAGTCGCCCGAGCGCTTCCCGGGCCGGTAGAGCGCGTCGGTGCGCTTCGCGATCACCCCCTCCCACCCCGCCGAGCGCGCCCGCTCCACCGCCCGCTCGCCGGGCCCCCGCACCACCTCCGAGACGCGCAGGTGGGCGGACCCCTCCCCCACCCGCGCCTCCAGCCGCGCGCGGCGCGCCGTCCAGGGCTCGTCCAGCAGCGTGTCGCCGCCATCCGCGAGGATGTCGAACGCCACCAGCGCCGCGGGGTCGGCGTCCACGCGCCGCCGGACCTCCGCCTCGTCGGCCAGGTGCACCCGGTCCTGGATCTCCTGGAAGCGCGCCGGCTTGCCGCGCACCAGCGCCACCAGCTCGCCGTCCAGCACCAGCGGCCGCCCCGCCGCGCGGGCCGCCTCCCGCAGCGCCTGCACCACCTCCGGGAACTGCGCCGTCTTTTCGCGGCCGTTGCGGGTCACCAGGCGCGCCCCGTCCGCCCAGGCGTGCGCCAGCACGCGGACCCCGTCGTACTTGACCTCGTAGACCCAGTCCCCGCCCCCGGGCACCGCCGTCCCCAGCGACGCCTTCATGGGCACCAGCTCCAGCGGCAGCGGCGTGGGCGAAGCGGCGGGCATGGAGTCTCCGGGTGCGGGTGAACGGGCGTTCCGGACGGGCCACGGAAGGGCAAGACGGGTGCCGGGGCGGGCGCGCGGGAACGGATCCTGCCCGCCGTGGGCCCCCATGCCCGAGCCGGCCCCCGCCCCCGCCCCCGCCTCCCTGCGCCCGGTCCTCCGCTGGATCGGGGCGCACGTCCGCGGCTTCCACGCCGCGGTCGGCGTGTTCCTGACCGCCGGGCTGGCGCTCGCCGTGGCGGCGCTGCTCGCCTTCGCGGGGATCGCGCGCCTGGTGGGTCGCGGCGCCACGCAGGCCGCGGACGAGGCGGCGCTGCGCTGGATCGCGGCGCGCCAGTCCCCCGGGCTGGACACCCTCGCCCTCCAGCTCACCTACCTGGGCGCCACCTCGGTGGTGGCCATGACGCTGCTGGTCGCCAGCACCCTGCTGTGGATCGCGCGGCACCGCTGGTCCGTGGCGCTGCTGTGGACGGCGGTGCTGGGGAACGCGCTGCTGAACACCGTGCTCAAGCTGGCTTTCGCCCGCCCCCGCCCCACCGTGTTCCCCTACCGCATCTCCGGCATCGGCGAGTCGGCCTCGTCCTTTCCCTCGGGCCACGCCATGAGCTCCGTGGTGGTCTACGGCACCCTGGCGTACCTCGTGGCCCGGCTGGAGCCCACCCGCCGCATGCGGCGCGCGACGCTGGCCTTCGCCGCGGTGCTGGTGCTCGCCATCGGGGCGTCGCGCCTGTACCTGGGCGTGCACTACCCCTCCGACGTCGTCGCGGGGTACGTGGCCGGCTTCGCCTGGGCCGCCACCTGCGCGCTGGGGGTGGAGGCCGTCCGCTGGTTCCGCGGCCGCAGGCCGGGCGTGGAAGCGGAGGAGGCCGGGCTGGACGCCGCGCCCTCCCCCGCGGAGCCGCCCCCGCCCGCGTGACCCGCCACGCCCTCTGGACAAAGTATTGACAAACATTGGACGATAGCCGTATCATCCTTCCATGACACGGAGCGCCGGCACACTCGTCCCCCGCCACCCCATCCGCGTGGTCGCCGACCGCACGGGGCTGTCGCTGGACGTGCTGCGGGTGTGGGAGCGGCGCTACTCGGTGGTCGCCCCCGGCCGCGCGGACGACGGACAGCGCCTGTACAGCGACGCCGACGTGGACCGGCTGCGCCTGCTGCGCCGCGCCACCGACGCGGGGCGCAGCATCGGGCGCGTGGCCAGGCTGCCCACCGACGAGCTGGCGGAGCTGGTGCGCGAGGACGACGCGGCGCGCGGCGTGGCGGCCGCGCCCCCCGCCGCGTCGCGGGAGGCGCGGGGGCACCTGGACCGCGCCGTGGCCGCGGTGCGGGAGATGGATCCGGCCGGCCTGGAGGCGGGGCTGCGGCGCGCGGTGGTGGCGCTGAGCGCCGCAGACTTCGTGGACGGGGTCGCGGCGCCGCTGCTGGGCGCCATCGGCGAGGGGTGGCGGGAGGGCCGCATCGGGGTGGCGCACGAGCACGCCGCCTCCGCCGTGCTGCGGCGCGTCCTGGGCTTCATGACCGAGGCCGCCGAGGTCCCCGGGAGCGCGCCGGGGATGGTGGTGGCCACCCCCGCGGGGCAGGTGCACGAGTTCGGGGCGCTGCTGGCCGCCGCCTCCGCCACGGCGGAGGGGTGGCGGGTCACCTACCTGGGCGCGGACCTGCCGGCCGAGGAGATCGCCGCGGCGGTGCGGCAGCGCGGCGCCAGCCGGGTGGCGCTCAGCCTGGTGTATCCCGCCGACGACCCCGGCCTCCCCGGCGAGCTGCGCCGGCTGCGCGACGCGCTCCCGGCGGGGGTGGCGGTGGTGGTGGGCGGCGGCGCGGCCGAGCGGCACCGCGCCCTCCTGGACGAGATCGGCGCCGCGTGCGTCCCCCGCCTGGCGGACTTCCGCGCCCTGCTGCACGACCTTCCGCCCCGGGGGGAGCCGTGACGGCGGAGCGGGGCGGGGCCGGGAATCCGTTCGCGCGCCCGGAGCGTACCCTTTTTCCGCCGACGCCGCGCGGACGCGGGCCCGGCCGGGTGGATCCCGCCGCGGCGAGCTGTAGAATCCGAGCAACGGAGTGCCCATCGTGACAACGCGCCTGAACCTCACGTATCCCACGGCCCTGGTCCTCCGCGCCCTTTCGGAGGGCTACGGCTACGGCTTCGACATCATGGACGCCAGCGGCCTCCCCAGCGGCACGGTGTACCCGGCGCTCCGGCGCCTGGAGCGTGCCGGGTGCGTGGACTCCGCCTGGGAGGAGGAGGCCTCCGCCCGCCGCGAGGGGCGCCCCGCCCGCCGCTACTACCAGATCACGCGCGACGGCATGGCGCTGCTGGCCCGTGCCCGGGAGCGCTTCGCCGGCCTCGATCACGGTCTTCACACCGCTGCGGGTCCGCAGCCGAGCGTGGCGTAGTTTATAGAGCTGCTTTTAACGGCCGGTGTGGGCGTGCCCCCGCTGACGCGGGGTCGGGCTTCGGCTCCGTAACGCAGCAAACAACGCTGCGTAACGGAGTCGAGCCCGCGCAAACAGCCGCGCGGTCTCGCCCCTCCGGGCCGAAATCCCTCACGCGGGGGTGGCGCTGGCGTCCGCAGGGGCCCCCACCCCGGCGCTGCGCGCCACCCCTCCCCCGCAAG
>JBEVLE010000519.1:0-15197 GCA_040509335.1 Longimicrobiaceae bacterium | reverse complement strand
GCTCCCGCGCCGGCGGACCGGCGGCGGGCGCGGCCGCGGGCAGGGTGGAGCGGGCGGAGTCTGCGGGGGCGGCGGGCAAAGCCCCGGCCGCCGGTTCCGCGACGTGCGGGGGAGCGGCGCCGGCGCGGCGGCGGGGCTCCGCTGGCACGTAGCCCGCGGGGTCCGCCGGCTCCGGCTCGACGGGGACGTCGGCATCCGCGGGGGGCGCCGGGTAGGTGGCGAAGCGCGGGGGGAGGGCGGGGCGGACGCCGGAGTCGGCACCCACCGCGCGCTCCGCCAGGCGCCGGAGGAAGTCGGTCATGCGCCCACCATCTCCAGGTACGCCCGGCGCCGCACCGGGGAAAGCGCGAGCACGTCGGCCTCGCGCCAGCCGTACGCCGACGCCAGGGCGTGCACCTCGTACAGCAGCCGGGAGGCCTCCGCCCCCACCTCGGTCCACAGGAAGGCGGCCACGTCGAAGCCCTCCTCCCAGCCGTGCCCGCACGCGTCGCAGGCGAGCCCCACCAGCACCTCCGCCTGGGGATCGGCGGCCGCCATTGCCTCCGCCAGCGCCGCCTCCTCCTCCGGGGCCAGGCCGTCCGGCTCCACCGGGACCCCGCCGCGCTCCGCCTCCGCCACGCAGCGGCGCAGCAGCAGGCGGCGGGCCTCGTCCACCCCGCCGCACGCCGCCGCCGCGGCCAGGTCGCCCGCGGCGGGGACGCGGAAGCGCGCGCGCAGCCCGCCACGCTCCAGCAGGTGCACGGGCCCGGGCTCCTCCGCGTGCGGCGCGCGGATGGCGGCGGTGGGCACGTCGAACTCCAGGCGCTCGCCGCACGAGGGGCAGCGGGCGAGCGCCTGCATCACCGGCCCGAAGGTGGCCTCGCGCATCTCCAGCAGACGCGCGTCGCAGGCGCCCACGGGGAGGCGCGCCAGCCCGGCGCGCTCCTCGCCGGGCGAAGCCGCGGCCAGGAGCGCCGCCGCCCGCCCGGCCGGCCCGTGGGCGCGGCCCTCCTCCCAGGCGGCGAGCAGCGCCGGTCCGGACAGCGCGCGCACGTCAGGCCGCCGGCTCGTCGAAGCCGACCTCCGGGAGCTCCTTCACGTCGTAGTCGCGCTCCCACCCCTCGCACTCCAGCTTGAGCGTCTGGATGGCGACGGCGTTGGCGTTGGCGTCCAGCTCGGGGAGCGCCTGGTACTCCGACACCCAGCAGCGGAACAGGTTGTACGACAGGGCGAGCTGCCCCGCCTCGTTGTACACCTCCACCGAGATGTCCTTGCGGAAATCGCGCAGCGACACCTCGGCGCCCAGCCCCGAGCCGTGGTTCCACACCTTGTTGGCCCAGCGCTCGAACTCGGTGTCGTGGGTGACGCCGCGCTCCAGCGTCACCGCCTCGTACTCGCTGCGGCCGGGCGACTTGCGGCTGGTGCTGGGGTCGCCGCCGTCGCGGTGCTTGACCACCTCGGTGGTGCGCTTCAGCGAGCTCATCTTGCTGATGCCGGCCACGTAGCGGCCGTCCCACTTCACGCGGAACTTGAAGTTCTTGTAGGGATCGAACCGCGACGGGTTCGCGCTGAACTGTGGCATCCGGTGCCTCCTTGCCGCACGGCGGGTGAGCCCGGGCGGGGGGAGCCTGGCCGGCGCCCCCGCCGCGGAACCATGGATTCAGGACACGGCGCCCGGCGGCGTGCGCCGGGCGGCTTCGCACTTCGGCGCTGGCGCGCTCAGGTCTGGATCTGCCCGGCCATCTGCTGGAGCCGCAGCACCACGAACTCCGCCGGCTTCAGCGGCGCGAAGCCCACCAGGATGTTGACCACGCCCAGGTTGATGTCGGCCTGCGTGGTGGTCTCGGAGTCGCACTTGACGAAGTACGCCTCGCGCGGGCTCTTCCCCTGGAACGCGCCCTGGCGGAACAGGCCGTTCATGAACGCGCCCAGGTTCAGGCGGATCTGCGACCAGAGCGGCTCGTCGTTGGGCTCGAAGACCACCCACTTGGTCCCGCGGTACAGGCTTTCCTCGATGTACAGCGCCAGCCGCCGCACCGGCACGTACTTCCACTCCGACGCCATGGCGTCGGCGCCGCGCAGCGTCCGGGTGCCCCAGGGCACCGCGCCGTACACGGGGAGGATGCGGATGCAGTTCACCCCCAGCGGGTTGAGCTGCCCGTTCTCGGCGTCGGTGAGCGGGTAGGTCACCCCCTGCACGCCCACCATGGGCGCGTCGGTCCCCGCGGGGGCCTTCCACACGCCGCGCTGCGAGTCGGTGCGCGCATACACCCCGGCCATGGTTCCGCTGGGCGCGCAGGTGCGCAGCCGCCCGCCCGCCAGCGGGTCGGCGACGCGGATCCAGGGGAAGTAGACCGCCGCGTGGTCGCTCTTGGGGAGCGCCGTGCCGGAGGCGTCGGCCACCATCTCGGGGACGGTGTCGCTGTCGCGCTTCGCGTCGGCGATCAGGAAGGCGCGGCGCTCCTGGCAGTAGGCGGCCGCGTCGGCGAGGACCCCGGCGTCGGTCACGCCGGGGAGGCAGAGCAGGTTGAAGATGTCCACCCGCTCCAGGGCGTACAGCCCCTTCCGGTCGTTGCGGCTCCCCACGAAGATCGAGTAGAAGGCCGGGTCGTCCGCGCCGAAGCCCAGCTCCGTCCCCCCCGTGAGCATCGTGTTGACGCCGGAGGTGGCGGCGCCACCCGGGAGCCCCAGCCCGGCCGCCAGCGGGTCCGCCGCCGAGGCGCGCACCGCCACCGACGACCCGGCGCCCCGCGAGCCGGAGGACAGCGTCAGCCTGCGGTCGGCGTCCGCGCCCGCGGTGGCGGTGAAGCCGGCGTACGCGGGCGTGCTCTTGAGCGCCCGCACCGCGGCCTGGAGCTTCGCCGCGGCGTCGGCGGCCTTGGCGTTGTCGTCGGCCCCGGCGATGGCGAAGCTCACCGGCCTGAAGGGCTCGCCGTCGATGGACACCTCCAGCGTGCCGCCGGTCATGGGCGTGCCGTTGACGATCGGCGTCCCCACCAGCTTGCCGGGGTCCGGCGTGGCCCGGGGGACCAGGGGCGCGGTGCCGTCGGACTCGACCCCGCCGCCCGCGGAGCCCAGCTTGAGCCGCGTCGCGACGTCGCTGGTGGCGCCGGGGAGCACGCGCACGCTGGAGGTTTCCCCGGCCGCGCCGGAGGTCATCACGATTCGCTCGCCGCTGGGCGCGCAGGTGAAGCCGGACAGCGCGCCGACCCCGTTCGCCGCGTTGGTCACCGCGGTGGTGACCTGCGTGCACAGGGCGGTGAGCTGCGCGGCGGCGTTGCCGGTGAGCCCCGCCGGGTTCAGCGTGACGGTGACCGGCGAGGAGCCGTTGACCGAAACGCGGAACTGGTTGTGGGTGGCGTCCACCAGCGTGTTCACCTGCACCGCGGAGCCGCCGCCGTCCACCAGGCGCCCGCTGGTGCTGGTGCCCGCCACGGCGCCGCCGAGGGCGGCGACCCGCTCCAGCGTGACCAGCTCGGAGCCGGCGTTGACCACGTCCACCGCGTAGCGGAAGTCCTGGCTGTTCATGGACAGCCCGGTGAACGTTTCGGTGCGGTTCTCCACGGCGTTGTCCGCGGAGGTGTAGACCACCGTCAGGTCGAAGGCGCCCGGGGTGGCGGGGGACGATTCCACCGTCACGTGGACGGCGTTGCCGCTCGCCCCCTCGTCGCGCGCCCTGACCAGCAGCGCGTTGCCGCCGCCCACGGCGGCGAGCGTCTTCTGCGCCGGGCTGGCGCCCTTGGCCACGCGCACCACCCAGGCGTCGCTGCCGCCGTTGGCGAAGAACTGCCGCACCCCGTAGCTCATCTCCGATCCCGGGTCCAGCCCGCCGAAGCGGCGCTCGAACTCGGCGAAGCTCTGGATGCGGACCGCCTTGTTCACCGGCCCGCGCTTCGCGGCTCCGATGAAGGCGGTCACCGAGGTGCTGACGCCGCTGATGGAGCGGACGCCGCTCGGCACCTCCTCGATGTAGACACCCGGGTAGGTCAGCGCGGACGGCATGTGGCTCTCCGTTCTGGGGGCGGAGGGGCCGGGGCCCGCCTGTTCGGCCCCGGGACGGACGTGCGGCGGAGGACGACAGGAAGCCGCTCCGGCCCCGTGTGGGGGCCGGGAGTGGCAGATCCGGTGGTCGGGAACGCCATGGTTTCCGGTGCGCGGAGCCGCGGCGCCCGCGTCCTGGAAACAGGACGCGATACGGCGCCTCCGCCGGGCACCGGGTGGCCCCGTGGGCAACTCGCGCACCGCCGGTTCCGGCCCGCCCGGCGCACTACAACCGTTCCGGGAGCTGGGTTTTTCGCTCCGGCGAGTGGAATGCCCGGGGCGTATTTACCGCCATTCATGGCCGACATCCGTTTTGGGGAGGCGGCCGAAAGGGGGTGGGACACGCCTTCCCCAGTGTGGCGTGAATTCCGCGGCACCAGCGCCACAGATCCATGCCCCACCCGTCCGGAAATGGGGAGAACAGATCAGTTTCCGCGCGGCCGAGGGGGGAGAGCGGCAACGGCGACCCCCTCCCCCGGCCCCTCCCCGCAAGGGGGAGGGGAGAACGGCACGACAAAGCCGAAGCACGGAAAGCCCTCCCCCAGAACTGGGGGAGGGTGGCGGCTCTCAGGCCGCCGGGTGGGGGCGCCCCGCGGACGCCAGCGCGGAACCCGCGTGAGGGATTTCGGCCCGGAGGGGCGAGACCGCGCGGCTGTTTGCGCGGGCTCGACTCCGTTAGCCCGCGTTGTTTGCGGGCTTACGGAGCCGAAGCCCGACCCCGGCGCCAGCCGGGGGCACGCCCGAACAGGCCGTTCAGTGAAGTTGGCGGCTCAGCGGCACCCGCCGTCCGCGGAGATCCGCGTCAGCCGCAGGTGGTCCAGGAGCGCGGTGTTCACCCGGCGGTCCATGTTCTCGTCCAGCGCCGTGTAGGCCAGCGTCAAGGTGTGGTCGCCCGGCGCCAGCGCCACGCGCAGCGCCGTGCTCCACCCCCAGTCGGTCCAGGCGTCCACGCCGCGCTGCGGCATCACCAGCACCCCCGCCGGCCGGCCGTCCACCAGCAGCGTGCGGATGGCCGCCTTCGCGTCGGTGTTCACGGGACCGCTGCCGTTGGCGTAGCGCGCGTCCATCTCGTACGCGCCGCCGCACGCCACCCGCACGGGGACGTCCACCCGGGTGTTCGCCTCGCGCGTCAGGCGCACGTACCCCGCGCCCGTGAACCCGGCGTGCGTCCGCTCCAGCGGCGCGCCGCGCGGGCGGGCGACGATTTCCGTGCCCGGGGGCGCCACCCGCACCGGCTCGCTCAGGAACGACTCGGTGCCCGCCGTGTCCACCGCCAGCACCTGGTACTCGGCCAGGGCGTCCGCGCGCGCCAGCGCCACGCGGGTCGCCGTGGTGGCCGCCTCCGGACTGCCGTCGCGGTAGATGCCGTAGCGGACGGCGCCGGGGACCGGCGCCCAGACGAGCGTGTCGCCGCGGAGCGCGGCCACGGGCGTTTCCGGCGCCCAGCGGTTCGCCACCCGGTTGATGCGGCCCGCCGGCCAGCGGCCGTTCATCACGATCTCCAGCGTGTGCGCCCCCGTGAGCGTGGCGGGGATCTCGGCGCGCTCCAGCGGGCGGCCGTCCAGCCGGGCGGAGGCGACGCCGTCCCCGGAGCCGCGCACCGTGACCGTGAGCACGGCGCCGCGCCAGCGCACCCCGGACAGCGTCCGCTCGCCGGCATAGGCGGGAGGCACCATGGGCGCGAACGTCAGCCGGTCGGCCCCGAAGCGCATCCCGAAGAGCACGCGGAACTGCGTGGCCAGGCTGCCGGCCACGCTCCACAGCTGCCGGTCGGAGTTCAGCACGGTGCCGTCGAAGTGGCCGGTCTCGGCCACCATGTTCTCCTTGCTGGTCAGGAAGAGCGCGGCGGGGCGGTAGACGGAGGCCAGCCCGTGCTCCACCGCCGCGGTGTTCCCCGCCTCCGCCGCCGCCCACGTCCAGAAGGCGTTGACGAAGGGCCAGAGCGCCCCGTTGTGGTAGCGCCGCATGTCGGGGATGTACGGCCAGAACACCGGCGCGCCGAACTCCACCAGAGGCGTGCGGGCGACCACCTGCGCGCGCCGCTCCGCGTCCGCCACCCCGTAGACCACGGCGAGCGCCTCGCCCAGCGCGTCCGAGCGGGGCGCGACCGACGGGAAGGCGCGGCCGTAGCGGAAGGTGGCGTAGTACCCGGCCCGGGGCTGCCACAGGTGCGCGTCGATGGCGGCGCGCAGGCTGTCCGCGGCGCGCGCCCAGGGGGCGGCCGGCTCGCCCAGCGCCGCCGCCATGCCGGCCAGGATGCGCAGCGTGGCGAAGTGCACCGCGTTGGTCCCCACGGCCTGCGAGCGGGCGATGTCGCGGGGCTCCATCCAGCGCGGGTAGCTCTGCTCCCTCCAGTCCGTGAACGAGCTTTCGCCCGTGGCGAGCCCCGTCGCCGGGTCGAAGACGGCGTGGCGGTCCGCCTCCGCCGAGCGGCGGATCACCTCGAAGGCGCGTCGCAGCCAGCCGCGGTCGCCGGTGACGGCGTACAGCTCCCACGCCGCCAGCGCCCACGTCATCCGGTCGGTGGACACGGGCCACGAGCCGCCCGTTCCCGTGTCCTGGATGATGCGCCCCGCGGAGTCCACCTTGGCCTCCAGGCTGCGCCGCACCGCGTCCGGCGCCACCAGCGCCAGCGCCAGCACCGACGCGTACGACACGTCGCGCGTCCACACCCCGGGCCACTTGGCCCCGGCCGACAGCGCGCCGTCCTCGCGCACCAGCTGCGTCAGCTCCTCCAGCGACATGCGGTACAGCGCGTCCAGCAGCGGCTGCGGCGAGGCCAGCCGCGGAAACGCGGCGAGGTCCGCCCGCCGCGCCCACACCGCGCGCCCGTCCGCGGCGACGGGGCGGGTGTAGCGCGCCTCGATCTCCAGCGTGGTGGTGTAGATGCCGTCGCCGTCCGGGTCCGTGAGCTCGGCCGGCGTGCCGGGGCGCAGCGCGGCGGCGTCCCAGGTCAGCGGCTCCACGTCGCCGATGGCGTACACCGCCCGCAGCCCGCCGCGCCCGATGGGCTCGCCCTCCGGCGGACGGTACGCGCCGGCGGCGAGGCCGCGCAGCACCCCGCGCAGGTCCAGCCGCAGCGTCACCCGCGCGACGCCCTCCTCGCTCGTGGCGAACGCCTCCGGGGTGGGGACCGCCGGCGGCTGCTCGCGCCCGAACACGTACAGCGGCGACTCGATGCGGCCGGCCGCGGGGCGGATGTACAGGGTGTGCTCGGTGCCGGGGCGGAACTCGTTGTCCGCGCCGTTCAGGCTGAAGCGGAAGTGCATCTCCCGCCCCGAGCGCGGGTAGCTGGAAAGGAGGGTGTCGCGCGAGCGGGCGACCGCCTCGAAGCGCCCCTGCCGCACCGAGCTGTCGGTGAGCACGAACGCCTCCGAGCGGTACAGCACGGACTGCGCGCCCGCGGGAAGCGCGGCGAGCGCCAGGGCGGCCAGGGCGAGGGACGGCGTGCGGAGCGGTCGGATCATGGCTCGGCGGCGAGCGGGAGGGACGAGGGGAGCGGCCGGCGCGTGGGGCCGGGCTCCGCCGCGAGGGCGAAGCGCACGGCGCCCCAGAGCGCGGTGCGCGATTCCAGCACCAGGTGCACGGGGATGCGGGACATCAGCGCGGTCATGGGGCCCTTGCGGCGGAACGCCCGCAGGAAGCCCTCGCCCCGCAGCAGCCGCGCCAGCCGCGGCGGGATGCCGCCGGCCACCAGCACGCCCCCGGTCGCCAGCACGCGCAGCGCCAGGTTGCCGGCCTCGGCGCCCAGGATGGCGGCGAACATCGCCAGCGCGCGGGAGCACGCCGCGTCCGGGTCGCGGGAGGCCAGCCCCGCCTCCACGATCAGCGGCGTGGGGTCCGCCGCCGCGGCGATCCGCTCCGCCAGCGCCGCCGGCTCCCGCGCCCGCCCGCTCGCCACGAGGAAGCGGTGGATGTTGGCGATCCCGATTCCCGAGCACACCTGCTCGTAATCCACGTGCCCGGTCTCCGCCTGGAGAAAGGCCAGGAGCTCGCGCTGCTCGGCGTCCGCGGGGGCGAAGTCGGTGTGCCCGCCCTCGGAGGGAAAGGCCGCGTACTCCCCGCGGCCGGGGACCAGGAACGCCTCGCCCAGCCCCGTCCCCGGGGCGACCACCGCCAGCACGCCGCCCGGGTGCGGCACCCCCTCCTGGAGCGCCAGCAGCTGCTCGGCGCGCAGGTGCGGCACGGCGAGGGCTGTGGCCTGCAGGTCGTTGAGCACCCGTACCCGGCGCAGCCCCAGTGCCCGGCGGACCGCCTCCGGGTCCACCTCCCACCCCAGGTTGGGGAGCCGCGCGCGGCCGTCCACCACCGGCCCCGCCACGCTGAAGCTCGCCGAGTCCACCGGGACCCCGGCCGCGCGCAGGAACGGCCCGGCCAGCTCCGCGAGCCCCGCGTGCGCCCGGCTGGGGAGCGTCGCCTCCGCGACCACCCGCGGCGCCCCTCCATCCACCGCGACCACGGCGAGGTCCGCCTTGGTGGCGCCGACGTCTCCCGCCAGGAGGTACGGGCCCATTTCTCTGCGGTGGGGGAGGACGGAGGCATCGGAGGCGGATATTTGTAACGAATACCAACTAAATCCGGCGCGGTCAAGAACGACGTGGCGCGAGGCGTGTGTCGGGGGGTGTGTAAAAGTCTTGCGAGACGGGGCGCCGGGCGCGAAGCTTCACCCACCCGCTCCCGCCGAGCGGCGGCGCCGTCCTCGTTCGGGATTCCATGCGAAAGATCAACACGCGGAGCTTCCACCTCGCCACCCGCTCCACGGCCCGGGAGGTCAACCGGCAGATCGTGCTCAACCTGGTGCGCGAGCACCAGCCCATCTCCCGCGCCGACCTGGCGCGGCGCATGGGGGTGGCGCGCGGCTCGGTGACGCCGCTGGTCAAGGAGCTCCTCGCCGACGGGCTGATCTACGAGGGCTCCATGGGCGACACCTCGCGGGGGCGCAAGCCCACGCTGCTGTACGTGAGGACCCGCGACCGGCTGGCCGTGGGGATCGACGTGCGGTACAGCCGCACCGCCGTGATCCTCAGCGACTTCGCCGGGCGCGAGGTCGCCATGGAAACCTTCGCCACGCCGCTGGACCCCGGGGAGCTGACCGCCGAGCTGGTGCGCCGCGTGCTGCGCCTGGTGGAAGCGCACGCCGGGGCGGGGGAGTGCGAGGGGGTGGGGCTGGTGGTGCCCGGCGTGGTGGACCGGCGCACCGCGGTGGTGCTGAACGCGCCCACCCTGGGGTGGCGCGACGTGGACCTGCGCGCCGCGCTCACCGCGGCCATCGGGCTCCCCGTCTTCATCGACCGCGACGCGGCGGCGTGCGCGCTGGCGCACATGTGGCTCAGCCAGGCCAGCGGCGACGGGGTGGACAACTTCGTGTACCTGACCGTGTCCGACGGCGTGGGCACCAGCGTGGTGGTCAACGGCGAGGTGCTGCGCGGCTACCGGAGCACCGCCGGCGAGTTCGGCCACGTCCCGCTCAGCCTGGACGGGCCGCAGTGCGCCTGCGGCGCGCGGGGGTGCCTGGAGGCGTACGCCTCCAACCGGGCCACCCTGGCGCGCTACCTGGGCCGCGAGCTGTCGTCGCCCGGGGCGTACGCGCAATTGCGCGGCGAGGAATTGGAGATCCCCGACCTGGTCGCCCGCGCGCGCTCCGGCGACGCCGCCGCGCTGGACGCGCTGCGCGAGACGGGGCGCTACCTGGGGGTGGGGATCGCCAACATCATCAACGCCATCAGCCCCGCGCGCATCGTGGTGGGCGGCGAGATCACCGCGGCGTGGGACCTGATCGAGCCCGCCGTCGCCCGGTCCGTCCGGGAGCGCACCCTCACCGCCGGGTCGGCCGCCACCCCGGTGGTGGTGGAGGCCGGCGACAGCTACCTGCGCCTGCGCGGCGCGTCGGCGCTGGTGGTCGCGCCGGTGTTCGTGGCCCCGCGCGTGGCCTGAGGCGCCCGCGCCGCCCCGCCGGGCCGCTATGTCGAATTCGGATGGTTTGTTGACAATTCGTTGACAACGGACGGAGGGGACATTAGCATGCCACCATCTGCTCGTCGTCGCTCTTTCCCGGCGCAACCGTGACCTTCCCGTGGCATCCGCGCGGGGATTTCGTACCCCGGAGGTACGAATCGCCGTTGTCGCCCGGTTATTGTTAGCACGCTTTACAATCTGTCACCGGCCCGGCGCCGGACTGCCGTGCCTGCCCTGCTGCGAGCTCGTGCCGAGCATGGGCGATGTTTCCAACACTCCCCACCCCACGGAGGGCAGACGTATGGCATTCTGTCGTTCATTCTTCCCGGCGCTGCTCGCGTGCCTGCTCTGGGCCGCGCAGCTCGGCGCGCAGGGCCCCGGGACGATCGCGGGGCGGGTGGTGGCCGCCGCGACCCAGCAGCCCCTTTCGGGGGCGGTGGTGACGGTGTCGCCGGGAGGCGCCCGCGGCGTCACCAACGCCGACGGCCGCTACACCATCGGCGGGGTGGCGCCGGGGAGCCACCAGGTGACCGCGTCGCTCCTGGGCCACACCGCGGAAACGCGCACCGTGGCCGTCACGGCCGGCCAGCAGGCGGTGGCCGACTTCCAGCTGCAGCAGTCCGCGCTGGCGCTGGAGGGGCTCACGGTGGCGATCGGCTACGGCGAGCAGGAGGCGCGCGACGTCACCGGCGCCGTCGCCACCATCACCCCGGACGAGTTCAACACCGGGCGCGTGGTCAGCGCCGAGCAGCTCATCCAGGGCAAGGTGGCCGGCGTGCAGGTGATCGACACCGGCGAGCCGGGCGGCGGCATCAACCTGCGCGTCCGCGGCGGCACCTCCGTCACCAGCAGCAACGAGCCGCTGTACGTGGTGGACGGCGTGCCGCTCCCCGTGGGCGGCGGGCTCTCCGCCGGGCGCAACCCGCTCAACTTCCTCAGCCCGCAGGACATCGAGAGCGTCACCGTGCTCAAGGACGCCTCGTCCACGGCCATCTACGGGTCGCGCGGCGCCAACGGCGTGGTGATCATCACCACCCGCTCCGGGGCGCGGCAGGGCCCCGCGGTCACGTACAGCGGCTCCTTCTCCACCTCCACGGTCACCCGCAGGCCGGAATTGCTGTCGGCGGAGCAGTTCCGCGCGGTGGTCCAGGAGCGGGCCCCCTCCGCGGCCGCCGGGCTGGGGACCGCGAACACGGACTGGTACGGCGCCCTCCTCCGCGACGCCGTGGGCCAGGAGCACAACGCCAGCGTGTCCGGGGCGGGGGAGAACATGAACTACCGCCTGTCGCTGGGCTACCTGGACCAGGAGGGCGTGGTGCTGGGCTCCGCGACGGAGCGCATCTCGGCGGCGCTCACCTACAACCACGTCCTGTTCAACGACCGCCTGAGCGTGCGCGCCAACATGCGCGGCGCCCGCACCGACGACCAGTTCACCCCGGGCAGCGTGCTCGGCGACGCGCTCCGCTTCGCCCCCACCCAGCCGATCGTGGCGAACACGCCCACCGGCTTCTTCGAGTGGACGGGCTCCTCGCTGAGCCCCAACAACCCGGTCGCGGCGCTGGAATTGGCGCAGGAGGACGGACGCACCTACCGCAGCATCGGCGGCATCGAGGCGCAGTACCAGCTCCCCTTCCTGTCCGGGCTTTCCGCCACCTCGCGGCTGGGCTTCGACGTCGCCTCCTCCGAGCGGCGCACGTTCAACCCCACGATCCAGCAGTCGCAGGTGGAAAGCAGCCAGCCGGGGTACTTCAGCCGCTCCACGCCCACGGAGACCAACGGCGTGCTGGACGCGTACCTGAACTACACCACCCGGCTGGACCGCTGGGCCAGCGACGTGGACGCCACCGCCGGCTACTCGTACGAGTCGTTCACCGGCGAGTCGCCGTTCATCGAGGCGCGCGGGCTGGCCACCGACCTCCTGGGGCCCGACGGGATCCCCACGGCGGAGAACGTGACGCCGCGCATCGACAACGTGCGGGAAAGCCGCCTGGCCTCGTTCTTCGGGCGCGTCAACTACAGCCTCCTCGACCGCTACCTGCTCACGCTCAGCGTGCGCCGCGACGGCTCGTCGCGCTTCGGGCCGGCCAACCAGTGGGGCACCTTCCCCTCGGCCGCGCTGGGGTGGCGGGTCTCGCAGGAGCCGTTCATGCAGGGCATCGGCTGGCTCTCGGAGCTCAAGCTGCGCGCCTCGTGGGGGGTCAACGGCAACCAGTCGTTCGGCGACTACCTGTGGATCTCGTCCTACCGCACCGGCGACGCGCAGTCGCAGGTGCAGTTCGGCGACGAGTTCGTGGGCACCATCCGCCCCAGCGCGGTGGACCCCGACATCCGCTGGGAGGAGACCACCTCGTACAACCTGGGGCTGGACTACGGCCTGCTCGACGGCCGCTTCTCCGGCTCGCTGGAATACTACCTCAAGGACACCGACGACCTGATCTTCCGGGTGCCGGTGGCCGCGGGGACCAACCTTTCCAACTTCGTCACCACCAACATCGGCAGCGTCCGGAACCGCGGCTTCGAGCTCAGCCTGAACGCCGCCGTCCTGGACGGCGGGCGCGGCGGCTTCACCTGGGACGCCAACTTCAACGCCTCCACCAACCACAACGAGCTGCTGCGCATCAACACCGCGGGCGGCAGCGAGCAGATCCTGGTGGGCGGCATCTCCGGCGGCGTGGGGAGCACCATCCAGGTGCACCAGCCCGGGTACGCGGTGAACTCGTTCCTGGTGTACCGCCACATCCGCGACTCCGCCGGCCGGCCCATCTACGCCGACGTCAACGGGGTGGACCCGGCGACCGGCAAGCTCACCGGGCGGCCGGACGGCACCGTCAACGAGAACGACCTGTACCGCGACATCAACGAGGACGGCCTCATCAACCAGGCCGACCGCGCGCCCTTCGAGAACCCGGCGCCGGACTGGATCCTGGGGCACACCTCCACCTTCGGGTACCGCAGCCTGGACCTGAGCTTCACGCTCCGCGCGTACCTGGGGAACTACGTGTACAACAACGTGGCGTCCAACCGCGGCAACTTCCGCGAGCTCACCGCCACCGGCGCGCCCGAGAACCTGCACCCCTCGGCGCTCACCTACGGCTTCGCGACGCCGCAGTACTTCTCGGACGTGTACGTGGAGGACGCCTCGTTCCTGCGCATGGACAACCTGACGCTGGGCTACACCCTCCCCGAGTTCCGCGGCATGCGGAACCTGCGCGTCTTCGGCACGGTGCAGAACGTCTTCACGTCGACCGGCTACAGCGGCGTCGACCCGGCCGCGGTGGTCGCCGCCTCGGGGACCACGCCGGTGGCCTTCGGGATCGACAACAACATCTACCCGCGCTCCCGGACCTTCACGGCCGGCGTCAGCGTCGGCTTCTAAGGAGCGGAGCCATCATGCAATCCCGAGCCATCAAGACACTCGCCGCGGCGGCGCTCCTCGCGGGGCTGGGCGCCTGCACGGACATCACCACCGAGCCCAAGAGCACCGTCACCGGCGCCAACATCTTCGGCGACACCACCTCGTACCGGGCGTTCGTCGCCAAGCTGTACGCCGGGCTGGCGGTGAGCGGGCAGCAGGGCCCCTCCGGCGCCGGCGACATCGAGGGGATCGACGAGGGCTTCTCCCAGTACCTGCGCCTCATCTGGCAGATGCAGGAGCTCCCCACCGACGAGGCCGCCATCGCCTGGCAGGACGCCGGCCTCCCCGAGCTGAACACCCAGCTGTGGTCGTCGTCCAACCCGTTCCTGGGGTCGATGTACTACCGCATCTTCTTCCAGGTGACGCTGGCCAACGAGTTCCTGCGCGAGACCACCGACGAGAAGCTGGCGTCGCGCGGCGCGAGCCCCACGCTGCGCGCCACCGTCCAGCAATACCGCGCCGAGGCGCGCTACCTGCGCGCCCTGAGCTACTGGCACGGCATCGACCTGTTCGGCAGCATCCCGCTGGTGCGGGAAACCGACCCGGTCAACTCGGCCCCGCCGCAGCAGGCCACCCGCAAGCAGCTGTTCGACTACGTGGTGCAGGAGCTGGTGGAGACCCGCGAGGCGCTGCCGGCGGTCCCGCAGTACGGCCGCGCCGGGCGGTCCGCCGCGGACATGCTGCTCGCCAAGCTGTACCTCAACGCCCAGGTGTACACCGGCGAGAACCGCTACGCCGACGCCCGCGCCGCGGCGGAGCGCGTCATCGCCGCGCAGTACCGGCTGGACGACCGCTTCCAGGACATCTTCCTGGCGGACAACCACACCTCGCCCGAGATCATCTTCCCCATCACCCAGGACGGCCTGAACACCCGCACCTTCGGCGGGATGACGTTCGTGGCGCACGCCTCGGTGGGCGGCAACGTGATGAACGCGGCCGACTACGGGCTCAACGGCGGGTGGTGGGGGCTGCGCGTGCGGCCGCAGATGGTGGCGCTCTTCCCCGGGGCCGGCCCGTCCAGCCCGGACAAGCGCTCTGCGTTCTTCTTCACCGAGGGGCAGACGCTGCAGATGGCGAGCATCTCGGACTTCACCAACGGCTACGCCGCGCCCAAGTACAGGAACGTGACCTCCGCGGGGCAGCCGGGCTCCAACTCCGAGTACGTGGACATCGACTTCCCCATGTTCCGCCTGGCGGACGCGTACCTGATGTACGCCGAGGCCGTGCTGCGGGGCGGCGGCGGGACCCGGGCTCAGGCGCTCGGCTACGTCAACGCGCTGCGGCAGCGGGCCTACGGCAACACGAGCGGCAACGTCACGGACGCCCAGCTCACCCTGGACTTCATCCTGGCCGAGCGCGCCCGCGAGCTGATGTGGGAGGGGCACCGCCGCACCGACCTGATCCGGTTCGACCGGTTCTCGGACAACGGCACCTGGGCGTGGAAGGGCAACGTCGCGGCGGGGCGGGCCACGGAGGCGTTCCGCGACCTGTATCCGCTGCCGGCGTCCGAGCTTACCGCCAACACCAACCTGACCCAGAACACCGGGTACTGATACGGCTTTTTACGGCGGGTTCGGGCGTGCCCCCCGCGGGGCGCGGGGGTCGGGCTTCGGCTCCGTAGCAGACGAAACAACCGTCTGCAACGGAGTCGAGCCCCGGCAAACTGCCGCCGGGTCTCGCCCCTTCGGGCCGAAATCCCTCACGCGGGGGCGGCGCTGGCGTCCGCGGTACAGGACCGCAGTTGCCCCCTCTCCCAGGATTGGGAGAGGGTGGCGAGCCTCAAGCGAGCCGGGTGAGGGCCGCCGGG
>JBEVLE010000518.1:0-5940 GCA_040509335.1 Longimicrobiaceae bacterium | reverse complement strand
TTGTTTGCCTCCGGATGGAGATGAGGGGAATCGAACCCCTGACCTCTGCAGTGCGATTGCAGCGCTCTCCCATCTGAGCTACATCCCCGGCACCAGTGGTCGATCAGGGACTCGAACCCCGGACCTCTCGCATGTGAGGCGAGCGCTCTAACCAACTGAGCTAATCGACCGTTCCGCGGAACTCCGCGGACGGGCAATCTAAACGCTTCCCGCGGAAAGCTCAAGCCTCCGCGGCCCGGCGTTGCGCTCGCGCGCCCCGCCACCGATCTTTTCCGCCCGCCGCCGCACCCCGTCCCCTCGCCCCCGGCCCATGCAGCCACACCCCGACGCGCCCGGCTCCCGGAGGACCCTCGCCTGGCTGGTGGCGAGCCAGCTCCTCGCGCTGGCCTCGCTCCTTCCCTGGCTGGCGGTGGCGGGGACCTCCATCGTGGCGTTCGACACGCCGCTCTCGGCGGAGGCCGTGGCGCCGCGGGTGTTCATGGGGGTGGTGTGGTCGTACCCGCTCCTCCCGCTGGGGTGCGCGGCGGCCGCGTGGCTCGCGTACGCGCGGCGGCGCTTCGGGCGGGCGGCGCTGCTCAGCGCCGTCCCCCTCCTCCCCGCCCTCCCCCTCCTGGCGTACCTGTTCTGGGTGTCCTCGCCCGCGTAGACTGAAGCGCCCCGCCGCCCTCCGCGGCGGGCGACGACACCGGACCCCCGCACCATGGCCAGCACACAGGCAAGCAGCGGCTTCTCGCCCTACATCTCCTTCGCGCGCGAGGAGTGGTCGCGGCTGCGCGGCAACACGCCGCTGACGCTGGCCGAGGACGACCTGGCCGCCCTGCGCAGCGCGGAGGAGTACGTGTCGATGGAGGAGGTGACGGACATCTACCTCCCCCTGTCGCGCCTGCTAAACCTGTACGTGGCCGCCGCGCAGCAGCTGCACCGCGTCACCGACACCTTCCTGGGCCACCCCGCGGCCAAGGTGCCGTACGTGGTCGCCGTGGCGGGGAGCGTGGCCGGGGGGAAGAGCACGACCTCGCGCGTGCTGCAGGCGCTGCTGGCGCGCTGGCCCGACCACCCGCGGGTGGACCTGGTGACCACGGACGGCTTCCTGTTCCCCAACCGGGTGCTGGAGGCGCGGGGGATCATGCACCGCAAGGGCTTCCCCGAGAGCTACGACGTGCGGCGCCTGGTCCGCTTCCTCGCCGACGTCAAGTCCGGCCGCGGCGAGGTGCGCGCCCCGGTGTACTCGCACCTGGTGTACGACATCGTCCCCGGCGCCGAGCTGATGATCCGCCAGCCGGACATCCTGATCCTGGAAGGGCTGAACGTGCTCCAGGCCGGCGGCGCCGACGGCCGCCCCCCGCGCGTGTTCGTCTCGGACTTCATCGACTTTTCGCTGTACATCGACGCGGCGGAGGAAAAGCTGGAGCACTGGTTCCTGCAGCGCTTCCAGCGCCTGCGCGAGACCGCCTTCCGCGACCCGGACTCGTACTTCCACCGCTACGCCGCCATGCCCGAGGACGAGGCGGACGCCTTCGCCCGCCACGTGTGGGCCACCATCAACGCCGTCAACCTGCGCGACAACGTGCTCCCCACCCGCGAGCGCGCCACGCTGGTGCTGGAAAAAGGCGACGCGCACCGGGTGGAGCGGGTGAGGCTGCGGAAGCTGTGAGGAAACGGCTAGGGAACAGGGAACAGGGAACAGCCTGCAACGACACGGCGCCCCTCACCCCCCGGCCCCCTCTCCCACAAGGGGAGAGGGGGAGCACGACAGAACAGAAGGTCAGGAAGCCCTCCCCCAGAATTGGGGGAGGGTGGCGAGCCTGAGCGAGCCGGGTGGGGGCCCCCGCGGACGCCAGCGCGAAACCCGCGTGAGGGATTTCGGCCCGAAGGGGCGAGACCCGGCGGGGCTGTTTCCGCCGGGGCTCGACTCCGTTACGCACAGTTTTATCGTGCGTTACGGAGCCGAAGCCCGACCCCGCGCCAGCGGGGGCACGCCCGAACCCGCAGTGAAGCCGTTCTTCTTTTACACGACATCGAACAAACGATGCGCTTGACGCTGGAGGCGGCGCGCACGCTGGCGCTGGCGGCCCAGGGGCTCGATGCCCGGCCGCGCAAAAAGGCCACCAGGCAGGACGTGCTGGCGGCGATCCGGCGCATGGGCGCGCTCCAGATCGACACCATCCACGTGGTCGCGCGCAGCCCCTACCTGGTGCTCTGGAGCCGGCTGGGCGACTTTCCGCTCCCCTGGCTGGAGGAGCTGCTGGCGGAGGGAAGGCTCTTCGAGTACTGGGCGCACGAGGCGTGCTTCCTCCCCGTGGAGGACTTCGCGCTCTACCGGCACCGCATGTTCGAGGCGGCCGGGATGGGGTGGAAGTACTCGCGCGCGCTGATGGCGAAGCGCGACGAGGTGGAGCGGCTGCTGGCGACGGTGCGGGAGCGCGGCCCGGTGCGCTCGGCGGACTTCGAGCGCACGGACGGCGGGGGCGGCGGGTGGTGGGAGTGGAAGCCGGAAAAGCGCATGCTGGAGTCGCTGTTCACCGCGGGGGAGCTGATGATCGCGCGGCGGGAGCGCTTCCAGCGGGTGTACGACCTGCGCGAGCGGGTGCTCCCGGAGTGGGACGACGCCCGGCTCCCCCCGCGGGAGGACGCGGACCGCGCTCTCGTCCTCCAGGCCGTGCGGGCCCTGGGGGTGGCGAGGCCCCGCTGGGTGGCGGACTACTTTCGCATGCCAAAGCGCACCACGCCCGCGATCGCCGCGCGGCTCGCCGACGAGGGGGCGCTGCTGCGGGTGGAGGTGGAGGGGTGGCCGGAGCCGGCGTACCTGCACCCGGACCACGCGGAGACGGCGGAGCGGGCCGCCGCGGGGGAGATCCGGCCGCGGCGGGTCACCCTGCTCTCCCCCTTCGACCCGCTGGTGTGGGACCGGGCGCGCGGGCGCGAATTGTGGGGGTTCGACTACCGGCTGGAGTGCTACACCCCGGCGCCCAAGCGGCGCTTCGGCTACTTCGTGCTCCCGGTGCTGCGGCGGGGCGCGCTGGTGGCGCGGCTGGACCCCAAGGCCCACCGGCGCGAGGGCGTGTTCGAGGTGCGCGCCCTGCACCTGGAGCCGGGGGTGCGCGTCACGGCGGGGCTGGTGGACGACCTGGCGCGGGCGCTGCGGGAGTGCGCCGCCTGGCACGGCACGCCGGAGGTGGCGGTGCGCGCCTCCGACCCCCCGGAGCTGGCGGCGCGGGTGCGCGCGGCGCTCGCCGCCGCGTGACGGGCAGGGAACGTGCAGGCGGGGGGGCGTCGCCGCCCGCCGCCGGAACCCCCGCTGGACGCATGGCCGAAACCAGATCCACGGAGCTGGCGCTCCGCGTCGCCGAAACGGTCCGCCACGCCTGCGTCCGCGCGGCGCGGGAGGGGTACGCGGACGCCGCGATGTCCGGCCTGTGCGCCGAGGGCGCCGCGGAAGCGGCGGTGGACGCCGTCCGCCGGCTGGACGTGGACGCCGTGGCCCGCGCCGCAGCCGCGGACGAGGAGGACGACGCGCCGCTCCCGCCGCTGGACGACCCGCTCCACTTCGTGCGGGCGGTCACCGAGCACGTGGCCGAGGGGTTGTGCGTGATGGACGCCCACGGGCGCCTCACCTACATGAACCCGGCGGCCGAGGAGGTGCTGGGATGGCGCCGGGAGGAGCTCCTGGGGCGGGTGCTGCACGACACCGTCCACTACCTGCACCCGGACGGGTCGCCGTACCCCCTCGCCGAGTGCCCGCTGGGGAGCGTGCTGCGGGGCGGCCCCGCCATCCGCGAGCTGGAGGACGTGTGGATCCGCCGGAGCGGCGAGTTCTTTCCCGTGTTCTGCTCCTGCACCCCCATCCGCCAGGCGGGGCGCGTGCAGGGGGCGGTGCTCTCGCTGCACGACATCACGGCGCGCAAGCGCGAGGAGGCGGAGCGGCTGCGGCTGCTGGCCGCCGAGAGCGAGGCCCGCGCCGAGGCGGAGCGCGCCAACCGCACCAAGGCCGACTTCCTGGCCGTGATGTCGCACGAGCTGCGCACCCCGCTCACCGCGGTGATGGGGTACGCGGAGCTGCTGCTGATGGGGGTGCCGGAGCCGCTCTCGGAGGGGACGCGCTCCCACGTGGACCGCATCGACCAGGCCGCGCGCCACCTGCTCACCCTGATCGAGGAGATCCTTTCCTTTTCCCGCATCGAGGCGGGGGAGGAGGTGGCGCGCCCCGCCGACGCGGACGTGGCCGAGGTGGCGCGCGAGGCGGCGGCGTTCGTGCAGCCGCTGGCCCGCAGGAAGGGGCTCGCACTCCGCGTGGCGGCCCCGGACCGGCCGCTCTCCGCCGTCACCGACCGGGGCAAGCTGCGGCAGGTGCTGGTGAACCTGCTCTTCAACGCCATCAAGTTCACGGCCCGCGGCGAGGTGGCGCTGGAGGTGGAGCCGGACGGGCCCGCCGCGCTGCTTCACGTGCGCGACACCGGGGTGGGGATCGCCCCCGGGGACCTGGAGCGCATCTGGGAGCCGTTCTGGCAGGCGCAGCCCGCCAACACCCGCGAGGTGGGCGGCACCGGGCTGGGGCTTTCCATCTCGCGCCGCATCGTGCACCTGCTGGGCGGCGACATCGCCGTGGCGAGCGAGCCGGGGCGGGGCTCGGTGTTCACCGTGCGGCTGCCGCTGGAGGCCGCCGGCTGACGCCGCCGGGCCAACGGATCGCGCCGGCCGCGTGTCCGGATGGCGAGGACCGGCGCCGCGCGGCGGCCACATCCACACCGGCGGCAGGGAGGGGGCGAGCGTGAGGGGACAGGCGAGCGGCGGGCACGCGGCGGCGGCGGAAGGGAGCGACGGCGATGCCGGGCCCCTGCGGCGGCTGCTGCTGGGGCTGGTGCTGCTGGGGATGGCGGGGCTCGGGGCCGAGCTGGTGCTGCTTGAGCACACCGAGTCGGCGTGGCAGTGGGTGCCGCTGGTGGCGCTGGGGCTGGGCTTCGCCAGCGCCGCGGCGGTGGCGCTGCGCCCCTCCCCCCGCACCCTGCGCCCCTTCCAGGCCGTGATGGCGCTGTTCGTGGCCGCGGGCGCGCTGGGCGTGTACCTTCACTTCCGCGGCAACGTGGAGTGGGAGCTGGAGTCCTATGCCTCGCTCCGCGGCACGGCGCTGTTCTGGGCCGCGCTGCACGGCGCCACCCCCGCCCTCGCCCCCGGCGCCCTGGCGCAGCTCGGGCTCCTGGGCCTCGCGCTGGCGCACCGGCACCCGGCCCTGCGCCGGCACACACCCCACTAGGGAGAGACCATGAACCACACCCGCATCCCGGCGCTGCTCGCCGCCACGGTGCTGCTCGCGCTGGGCGGCTGCAAGAAGGAAGAAGCGTCCGACGCGGCGCCCGCCGCTCCGGACGCCGCCGCCGCGCCCGCGGCACCCGAGGCCGGAGCCCCCGCCACCCCGCCCGCCGCTCCGGCGGCGCCCACCGCGGCCGCCGGCGCCTTCCTGGACCCCGACCAGGCCACCCGCGACGAGCTGCTGGCGATCCCCGGCTTCGACGCCGCCCTGGCCGACGCGGTGGTCGCGGGCCGCCCCTATGCCGACATGACCGCCGTCGACAAGGTGCTGGCCGGCCGCCTGGGCGAGCCGCAGCGCGACAGCGTGTACACCCGCCTGTGGAAGCCGCTGAACCTGAACAGCGCGACCCGCGAGGAGATCCTGCTCGTCCCCGGCGTGGGGAACCGGATGGCCCACGAGTTCGAGGAGTACCGTCCGTACCGCAACATCGAGCAGTTCCGGCGCGAGATCGGCAAGTACGTGGATCAGGCCGAAGTCGCGCGCCTGGAGCGGTACGTGACGATCCGCTGAGGTTTGACTGCGGGTTCGGGCGTGCCCCCGGCTGGCGCCGGGGTCGGGCTTCGGCTCCGTAAGCGAGCAAACAACGCTCGCTAACGGAGTCGAGACCCGGCGGAAACAGCCCCGCCGGGTCT
>JBEVLE010000517.1:0-6769 GCA_040509335.1 Longimicrobiaceae bacterium | reverse complement strand
CGGCGCCGCGGTCCGCCGAGGTGCCCGACGCGGTGCTGCGCCAGCTGGGGCCCCTCCCCCGCGTCGCCGGGGCCGAGCGGGTGGCGGAGGCGCTGGCGGAAGCGTACCGCGTCTTCACCGCCGCCGCCGAGCAGCGCGCCTTCGGCGACGGCGGCGCGGCCCCGGACGCGCCGCCCGCGGGGTGACGCGCGGTCCGCACCTCCCCCGCACGGCTCGCCCCCGGCGGCTGTCCCCGCCGCGACGGGGCGCGTACA
Organism: Longimicrobiaceae bacterium; assembly: GCA_040509335.1. Classification (GTDB taxonomy): domain Bacteria; phylum Gemmatimonadota; class Gemmatimonadetes; order Longimicrobiales; family Longimicrobiaceae; genus JAFAYN01. The sequence goes on along the minus strand of JBEVLE010000517.1, from coordinate 6,515 downwards.
TTCCGGCTCCTCGCACCCCCGGCCAGGCATCCCCCGTGAAACCAGCCGCCACGCTCGCCCTCGCGCTCCTGGCGCTCGCCCGCGCCGCCGCCGCGCAGCACACCGACATCTACGACTCCGGCGGGCCGCTCACCCCCGAGCAGGCCGCCTACGACGTGGTCTTCTACGACCTGGCCGTGCGCGTGGACCCCGCGGCGCGCAGCATCGCCGGCACGGGGACCACCGTCGCGCGCATCGTCGCGCCCATGCGGCAGCTGGTGCTGGACCTGGACACGCTGCTCGCCGTGTCCGCCGTGACGGCGCCGGAGGGCGCGGCCGGGCGGCCGCTGCGCTGGGAGCGCCGCGGCGGCCGGCTGTGGATCGATCTGGAGTCGACGCGCCTCCCGGGCGACCAGGTGGCGGTGCGCGTGGCCTACGCGGGGCGCCCGCGGGTGGCGCCGGACGCGCCGTGGGACGGCGGCTTCGTGTGGGCCAGGACGCGCTCCGGCCAGCCGTGGATCGCCACCGCCGTGCAGGGCGAGGGGCCGGACGTGTGGTGGCCGGCGAAGGACCACCCCTCCGACGAGCCGGACTCCATGTCCATCCGCGTCACCGTGCCGGCGCCGCTGGTCGCCGCCAGCAACGGCCGGCTGCGCCGCGTCGCGCCGGCGGCGGGCGGGGCGCGCACCTACGAGTGGTTCGTGTCCACCCCCATCAACGCCTACGACGTCGCCCTCAACATCGCCCCGTACCGCACGGTGGAGGGCGAGCTGGAATCGGTCGCCGGCGGCCGCTTCCCCGTGGTCTTCTACGTCCTCCCCGAGGACGAGGCGCGCGGCCGGGCCTTCTTCCCCCAGATCCTGGACCACCTGCGCTTCTTCGAGCGGCTGCTGGGCCCCTACCCCTTCCGCGCCGACAAGTACGGCGTGGCGCAGACGCCGCACCTGGGGATGGAGCACCAGACGATCATCGCCTACGGCGCCCGCTTCGACAACGGCGCCATGACCGGCGGAACGGACTGGGGCTTCGACGCGCTCCACCAGCACGAGCTCGCCCACGAGTGGTGGGGGAACCTGGTGACCAACGCGGACTGGAAGGACATGTGGCTGCACGAGGGCTTCGGCAGCTACATGCAGGCGCTGTACATGGAGCACCTTTCGGGGATGCGCGGCTACCACGCCTTCCTGCGGGACCAGCGCGCCGGCATCGCCAACCGGGCCCCCGTGGCCCCGCGCGAATCGCGCACCTCGGCGCAGATCTACTTCGGCTCGGGGAGCGACATCTACGGCAAGGGCTCCTGGTTCCTGCACACCCTGCGCTGGACGGTGGGCGACTCGGCGCTCTTCCGCTCGCTGCGCCGCATGGCGTACCCGGACCCGGCGCTGGAGCGCGTGACCACCGGCGCGCAGACGCGCTTCGCCACCACCGACGACTTCCTGCGCGTCGCCGAGCGCGAGTCCGGCCGCGAGCTGGGGTGGATGTTCGAGGTGTACCTGCGCCAGCCCGCGCTGCCGCGCCTCGCGGCGTCGCGCGCGGGCGACACGGTGCGATTGCGCTGGGAGGTGCCGGGCGGGCTGGTCTTCCCCATGCCGCTGGAGGTGGAGGTGGCCGGCCGCCGCCAGCGTGTGGAGATGCCCGGCGGGCGGGCGGAGCTGCGCGTCCCCGCGGGGGCACACGTGGTGGTGGACCCGGACGCCTGGGTGCTCCGGGAGGAGCAGGCGCCCGTCGTCCTGGCTCCGCGCTGACGCGTCCCCGGCCCGGGCACGCCCCGGCTCCCTTGTGTGCGGAAAAGCCCGCCGGTACCGTGCAGGGGCGGGCGAGGAGGGCGCGGCGGAGGCGCGACGGGACGCGGACAACGACCTCGGGAGGATGCACATGGCCGAGACCAAGACAAAGCCCACGCAGGTGAGCGTCGACGATTTCATCGCGGCGGTCGAGAAGCCGGTGCGCCGCGCCGACGCTGGCGTCGTGCGCGACCTGATGGAGCGCGTCACCGGCGAGCCCGCCACGATGTGGGGGCCGTCCATCATCGGCTTCGGCACGTATCACTACCGCTACGCCAGCGGGCACGAGGGGGACATGTGCCGCGTCGGCTTCTCGCCGCGCTCGGCGAACCTCGTGCTCTACGTCGGCGGCTTCCCCGAATTCGAGGAGCTGCTCGGAAAGCTCGGGAAGCACAGGCGATCCAGGGCCTGCCTGTACCTCAACAAGCTCGCCGACGTGGACCCGGGCGTGCTCGAGGAGATCGTCCGGCGCACCTTCAAGGCGACCGAGGACGCCGACCGATGCCCGGTCTGCTGAGCGGGTAGGCCGCGATCCGCATCCGCTCCATCCATTCTCCACCCCGCGCTCGCCCATGCCCCGCACCCGCGCCTCCGTCTCGATCCCGTCCCCGCGCCTGGCCGTGGCCCTGCTGGCCGCGCTGCTGCTCGCCGGCGCCGGTCCGGCCGCCGCGCAGAGAGCATCCGCCCCACCGGCGGCGCCCACCGCGCTCGACTCGCTCCTCGCCTATGACGCGCGGGCACCGGTGGAGCTTCGCGTGGTGGGGACGGAAACGCAGGGCGGGGTGACGGTGCAGGACGTCGTGTTCGCGAGCGTAGCGGGCGGGGCGCCCACGCAGGCGTACGTCGTCCGGCCGGCGGGCGCCTCCGGGCCCCTGGCCGCGGTGCTGTTCGTGCACTGGTTCGCGCCGCCCGAACCCACCTCCAACCGCACGCAGTACCTGGACGAGGCCCGGGCGCTCGCCCGCCGCGGCGTGGTGTCGCTGCTGGTCTCCACCTTCTGGTCGGAGCAGGCGCGCTACCGCGCCCGCCGCTGGCAGGACGACTTCCGCAACTCGGTGGCGCAGGGCCGGGAGCTGCGCCGCGCGCTGGACGTGCTCCAGGCGCAGCCCGGGGTGGACCCGGCGCGCATGGCCTACGTGGGCCACGACTACGGCGCCATGTTCGGCAGCGTGGTGGCGGGGGTGGACGCGCGCCCGAAGGCGTACGTGCTGATCGCGGGGGCGCCGCGCTTCCCCGACTGGTACCTGTTCGGCTCGGCGAGCGGCAGGCCCGCGGGCGCGGACCTCGCGGCGTTCCGCGAGGAGTTCGCCCGCATCGACCCGGTCGGCGTCCTCGGCCGGGGGCGCGCGGCCGTCTTTTTCCAGTACGGCGAGGAGGACCGCTTCACCCCGCGCGACGCCTTCCTGGAGCTGTACCGCGCCGCGCCCGAGCCGAAGCGCATCGCCACCTACCGCTCCGGGCACGCCATGGACGCCCCCATCATCCGCCTGGACCGCACCGCCTGGCTGGCCGAGCAGCTGGGGCTCCCCGAGCGCTGAGCCGCGTCCCCCGTCCCCCTTTCCCGCACCCCATGCCTTCGACGATGCCGTCCACCCCGCGCACCCCCGTCCTCCTCGCGCTCCTGGCCTGCGCCCTCGCCGCGCCGCTCGCCGCGCAGCAGACGCAGAAGCCGCCGCTGCACGGCCGCCACTGGATGGCGATCACCGGCAAGCCGCTGGCGGCGACCGCCGGGGCGCTGATGTTCCAGCGGGGCGGCAACGCCGTGGACGCGGCGGCGGCGATGCTGGCGGCGTCCTGCACCATGTGGGACGTGCTGAGCTGGGGCGGCGAGACGCAGGCGCTGATCTACGATCCGCGCACCCGCAAGGTGGTGGGGATCAACGCCATGGGGGTCGCGCCCAGCGGCGCCACCCCGGAGTTCTTCCGCGCGCGGGGGATGGCGCACCCGCCGGAGTACGGCCCGCTGGCGGCGACCACCCCCGGCACCCCCGGCGGGCTGATGCTGATGCTGGCGGAGTTCGGGACCCTGTCGCTGGGCGACGTGCTCGCCCCCGCCATCCAGATGGCGGACGGCTACCCCATCGAGGCGCAGACGGCAAACAGCATCGAGCGCGACCGGGAGCGGCTGCGGCAGTGGCGCTACTCGCGCGCCGTGATGCTGCCGCACGCCGGCGAGGCGCGCGAGGCGCCGCGCCCCGGCGAGATCTTCCGCCAGCCGGAGCTGGCGGCGACGCTGCGCAAGCTGGTGGAGGCGGAGCGGGAAGCGCTGCGGCAGGGAAAGAACCGGCGGGAAGCGATCCAGGCGGCGCACGACCGCTTCTACCGCGGCGACATCGCGCGGGAGCTGGTGCGCGGCGTCCAGGAGGAGGGCGGGCTCATCACCCTGGAGGACCTGGCCCGCTGGCGCCCGCGCATCGAGGAGCCGGTGAGCGTGGACTACGGCGGCGTGCAGGTGTACAAGCTGACGCACTGGACGCAGGGCCCGGCGCTGCTCCAGGCGCTCAACATCCTGGAGAACTTCGACCTCAAGGCGATGGGCTACAACAGCCCGCGCTACGTGCACGCGGTCTACCAGGCCATGAACCTGGCCTTCGCCGACCGCGACTTCTACTACGGCGACCCGGACTTTCCGCCGGAGGAGCCCATCCGCGGCCTCCTTTCCGAGGCGTACGCGCGGGAGCGGGCGCAGAGCATCAGCTGGACGCGCAACGACGCGGACGCCCGCCCCGGCGACCCGTACCCCTTCCAGGGCGGGACCAACCCCTTCGCCTCCGTGCTCGCGCGCTGGCACACCACGGGGGTGCGCCCGGCCCCGGGCGACAGCGCGTCCTCCCCCACGCCCGCGCACGACCGGCGGCCCTCCGGGCCCCTGGCAGCGATGACGCCGGAGGAAGCGTTCTACGCGGGGACCACCTCGGTGCAGGCGGCGGACACCGCGGGGTGGGTGGTGTCCATCACCCCCAGCGGCGGCTGGGTGCCGGCGGTGATCGCGGGGCACACGGGGGTGGGCCTCAGCCAGCGGATGCAGAGCTTCGTGGTGGACTCGCTGGAGGGCCCCTTCAACGTCGTGCACCCGGGAAAGCGCCCGCGGGTGACGCTGACGCCCACCCTCGCCCTCCGGGACGGCCGGCCGTTCCTGTCGTTCGCGGTGCAGGGCGGCGACAGCCAGGACCAGAACCTGTTGCAGTTCTTCCTGAACGTGGTGGAGTTCGGGATGACGGTGCAGGAGGCCACGGAGGCGGCCAACTTCAACTCGTTCCAGATGCGGGCCTCGTTCGGGGAGCACGTGTCGGAGCCCGGGCGGCTGCTGCTGCACGACGCCACGCCGCCGTGGAACCGGCAGGAGCTGCGGCGCATGGGGTACGAGTTGACCTTCGACGACCGCACCTCGGGGCCCATCAACGCCATCTTCTTCGACCGGGCCAACGGGACGCTGTGGGGCGGGTCCAGCAACCACGGCGAGGACTACGGGATCGCGTGGTAGCCAGTCCTGGCGCACGCCCTTTGCATCAACGACGGGTGACCGCCACACGCCAGATGGAGAAATTCATGACCATCGAGCAACTCTACGAAGGGACCATCCGGCCGCTTCCCACCGGCGAGCGCCTGCGGCTTGCGACGCTCATCCTGGAGGGGATTCCCCCGGAGGCGGTGGCCGACTACAGCGACGAGTGGAGCGACGACGACCTCGGCGACTTCGCCCGCGCGAGCTGGAACCGCGCTCCCGAACCGGAGGGTTGAAGTGGCGCTTCCTGTTCCAGGAGACGTGGTTACAGTCGACTTTCCGGGAGCAACGGGCTTGAAACGACGCCCTGCGGTGGTCGTCTCCAGTCACCTTTATCACGCCCACCGTCCAGACGTGGTGCTTGGGGTGTTGACGACGCAGATCGCCTCCGCAAGCACGCCGACCGACTACCTGCTCCAGGACTGGCAAGCAGCCGGGCTGAACCGGCCCTCCGCTTTTCGTGCGTACTTCGGGATGTCGGAGCGTGGTGCCGTTCGCGTGGTCGGTCACCTGTCTGAGCGCGACTGGGAGGGAGTGCGCTCCTGCCTCGGAAATGCCTTCGGCCTGGAACCCACCTCGCACAGATCTGGGTAAGCGCCGGACAATGAGCGCCCCTCCCACCGGGAGGCCCACATGCTCCTGTTGAAGAACCTCCTTTTCACGGTGCTCGTCCCCGGCGCCGTTGCGGGCCTGGTCCCCTACCTGATCCTGGCCCGCGGAGCCGATGCGTCGCCCGTCGTGCGGGGCTCCGCGCAGTGGCTCGCGCTGGCCGTCGGGGTCCTCGGCGCGGGCGTGTACGCGTGGTGCGTCTGGGACTTCGCCGCGCGCGGACGCGGGACGCCGGCTCCCATCGACCCGCCGCGTACGCTGGTCGTCAGCGGCCCGTACCGCTACGTGCGCAATCCCATGTACTGCGGCGTGCTGCTCGTCCTGGTGGGTCAGGTCCTCTTCTTCGCCTCCCGTCCGCTCCTGCTGTACGCCCTCGCCTGGCTCGGCGTGGTGCACCTGTTCGTGGTGCTGTACGAGGAGCCCGCGCTGCGGAGGCGCTTCGGCGGCTCGTACGAGGAGTACCGCGTGGCGGTCCGCAGGTGGATCCCGGGCCGGCCGTACCATCCGCTGGGGTAACGAGCTCCGGCCTTCAGCCGCTCGGCATCGGCATGTCATGAAATTCGTGGGCCGAATCCCCTCCTCCGGTCCCGTTCTTGTATCGCCCTTTCCGCTTTCGCCCGGCCGCGCACGCACGCGCG
>JBEVLE010000516.1:0-4724 GCA_040509335.1 Longimicrobiaceae bacterium | reverse complement strand
GGATTTCGGCCCGAAGGGGCGAGACCCGGCGGCAGTTTGCCGGGGCTCGACTCCGTTGCAGACGGTCGTTTCGTCTGCTACGGAGCCGAAGCCCGACCCCGGCGCCAGCCGGGGGCACGCCCAACCCCGCCGTCAAAAAGCAGTTCAGTTGGTGAGGGCATCCCGGTACCGGCTCCAGTCGTCCAGAACGGTCCCGGCGCCGCGCACCACGGTGGTCAGCGGGTCCTCGTCGATGCGCACGGGGAGGCGGGTCTCCTCGGAGAACAGCGCACCCAGCCCGCGCAGCTGCACCCCGCCGCCGGTCATCACGATCCCCTCGTCCACGATGTCGGAGGAAAGCTCCGGGGGCGTGACCTCCAGCGCCTGCCGCACGCCGGTGGTGATGGCCTGCAGCGGCTCGCGCAGGCAGTCGCGGATCTCCTGCGAGTTGACCCACACGGTCTTGGGGAAGCCGGAGACCAGGTCGCGCCCCTTGACCTCCATCTCGTGCTCGGAGCCGTTGGGGTAGGCGGAGCCGATGGCGATCTTGACGGCCTCGGCGGTGGCCTCGCCCACCAGCAGGTTGTGGCTGCGGCGGATGAAGGCGACGATCAGCTCGTCCAGGTCCTGCCCCGCCACGCGGATGGACACGTTGGCGACGATCCCGGAAAGCGCCACCACCCCGATCTCGGTGGTCCCCCCGCCGATGTTCACGACCATGCATCCCTTGGGCGTGGTGACGGGGAGCCCGGCGCCGATGGCGGCGGCGATGGGCTCGGACAGCATGAACACCTGCCGCGCCCCGGCGGCGATCACCCCCTCGCGCACGGCGCGCCGCTCCATCTCGGTGATGCCGGAGGGGATGGTGATGAGCACGCGCGGCTTGACGCGCAGGCGCCGCCGGGGGAGGACGCGCTGCAGGAAGTGCCGCAGCATGAGGTCCACGCGGTCCACGTCCGCGATCACCCCGCCGCGCATGGGGCTCACGGCCACCACGCTGTCCGGGGTGCGCCCCAGCATCCGCTTGGCCTCCAGCCCCACGGCGAGCACCTTGCCGGTGGAGCGCTCCATCGCCACCACCGAGGGCTCGTTGATCACGATTCCCTCGCCGCGGACGTGGATCAGGGTGTTTGCGGTCCCGAGATCGATCGCGATGTCTGCCATTTCACTTCACGTGTGTGCTGTGGACTGCGAGCGCCGCCCGGCGGGGCGGGCGCCTGGATGCGGGTGGACGTGGGACGACGCGCGGCCCGGAAACGGCGAAAAGCCGCCGGCGGCCCTCCCCACGGGCGGGGGAGGGAGCTCGCTGGCGGCTCGGCTGGCGTAGCGGGTGGATCTCCGCCGTAGCCCCGTGGCTCTGCGCCACCGCCTTTCGACGGCTTCGCCCTTTTCAGCTTCGCGTTCGGGTCGTCTGACGGCACCGCGGCGAGCGCCGCGCGCGGGAGGGAACGGACGGGCGGGTAAAAAAAGTATAGCCGCCAGCGCCGATCTCTCGGAATGCTGGCGGCCAGGCGAGCGTGGCGGGCGCGGCCCGCGGTAGCTCCGTAGCTCTGCGTCCCCGCCTTTCGGCGGGTTTGCTCTTTGCAGCACCGCCGCCCCCACCGGGGGCGTCCGGGATATGTGCCGTACTGTCACCGACTTGATCCGGAAGGTAGCCGCTCCGGGCGGGGTCCGTCAACCCGGCCGGCGCGGCGCGCTCACGCCCGGGCGCCCGCGGGGGCGAGTCAGCGGGCGCGGCCGCGAAGCAGGCGCGCGTCCAGGCTGTACGGCCCGCCGCCGTTGCCGGCGAAGTAGGCCCACACCAGCGCGTACAGCAGCGCCAGCTCGCCGCCGTTGGCGATGGGCGCGGCGCCCTGCGACGCGTGGGCCATGAAGTACGCGGCCACCATCTGCAGCGCCAGCACCGCCGCCACCGGCCGCGTCAGCAGCCCCAGCGCCACCAGCAGCCCGCCGACGAGCTCCAGCACCCCCGCGAGCCCCATCATGCTCACCAGCTCGGCGGTGGCGCCCGGCTGCCCGCCGAAGCCGCCGAACCACCCGAGCAGCTTCTGAGCGCCGTGCTGCATGAAGAGCAGCCCCGCGCCCACCCGGAGCACCGTGTGCACCGCCCACGCGAGGGTGCTCCGCCCGTACGCGGGCGAGCCGGGGTTGGTGAAATCCGCCATGCGTCCTCTCCTGTCCGTGAGCCCTGGAGCCGAAGCGTGCGGCGCGCCGGCCGCCCCGCGCGAGCATGCTTTTATCTTAGCACAGAGATAAATCTGCCGCAAGGGGCCGCCGGGCACTTCCCTTGCGACGGGGCGGCCCGCGCCGCCCCCTCCGGGCGGGACCGCGGCCTCCATACCACCCCAGTGTTCCGGGATCGTGATGCACGAGCAGTCCCCCCTGCGCGACCTCGCCGACCTCGCCGGCATCGTTCCCAGCTACGTGGACCAGGCGGGCACCGAGACGCGCACCACGTCCGACGAGACGCGCGTCGCCATCCTGCGCGCCATGGGGATCGACGCTTCCACGCCGGAGGCCGCCCGCCAGGCGCTGGAGGAGGCGCGGGCCCGGGAGGCGGCGCGCGTGATCGCCCCGGTGCGCGTGGTGCGCCGCGGCGACCCGGACGCCGCGCGGGTGGATCTGCGGGCGCCGGAGGATGCCGCCGGCGACGCGGAGTGGAGCGTGGAGCTGGTCCCGGAGCGGGGCGAGCCCCGGCGCCTTTCCGGCACGGCCCGGCCGGGGCGGGACGGAACCGTGGCGGTGGAGCTGGACGAGCTGCCCCCGGAGGGGTACCACCGGCTGCGCGCGCGGGTGCGCGCCGGCGGCGGGGAGCGCGCCGGCGAGCAGATGCTGGTCGTGGTGCCGGACGCCTGCCCCGCGGTGGTGGAGGTCGCGGGGCACGAGCGCGTGTTCGGCGTCATCGCCAACCTGTACACGGTGCGCAGCGCCCGGAACTGGGGGATCGGCGACCTGTCCGACCTGGGCGCGCTGCTGGAGTGGACGGCGGAGGTTGGCGGCGCCTTCGTGGGCGTCAACCCGCTGCACGCGCTCCGCAACGCCGGCGCCGACGTGAGCCCCTACAGCCCGGTGAGCCGCCTCTTCCGCAACCCCATCTACCTGGACGTGGAGGCGGTGCCGGAGCTGGCGGCGAGCGACGAAGCGCGGCGGATGCTCGAATCGGATGCGCTGCGCCGAGAGCGGGAGGCACTGCGCTCCAGCGACCGGGTGGAGTACGAGCGGGTGATGGCGCTGAAGCGGTGCGTGCTGGCCGTGCTGCACCGCGAGTTCGCCGCCCGCCACGCCGCCGGGGAGGGCGAGCGCGGCCGGGCGTACCGGGACTACGTGCGGGAGCAGGGCGAGCCGCTGGAGGCGTTCGCGACCTTCGAGGCACTGGCGGACGCGCTGGGGACGGGGAACTGGCGCGACTGGCCGGAGCGGTTCCGCGACCCGGGCGACCCGGCGGTCGCGGCGTTCCGGGCGGAAAACGAGGACGCGGTGGACTTTCACCGCTGGCTCCAGTGGGAGCTGGACCGCCAGCTGGGCGAGGCGGCGGCGCGGGGCGGGCGCGCGGGGCTGGCGGTGGGGCTGTACCAGGACCTGGCGATCGGCACGTCGGGGAGCAGCGCGGACGTGTGGGCGAACCCGCGCCTCTTCCTGCCGGGGGCGAGCATCGGCGCGCCGCCGGACGACTATTCGGCGAGCGGCCAGAACTGGGGCCTCCCGCCCATCGACCCGCGCGCGCTGCGGGAGGACGGCTACCGCTACTGGACCGCGCTGGTGCGCTCTTCCATGCGTCACGCGGGCGCGCTGCGCATCGACCACGCGGTGGGCCTGTTCCGCCAGTTCTGGATCCCGCAGGGGATGGACGGCGCGCGGGGAGCCTACGTGCGCCTCCCGGCGGACGACCTGCTGGGGATCCTGGCGCTGGAGGCCCGGCGGCAGGGCGCCCTGGTGGTGGGCGAGGACCTGGGGACGGTGCCCGAGGACGTGCCCCCCACGATGCACGCGCGCGGCGTGCTGTCGTCGCGCGTCTTCTACTTCGAGCGCGAGGGCGACGCCTTCCGCGCTGCCGCGGAGTACGAGCCCATGGCGCTCGCCACCGCCAACACGCACGACATGCCCTCGCTGGCCGGCTTCTGGGCCGCGCGCGACGTGGACCTCAAGCGCGAGGTGGGGCTGATCGACGGAGACCGGGCGGCGGAGGAGCAGCGCCGCGCCCGCCTGCGCGAGCGCCGCGCCATCCTGGAGCGCCTCGCCGCCGACGGGTCCCTTCCCGCCGCGGAGGAGCCCGCCTCCCCCGCGGAGCTGCGCGGCGCGGTGCACGACTTCCTGTGCCGCACCCCCGCCGCGCTGGTGGGCTTCAGCCTGGACGACCTGGTGGGCGAGGTGGAGCCGGTGAACCTCCCCGGCGTGCCGCCCGACCGGTTCTCCTCCTGGACCCGCAAGCTGGCGACGCCCGTCGAGGCCCTCGCCACCGACCCGGACGTGCGCGCGGCGCTGCGCTGCGGGGACAGGGGAACGGAAGTGCGAAAGTGCGAAAGTGCGGGGGCGCGGCCGTTGTAGTTCTCCCCCTCTCCCGCTTGCGGGGGAGGGGGCCGGGGGGAGGGGCCCCCGCGGACGCCAGCACCACCCCCGCGTGAGGGATTTCGGCCCGAAGGGGCGAGACCCGGCGGGGCTGTTTCCGCCGGGGCTCGACTCCGTTGCAGACGGTCGTTTCGTCTGCTACGGAGCCGAAGCCCGACCCCGGCGCCAGCCGGGGGCAC
>JBEVLE010000515.1:0-5085 GCA_040509335.1 Longimicrobiaceae bacterium | reverse complement strand
CGGCCCGAAGGGGCGAGACCCGGCGGCTGTTTGCCGGGGCTCGACTCCGTTGGGCTGCGTTGTTTGCAGCCCTACGGAGCTGAAGCCCGACCCCGGCGCCAGCCGGGGGCACGCCCGAACCCGCCCTTCAGAGCCGTTTCAGGTGATGCGGGACCAGAGCAGAACGACGCCGCAGGAAGCATCGGTGCCGGCGAAGCGGGCAGGGATCCCGCCCAGGCGGGTGTACACCTCCACGCCCTCCAGGTTGAGCGCGCTGATCCGGTCGATGTTCCGGTTGGGGACCTTCACCCCGTCCACGTACAGCTGCATGCGGCAGTTGCTGTTCGCCGTCATCCGGGTCGCGCTGGCGACCAGGTAGTAGCCGGGCTCGCGGCAGTCGCTCTGGCAGTGCATCACGTAGACCCCGGGAATGGTCAACATCAGCGAGCTGAGCTTGCCGTCGTGTCGGCGGTCGATCTCCTCGCGGCCCACGAACTTGCCGAACCCGATCCGCTGCCGGTCGTAGAAGCCCGCGTCGCGGAGCGAGCGGCTGGGCATCCGCCCCGTCACCGTGAGGCCGTCCAGCTCCAGGGGGGCGCGCAGCAGGTCCACCTCCGCCTCCACCGTCTCCCCGGGGCGGAACTCCACCGTGAAGCTCTCGGGGAGGTACCCCACCCGCTGCACCCGCACCAGCCGCACCCCCGCCGGCACCGTGGCCGCGTCCGCCGCCCCCGCGGAGTCGGTGGCGGCCACCGCGCCCACCCCGCTGACGATCACCTGCGCGTCCCGGATCGGCACGCCCGTGCCGTCCTCCCGCGCCACGATCTTCACCCCCGCTCGCCCGTCCTGCGCCGCGGCGGCGCAGGGGATCGCCAGGGAAACGGCACAGCACAGGAGCGCGAGAGAAAGGAGACGGGAGGTGTGCATGTGGCTTCTCGTGAGCGTCGGGAAGGCGGACGTGGTGCGGAGTGGTATTGCGCAGGACGTATAGTGTAGCGAACGGCGGTCTGCCCGCAAGGACTCTTTCGGAGCGCCATCGCGAAGGCAGCGCAGGGGATCCGCCAGGGTGTGTGAGCGCTGGTGCGGAAAGACGGGGGGCAGCCCCGAACCGCCGTTTGCCGTTCCGCAGTACCCACAAAAATCTGTACGGGAGGAGACTCGCCGGTAGTTTGGCGAGGCTCCTCCCGTGCGCAGGGAGACAGGCCGGCAGTTTGGCCTGGCTCCCGGAGCCCGCGCAGGAGACGGACGGCAGTATCGTCCGGCTCCGGAGCGGCCCGCCAACCTCAACGCATCACGAAAAACCCCTCAGCGCGCGTCCACCAGGTTCGGCTCCATGAAATAATCGAAATCGTGCTCGGAGCTCCGCCACGCCCGCACCCGGAAGATGCGCGCCGGCGCCCCCGGATCGAGATACACCCGCTGCGCCGACCCCTGCCAGAAGAACCGCTCGCCGGTGAGCAGCTCCTCCACCTCCCAGGGGTCGTGCGGGCCCATGCCCATGAGGTCCAGCGGGAACCAGAGCGTGGTCTCGTGCCCCTGGAACGGGTCCAGGCTCACGGCCACGAACACGATGTTGGTGCGGTCCGCCGTGGCCTTGCCGTAGAACAGCACCTGCTCGCTGTCCGCCCCGTAGAAGCGCAGGTTGTCGTACTCCTGGAGCGCCGGGTTGGCCCTGCGCACCGCGTTCAGCCGCGTGATCAGCGGGCGGATGTTCCCCTCGCGCTCCCAGTCCCACGCCCTGATCTCGTACTTCTCCGAGTCCAGGTACTCCTCCTTGCCCGGCCCCAGCGGCGTGTTCTCGCACAGCTCGAAGCCGGAGTAGATGCCGTACACCGACGACAGCGTGGCCGCCAGCACCGCGCGGATCATGAACGCCGGCCGCCCGCCGCGCTGCAGGAACTCGGGGAGGATGTCGGGCGTGTTGGGGAACAGGTTGCCGCGGAAGTACTCCCGCATGGGCCCCCGCGTCAATTCCTGGAAGTATTCCGTGATCTCGCCCTTGAAGTTGCGCCAGGTGAAGTAGGTGTAGCTCTGCGTGAAGCCCGCCTTGGCGAGGGCGCGCATCATCTTGGGGCGGGTGAACGCCTCGGACAGGAAGATGGTCTCCGGGTGCTCGCGCTGCACCTCGCGGATCACCCACTCCCAGAACTGCACCGGCTTGGTGTGCGGGTTGTCCACGCGGAAGATCTTGACGCCCTGCTCGATCCAGAACACGAACACCGATTTCCACTCCTCCCACTGCGCTTCCCGGTCCTCGCCGTAGAAGTTGAGCGGGTAGATGTCCTGGTACTTCTTGGGCGGGTTCTCGGCGTACTTGATGGTGCCGTCCGGGCGCACGTAGAACCACCCCGGGTGGTCCTTTGCGTACGGGTGGTCGGGCGAGACCTGGATGGCGAAGTCCAGGGCGATCTCCAGCCCGTGCTCGTGCGCCGCGGTCACCATGCGGCGGAACTCCTCCAGCGTCCCCAGCTCGGGGTGCACGTCCTTGTGCCCGCCCGCCTCCCCGCCGATGGCGTACGGCGATCCCGGCTGGTCGGGCCCCGCGTTCAGCGTGTTGTTCTTGCCCTTGCGGAACTGCAGCCCGATGGGGTGGATGGGCGGAAAGTACAGCACGTCGAACCCCATGTCGCGCACGTACGGGAGCTTTGCCGTGACGTCGGCCCAGGTGCCGTGGCGCGCCGGGTCGTCCGACATGGAGCGCGGGAACAGCTCGTACCACGCCGCGAAGCGCGCCGCCACCCGGTCGGCCTGCACCGGCAGCTCGCGGTCGTAGCGGGTCAGGTCCCAGCGGTCCTGCCAGCGCTCCATCAGCTCCAGCAGCCCGGGGTCCAGCGCCGCGGCCACCCGCTCCGCCTGCGTGCCGTCGCCCATCTCGCGCAGGTACGCCTCGATGCGCTCCCGGTCGCCGCCCTGCGCCCGGCCCGCCGCGGTGCGCAGCAGCGCCTCGCCCTCCAGCAGCTCGCTCGCCACGTCCTGCCCCGCGTCGTACTTCTTGCGCGTGTCCGAGGCCCACGTCCCGAAGGCGTCCGTCCACGCCACCACGGTGAACAGGTAGCGCAGGTTCTCCGCCACCGGGAAGGCGCCGCCCCAGCGGTCGTTGTCCACGAAGCGCATGCGCGCCTCGCTCCACTCCGTTTCGCGCTCGGTGCGGAACCACACCGCGGCGGCGATGGCGTCGTGCCCCTCCTTGAAGATGTCGGCCTTCACCTCCACCACGTCCCCCACCTCGCGCTTGACGGCGTAGCGGCCGCAGTCGAGCTCGGGGTACACGTCCTCGATCACGATCTTCCGGCTGGCGTCGATCTTCGGCGGCATCGGCGTTTCTCTGGTCTCGTCTGGCTTGCCTGCTGCGGACGGGGCGGGCGGGCCGCAAGGGGTGGGCCAGGTTCGACGAACGGCGACGGCATTGAACTGCGGGGTCGGGCGTGCCCCCGGCTGCGCCGGGGTCGGGCTTCGGCTCCGTAGGGCTGCAAACGACGCAGCCCAACGGAGTCGAGCCCCGGCGGAAACAGCCCCGCCGGGTCTCGCCCCTCCGGGCCGAAATCCCTCACGCTGGATCGCGCCGGCGTCCGCGGGTCAGAGGTTGAGGGCGGCGGCCCTGGCTTTCTGCGTGGCGAACCAGCTTTCCAGGCGGGGCCAGAGTCCTTCGATGGTGTGGCCGTCCACCAGCACGCGCTGGCCGCGGTAGAAGTCCTCGTAGCCCTCCAGGAGCGAGCGGAGCGTGGGGTACTTCTGGCGGATCACCGCGGCGTCGGGGAAGGTCTTGAGCTTGGCGTCGGTCAGGCTGGTCTTTCCCGTCACGCCGGTGTCCTGGATCTGGAAGACGTCGGTGAGGCCGTCGCCCGAGCGGATGTGGTACTCGGTGTGGAGCGCGATGGAGGGCATCTCCTCCGCGCTCGCCCACCCCATCTTCTTGCACTCGTCCGGGTACGCCGCCCAGATCCGGTCCTCCAGGATGTGGTCGGCGTCCAGGCGGAGCCCCACGTACTCCACCTCTGCGCCCAGCGCCGACCTGCCGCTGAACGCGGTGTGCGCCGCCACGTGGCGGTTGAACTCCCCCGTGCGCTTCTTCAGCTTGCGGTAGGGCGCGATCTCCCGGGCCAGCTCCTCGTAGAGCCGCACCGCCTCCTCCTCGATGAGCTTCAGGGCGCGCGCGCCGCGCCCCAGCTCGCCGTGCTTGGAGGCGATGCCGCGGAGCGCGCCGGCCAGCTCCGGGACCTCCATCATCTGGTGGCCCATCTTCACCAGGGAGCGGGCCAGGCTCCGCACGTCCATCGCCACCAGCACCGCGGTGATCACGGTGATGGCCGCCGCCTCGCCCACCATCGCCCCCTGCTCGTACGCGTCGCCCGTGAGCGCCACGAACTGGCGGACCTTTTTCTGGCCCAGCTCGCGGAGCATCCCCAGCAGCGCGTCGCGGACGCGGGCCACCAGCTTTGCCACCGCGCCCTCCTCCTCCAGGTCGGCGAAGAACTTTTCGGTGGACTTCCACAGCTCGGGGAAGGCGATGACGGCCGCCCACAGCCCCGGGTAGTCGCTCTTCAGGTAGGCGGCCATGTCCCTGAGCGCGGCCTCGGAGGTGTCCTTGGCGCTCCACACCTCCCACATGCGTACCCAGATCTCCGGGTCGGTGGAAAGCGAGTAGTAGCTGACGATCCCCTCCAGCAGCTTGAGCGCGCCCTCCAGGTAGCCCTTGACCACGTGGTGCGCGCCCCGCCCTACGCCGGCCACCGCGCCCTCCAGGAAATCGGCCTTTTCCTCGTCCAGCGACTGCAGCGCCTTTTCCAGCCCGGCGGCGTCCTGCCCGCCCAGCGCCTGGGCGAGCGCCACCTTCACGGCCCATACGACGGCCACCTCGGGCTCGTACGGCTCCAGCGCCCAGAACACTCCGTCCACCGTGGCACCGGTGGGGGTGACCTTCGCTTCGGGCTGGAGCGCGACCTCCTTGATGGCGCGGACGTCGCCGCGCAGCATCCCCGAGCCGGGCTCCAGCGCCCGGGGAGCGGCCACGCCCGCGTCCAGCACCCGGTCCTCGCGGCCGGTCAGCGTTCCCATCTTCAGGTCCTTGCGAGTGGTTGCGGTTCATGGCGCGCCGGACGCGCGCGG
>JBEVLE010000514.1:0-3187 GCA_040509335.1 Longimicrobiaceae bacterium | reverse complement strand
TCCTGCACGGTCTCGCGGGGCAGCAGCCGCACCTCGCCGCCGGTGAGCAGGGAGGTGAAGACCTCGAAGCCCCAGATGTCGAAGGCGTAGCTGGCCAGCGCCGGCATCACCTCGCCGGCGGCCAGGCCGAAGGCGTGGCGCGCGGCGAGCAGCGTGCTCGCCAGGCTGGCGTGCTCCACCACCACGCCCTTCGGGCGCCCCGTCGAACCCGAGGTGTAGATGACGTACGCCGCGTTGCGGGGGTCCGCCCCGCTCCCGGGCGCCCCCTCCGGCTCGGCGGCGATCGCTTCGCGGTCCGCGTCCAGGCGGACGACCTCCCCCCGGAAGGCGGAGAGCGTTTCCGGGAGCCGGCCCTGCGACACCAGCAGCGAGGCGCCCGAGTCGGCCAGCGTGTACGCCAGCCGCTCGGCCGGGTAGGCGGGGTCCAGCGGGACGTACGCGCCGCCGGCCTTGAGCACGCCCAGCACCCCCACCATCATCTCCACCCCGCGCTCCAGGCACACCCCCACCCGGACCTCCGGCCCCACCCCCAGCGCCCGGAGCCGGTGCCCGAGCTGGTTGGAGCGGCGCTCCAGCTCGGCGTAGGTCAGCGCCCGGACGCCGTCGGCGACCGCGGTCAGCCCGGGCGTGCGCCCGGCCTGCGCCGAGAACAGCTCGTGCACGCACACGAGCGGCAGGCCCAGCGGCTCGGCGCGGGAGTCGGCCAGCAGCTGCGCCCGCTCGCCCGCGCGCAGCAGCGAGCTTTCCGAGAGGCGCCGCCCCGGCTCGCCCGCCATGCTCGCCAGCGCGGCCTCCAGGTGCCCGGCCATCCGCTCGATCGTCGCCGCGTCGAAGAGCGCCGGCCGGTAGACGAGCACCCCGCCCAGCGCGTCCCCGGTGTCGGTGAGGACCAGCTCCAGGTCGAACTTGGCCACGCGCTCGCCCGCCCCGAACGATGCCAGCTCCAGCTCCCCCAGCACCAGGCGCTCGTCGTCCCCGGCCTGGACCAGGGTGAAGATCGTCTGGAAGACGGGGGAGTGCGCCAGGCTGCGTTCCACCCCGAGCTCGTCCACGAGGCGCTCGAAGGGAAGCTCCTGGTGGTCGTAGGCGCCCAGCGTCGCCGCCCGCACCCGCCCCAGGAGCTCGGCCCAGGTGGGGTCGCCGCCCACGTCGGCGCGCAGCGCCAGGGTGTTGACGAAGAAGCCGATCAGCCCCTCCACCTCGTGCCGGTTCCGCCCCGAGATGGGGCTGCCCACCACCACGTCCTCCTGTTCCGCGTACCGGGAGAGCAGCGCCTGCCACCCGGCCAGCAGCGTCATGAACAGCGTCGTCCCCGCGCGGCGCGACAGCTCGCGCAGGGGCCGCGACACCCCGGAGGAGAGGGTCAGCTGGTGGCTCTCGGCGCGAGGGCTCTGCCCGGCTGCGCGCGCGCGGTCGGTGGGGATCTCCAGCAGCGGGGGCGCGCCCGCCAGGCGCTCCTTCCAGAAGGCGATCTGCGCCTCCAGGACGTCGCCGCGCAGCCACTCGCGCTGCCAGACGGCGTAGTCGGCGTACTGCACCGGCAGCTCCGGCAGGCGCGGCTCCTCGCCGCGGCCGAAGGCGCCGTAAAGCGCGGAAACCTCGCGGATGAGCACGCCGCGGCTCCAGCCGTCGCTGACGATGTGGTGAAGGGTGAAGCAGAGCACGTGGTCTTCATCGGCCAGGCGCAGCAGCGTGCAGCGCAGCAGCGGCCCGGCGCCCAGGTCGAACGGCCGCAGCGCCTCCTCGACGGCCAGCGTCTCGGCCGCGGCCTCGCGCTCGGCTTCCGGCAGGTCGCGCAGGTCCAGCTCCAGCAGCGCCACCGGGGCAGGCGGGCGGACGACCTGCACCGGCGCCCCGCCGTCCTCGGAAAAGACCGTGCGCAGCGTCTCGTGGCGCCGGGTCAGCGCATCCAGGCTGGCCCGCAGCGCGGCCACGTCCAGCGCGCCCCGCAGCCGCAGCGCGGCCGGCATGTTGTAGGCGGCGCTCCCCGGCTCCAGCTGGTCCACCACCCACAGCCGCTGCTGCGCGAACGACAGCGGCAGAGGCCCCCGGCGCGGGACCGGCACGACCGGCGGAGCGGGGGAGGCCCCGGCGCTCCGCAGCGCCTCCACGCGCCCGGCGAGCGCGGCGACCGTGGGCGCCTCGAAGACGGTCTTCAGCGGCACCTCCACCCCCAGCGCCTGCCGCACCCGCGAGACCATCTGCGTCGCCAGCAGGGAGTGCCCACCCCGCTCGAAGAAGTTGTCCTCCACCCCCACCCGCTCCGCGCCCAGCATCTCGGCCCAGATCCCCGCCAGCACCTCCTCCGTCGCCGTGCGCGGCGCTCGGTACGCGCTCGCCCCCTCGGCGCCCCACTCCGGCGCCGGGAGCGCCCGGCGGTCGGTCTTGCCGCTGGGAGTCAGCGGCAGGCGGTCCAGCGCGACCAGGGCGGACGGCACCATGTGCTCCGGCAGCCGCGCCGCCAGGTGCGCGCGCAGCTCCGCGGAGGAGGGCGCCGCGCCCTCCTCCTCCGGGGCCACGTAGCCCACGATCCGCCGCTCGCCGCGCGCGTCCGTCCGCACGGTCACCGCCGCCTCGCGCACCGCCGGGTGCGAGCGCAGCGCGGCCTCCACCTCGCCCAGCTCGATACGGAAGCCGCGCACCTTGACCTGCTGGTCCGCGCGCCCCAGGTACTCCAGCTCGCCGCCCGCCGTCCAGCGCGCCCGGTCTCCCGTGCGGTACATCCGCTCACCCGGAGCCTGCGCGAACGGGTCCGGGACGAAGCGCTCGGCCGTGGCCGCCGGGTTCCCCATGTATCCCCGCGCCAGCCCGTGCCCCGCCACGTACAGCTCGCCCGCGGCGCCCGCGGGAAGCGGCTGCATCGCCGCGTCCGCCACGTAGACCCGCGTGTTCCAGATGGGCCGCCCGATCGGCACCCGCTCTTCCCCGGCGGCCGTGCCGGCTCCGAGCGCGTGGTGGGTGCTGTCCGCCGCCACCTCCGACGACCCGTACAGGTTGAGGAGTGTCGCCCCGGGGAGCGCCTCC
Organism: Longimicrobiaceae bacterium; assembly: GCA_040509335.1. GTDB lineage: Bacteria > Gemmatimonadota > Gemmatimonadetes > Longimicrobiales > Longimicrobiaceae > JAFAYN01. The sequence continues at coordinate 163 of JBEVLE010000514.1, read as the reverse complement.
GCGAAGCGGCGCGCCAGCTCGGGGGGAAGGGCCTCGCCGCTGGTCACCACCAGCCGCAGCCGCGGGCAGCGCCCGGCGAGGTCCGGGTGGGCATCCAGGAGCGCGTGGAGGAGGGAGGGCACCAGGACGATGCGCGTCACCCCGTGCCGCGCCAGGTGCTCCA
>JBEVLE010000513.1:0-5624 GCA_040509335.1 Longimicrobiaceae bacterium | reverse complement strand
AGCCCCGCGTGAGGGATGCGAGCGCGAAGCGGCGAGACCCGCCGGCAGTTTGGCGGGGCTCGCCTCCGTTACGCACGGTTGTTTCGTGCGTTACGGAGCCGCAGCCCGACCCCGCGCCAGCGGGGGCACGCCCAAACCCGGCAGTATCCGTAAAAACCCCCGAACCACGCCCCCCCTTCCGGGTACAGGACCCGCACGAAACTCTCGCAGAACTCGCCACGCCACCCGCGGTCCGCCGGATGAACTCGCACGCCCTGAACGTCCTCGAATACGGGGAAGCCCTGGACATCGTCGCGCGACACGCCACCTCCGCGCTGGGAGCGGAGGCGGTGCGCGCCCTGCGCCCCTCGCACGACGCCGGGTGGATCGCGGGCGAGCTGGCGACGGTGGGGGAGATGATGCGCTTCCTGCTGCGCGACGAGGGGTGGGCGGTGCCGCCCATCCCGGAGGTGCGCGAGCCGCTGGGGAAGCTGCGCATCGAGGGGAGCGTGCTGGACGGGCGGGCGCTGCGCGACGTGGGGACGCTGCTGGCGTCGTCGCGCGTGGTGCGGCGCTCGGTGCTCCCCGCGGCGGCGGCGTTCCCCACGCTGGGCTTCCTGGCGGGCACGCTGCTCCAGCTGGAAAAGGAGGAGGCGGAGATCGAGCGCATCCTGGACGAGCACGGCGAGGTGCGCGACGGGGCGTCGCCGGAGCTGTACCGCTTCCGGCGCGAGATCAAGGGGATGCGCTCGCGCATCGTGGAGCGGCTCGCCGCCTTCGCTGCCTCGCTGCCGCCGCAGCACCAGGTGCAGGACGCTTCGGTGACGGTGCGCGAGGGGCGCTACGTGATCCCCATCCGCCGCGAGGGGCGCGGCGAGGTGGGCGGCATCGTGCACGACGAGTCGGGGACGGGGGCGACGCTGTTCGTGGAGCCGCCGGTGGCGGTGGAGATGATGAACCGCCTGCGCGAGCTGGAGGCCAACGAGAGCCGCGAGGTGCTGCGCATCCTGCGCGAGGCCACCGTGCGCCTGCGGCCGCAGCAGGGCGAGCTGCTGGCGACGCTGGACGCGCTGGTGCGGCTGGACGCGGTGTTCGCGCGGGCGCGCTACGCCCGCAAGGCGGACGCGGCGATCCCCGCCGTGCTCCCCGCGGGGACGGAGGAGTACGTGGTGGTGCGCGGCTTCCACCCCATCCTGCTGGCGCGCGGCGAGCGGGTGGTCCCCTTCGACCTGCGCATGGACCCGGGGGAGCGCACCCTGCTCATCTCCGGCCCCAACACCGGCGGCAAGACGGTGCTGCTCAAGGCGATGGGGCTGATCTCGCTGCTGGCGCAGAGCGGGGTGGTGCCGCCGGTGGCGGAGGGGTCGCGCCTGCCGGTGTTCCGCGACGTGTTCGCGGACATCGGCGACGAGCAGTCCATCGAGGCGTCGCTCTCCACCTTCTCGGCGCACCTCAAGAACCTGCGCGAGATCCTGGACCGCGCCGGGTGGGAGTCGCTGGTGCTCACGGACGAGATCGGCAGCGGCACGGACCCGGTGGAGGGCGGCGCGCTGGCGGCGTCCATCCTGGTGGAGCTCACGCGCCGCTCGGCGTTCACCGTGGCGACCACGCACCTGGGCTCGCTCAAGCTGCTGGCGACGGACGAGCGCGGCATCGTCAACGCCTCGCTCCAGTTCGACGCGGAGCGGCTCCAGCCCACCTACCGCCTGGTGAAGGGGCTCCCCGGCCGCTCGTACGGCCTGGCGATCGCGCGGCGGCTGGGGCTCCCGGAGCCGGTGCTGGAGCGCGCGGAGGCGGCGCTGCCGCAGGGCGAGCGCGACGTGGCCAAGCTGCTCCTGGACCTGGAGGCCAAGGAGCAGCGGCTGGCCGCGGAAACGCTGCGCGCGGAAGCGCGGCTGCGGGAAACGGAGGCGCTCAAGGCGGAGCTGGAGGAGCGGGTGCGGGAGCTGGCGCGCCGCGAAAAGGACGCGGAGCGGCGCGCGCGGCAGCAGGCGCGCGACCTGCTGCTCCAGTCGCGCGCGGAGGTGGAGGCGGCGATCCGCGAGCTGCGCGAGGCCGCGGACGCCGACCGGCTGGACGACGCGGCGCGGGCGGCCCGGCGGCGCGTGGAGGAGGAGGCCACCCGCCAGAAGGAGCGCATCCCGCGCGAGCCCCGGCGCGGGGCGCGGACCGGCGGGGGAGGCGGCGGTGGCGTCGGGCACCGGCGCGAGCCGGCGCTGGAGGCGGGGACGCGGGTGAGGATCGAGTCGCTGGGGCGCACCGGCACGGTGGTGGAGCTGCGCGACGGCAAAGCCATGGTGGAGGCCGGGTCGCTGCGCATGCTCCTGCCGCGCGACGACCTGTCGGTGCTCCCCGCGGGCGACCAGGAGCCCCGCCGGCAGAGCAGCGGCTGGGGCGGCGGCTACGCCTCCGGCGCGGGCGACGCGCACCCCGAGGTGGACCTGCGCGGGCTGCGCGTGGACGAGCTGGCAATGCGCCTGGGCAAGGCGCTGGACGACGCGATCCTGGCCGGCCTCCCCTCGTTCCGCATCATCCACGGCAAGGGGACCGGGGCGCTGCGGGAGCGTGTGCAGGAGCTGCTCAAGCACGACCGGCGCATCACCGTGGCCCGCCCCGGCGAGCACTTCGAGGGCGGGACGGGGGTTACGGTGGTGGAGTTCGCGTGACGGAGGGGATAGTAGAAGCCGACAGCCACCGCCCGCATGGAGTGCTGCCGCTGGAGCTTCTCGCGTTCGGTTCACATTTTCGTTAACTTCAGTGCGGGAAATACGCTTCTACCGAACCCTGGGAGGCCGCTCTCCCGTCGAGGAATTTCTCGACGCCCTCTCGGGCAAGCAGGCGCAGAAGGTGGTCTGGGTGCTCAAGCTGGTCGAGGAGCTGGACCCGGTTCCGGCGCAGTACTTCAAGAAGCTTTCCGGGACGGAAGACCTGTGGGAGGTGCGTGTCCAGCACGGCGGCGAGACGTTCCGCTTGCTGGCATTTTTCGACGGTTCGCGGGTGATCGTGCTCGCTTCGGGGTTCTCCAAGAAGACCGACAAGGTTCCGCTGAAGGAGATCGCGCTTGCCGAGGAGCGTAGAAGGGAATACCTGAGCAGAGGGAGGCAGTCATGAGCGATCTCGCGAGCTACTCACGAGAGCGTGCCATCCGGGATCCGGAGTTCGCCGAAGGATTGGAATCCGGATACGCGGACTTCAAGATCGGAGTCCTGTTGAGGGAAGCGCGCGAGCGTGCGGGTCTGACGCAGGAGGAACTCGCCAGACGGCTCGACACACAGAAGTCCGCCATCAGCCGCATCGAGAATCATGCGGGCGACATTCGTCTTTCCACCCTGGCGCGTTACGCACGCGCACTGGGGCACAGCCTATCGCTCGGTCTGAGTCCAAGCGGCCCAGGCAAGAAGCGCTGAGTTCCCTCTCGCGCGGAAACGTGAAACTCGTTATCTTCGGGTTGTGTTCGGTTTTTGTTCGGGTTCCAGATGACCCGCGCGTGACCCGCCGCAGCCGCGATCCGTTGTAAAGTATGTCCATTCCCGACGCCATCATCGACGAGGTGCGCCACCGCGGCGACCTGGTGGAGATCGTCTCCGAGTACACGCGCCTCAAGCGCTCGGGGAGGACCTTCCGCGGGCCGTGCCCGCTGCACGGCGGCAGCGGGCCCAACTTCTCGGTGGACCCGTCCAAGAACGTCTTCAAGTGCTTCACCTGCGGCGAGGCGGGGGACATCTTCTCCTTTCCCATGAAGCACCTGGGGATGGACTTCCTGGACGCGGTGAGGTTCGTGGCGGCGCGCGCCGGGGTGGAGATCCCCGAGCGGCAGGAGCGCCGCCCCGAGGACGACCCCAACCGCAGGCTGTACGAGGTCAACGACTTCGCCGCGGAGTGGTTCCGCCGCCGCCTGTGGGACGACGCGGAGGGGAAGAAGGCGCGCGAGTACCTGGAGGGGCGGGGGATCGGGCGGAAGGCGGCGGAGCGCTTCGGGCTGGGGTGGGCGCCGGAGGAGTGGAGCGCCTTCGGCGACGCGGCCCGCAAGCAGGGGATCCCCAACGAGCTGCTGCTGTCGCTGGGGCTGGTCAAGGAGTCGCAGAAGGGGAACCGCGAGCCGTACGACGCCTTCCGCGGGCGCATCATCTTCCCCATCGAGGACATGGGTGGGCGCGTGGTCGCCTTCGGGGGGCGCATCCTGGGCAGGGCCGAGGAGCACATCCCCAAGTACCTCAACTCCCCCGAGACCCCCGTCTACCACAAGGGCGACCTGCTGTACGGGCTGGGGTGGAGCCGCGGCGCCATCCGCAAGGCGGAGGCGGTGCTGGTGGTGGAGGGGTACATGGACTACGTGTCGCTGGCCGCGCACGGGGTGGAGAACGCCGTGGCGCCGCTGGGCACCGCCATGACCGAGGCGCAGGCCGAGCTGATCGGCCGCTACGCGCCGCGCGCCATCCTCCTGTACGACAGCGACAGGGCGGGGCTCAAGGCCACCTTCCGCTCGGGGGACGAGCTGCTGCGCGCCGGGGTGGAGGTGCTGGTGGCCACGCTCCCCGAGGGCGAGGACCCGGACTCGCTGGTGCGCGCCCGGGGCGAGGCGGCGCTCCGCAGGTACCTGGACGACGCGGTGGACGTGCTCGAGCGCAAGATGCAGATCCTGGAGCGCAAGGGCTTCTTCACCAGCATCGCGGGGACGCGGCGGGCCATCGACGCGCTGATGCCCACCATCCGCGCCGCCAGCGACGAGGTGCTGCGCGGCGTGTACCTGCGCCGCCTGTCCGAAAAGACCGGCGTGCCGCAGGACACGCTCCACAAGGAGGTGGCGGACGCGCCCGCGCGCGACAGCCGCCCCCGCGGCCTCCCCGAGCGCCGCGAGCGCGGGGAGGGGCGCCGGGCGGAGGACTTCGCCGCGCGGCCGGCGCCTCGCGTGGTCACCAGCCTGGGGCCGGAGCGCAACCTGCTGCTCCTGATGCTGCGCGACGAGGCATGGGTGGAGCGCACCGTCAACGTGGTGGCCGCCGAGGAGTTCCGCTCGCCCGTGTACCGGACGATCTTCGAGAAGCTGATCGAGCTGGAAGGGAACCGCGACGCGGAGGGGGAGTGGGCGGCGAGCTTCCCCGCCGAGGTGGTGACCGAGATGGAGGAGCTGCGCGGCGACCCCGAGGCGCAGGAGATCCCGGACGCGGAGGACTTCTTCCAGGCCAACATCCGCGACCTGCTGGCGCGCCCGTACGAGGAGCGATTGACGGAGATCGGGCGGGAGATGGAGGTCGGCACCGCGGAGCAGAGGCGGGTGCTGCTGGAGGAGATGATGCAGGTGACGGCGCTGATGCGGCAGCGGGGGCTGCTGCGCAAATCGGGGATCTTGCGGACGGCGCAGAACGCGCGGCGGCAGGGGTGAGGGTGGATACGGGTGTTTACGACCGTGTTGGGCGTGCCCCCGGCTGGCGCCGGGGTCGGGCTTCGGCTCCGTAAGCGAGCAAACAACGCTCGCTAACGGAGTCGAGACCCCGCGGAAACTGCCCCGCGGGGTCTCGCCCCTTCGGGCCGAAATCCCTCACGCGGGTCGCTGCCGCAGCCCCGGTTTCCCGCTGCCGGTCCGCGCGGTCAAAAGCCTTTCCCTCCGTCGTTTATGCGCGTACCGTTGGGGGAGGCGGCTGCAT
>JBEVLE010000512.1:0-4760 GCA_040509335.1 Longimicrobiaceae bacterium | reverse complement strand
TCCGAGAGGAGAACGACGTTGGGACTCGATCGCGGCATGTCCACCTCCTTTCGGACGATGAATATAGCCGCCGACGACGTATACGTCCCGATATTTGCGTGCACGTGTACTAAGCGAGCCGGGTGGGGGCCCGCGTGAGGGATTTCGGCCCGCCAGGGGCGAGACCGCGCGGCTGTTTGCGCGGGCTCGACTCCGTTAGCCCGCGTTGTTTGCGGGCTTACGGAGCCGAAGCCCGACCCCGGCGCCAGCCGGGGACACGCCCGAACCCTGCCGGGAAGCCGTCCGTCTTGCCAAGCGCCCCCGGACCGGCCATCGTTATCGCACCCTCCCGGAACCGCTCTTCACACACCGCGACCGCTCCACCCATGGATCCGAACACCTGGATCAATCCGCACATCCCCCCCGACCCGCGCATCCGCAGCATCGGGGTGACCGGCGACGAGATCATCTGCAAGCTCCAGGACGGCCGCAAGCTGAGCCTCCCGCTGGCCTGGTCCACGCTCCTTTCCGGCGCCACGCGCGAGCAGCGCCACAACGTGGTCATTCTGGACGACGGCGAGCTGGCCCACTGGCCCGACGTGGGCGAGTTCCTGAGCGCCCAGGGGATGCTGTACGGCACCAAGGCGCGCATCCTCCGCCGCCCCGCCTGACGCGCGGGCCGGACCCGCCGGGGTTCACTGAACGTCCGCGAGCCGTTCAGTGAACGCGCCGGCGTCCGGTCCGGCGCCTCCCCGCGCCGCCCCATTTTCACGCAAGCCCAGCCACGGCAACGCCTTGCCGGACCGCCGCCCGCGCGCTCCGACGGGCGCTCCCCTTGCCCTCCGGTGCGGCGCCGCGCTCCCGCGGCCACGTCCCGCACCCCGGAGGCTCCATGCGCAGGCTCGCCCTCCTCGCCCTGCTCGCGCTCGTCCACCTGCTCGCGACGGTCCTCGCCATGAGGCTCAGCTTCGGGCTGGCTCTCGGCGCCCTCGGCGGAAACCCCGCCCCCGTCCTGCTGGAGGCGCCGGTGGACGCGGCTTCATGGGGGCTGACGTTTCCGGTGATGACGGCGGCGTACCTGGCCGGTGTCGACCTGTTCGACGCCGTCACGTTCTACGGCCTGGCGACGCTGAACAGCGCCGCCTGGGTGGCGGCGGCGGTGCTGCTGCGCCGCGCGTGGGTCCGGCGCCGCTCCCGCGCGGGCGCGCCCGCGGGCGGCGCGGCCTGACGCGCCGAGGGGCGCCCTCCTCGTGCGGGAGGACGCCCCTCGGCGTGCCGTGTCGTACGGCGCGGCGCCTAGCGGCCGCGGTCGTACCCGCGGTCGTAGCCCCGCCCGAAGGCGCGCCAGCCGCCGGGGGAGCCGTAGCCGGCGCCGCCGCCGCGGTACGGGCGGTCGTAGCCGCCGGAGTACCCGGGGCGCCCGGTGCGGTAGTCGTCGCCGTACATGCGGCGGCCCTGGTACTGGGCGTCGCCGCGGGCGAACCCGCCGCCCCACGCCTCGTCCACCATGTAGCCGGGGTTGAAGTAGCCGCCGCCGCCCGGGGCGCCGCCGTAGCCGCCTTCGCGGCCGGCCCGGCCCCACGGGGGGATGGAGCGATGGTCGGCGCGGTCGTATCCCCTGCCGAAGGGGCGGTCGTAGCCTCGGCCGCCCGACCGGTACCCCCGGTCGTAGCCGCCGCGCCCGCCCCCGCCGCCGAACCAGCGGTCGAACCAGCCGCGCGGTCCGCCGTGGTCGCGTCCGTAGCTCGCCATGTCAGCCTCCTGGGTTGCGGTTCACGCGGGGGACGGAGCGCCTACGCTTCCGCCGATGCGAACAGGCGCTGAAGCGCCGCGGGCGCGCTCTCCTCCAGGAAGCGCGCCATCTCCAGCTCCTCGGCCAGGCTCTCCTCCAGGATGCGCGCGCACTCCTCGTGCCCCAGGGCGCCGGCCACGGCGATGGCGGTGCGGTAGGCCGCGATCTCGTAGTGCTCCACGCGCAGCCCGGACCCCAGGTCGAAGGCCTCCAGCAGCGTCTTGGACGGCTTCTCGTCGGACTTGAAGGAGTCGTGCTCCTCGCGCAGCCCGATCGCCGCCTCGCACTTCTCGGCCTTGGCCTTTTCGCCGATGGACTCGAAGGCGCGCCCCAGCCGCTCGATCTGCACCTCCGTTTCCCGCACGTGCTGCTCGATGCGCTTCTTGACCGTGGGGTCGCTGGTCTCGCGCGCCATGGTCTTGGTGGCCGTAAGGAAGCGGCGCTCGGCGTACAGCAGGTCTCCGAGCTCGTGCTTGAGCAGGTCCTTGGGGTCCGTCATCTGCGGCATGTTCCGTCTCCGGTCTCGAGTTCGTCGTGGTTTTCCCGCGTGTCCACGGCGAACGCAATTACCCTGCCCTTGCGCGTCCGCCCGCCCGGCGCGACGCTGTCCGGGTGCGCCACCCTCCTCCGCCACCCGAGCCCCCGGCCGCGACATGGACAGCCTCGCTCCGCAGCGTCTCATCACCACCACCACCTTCGCCGTGGAGGGGTTCCGCATCCGCGAGTACCTGGGGATCGTGCGGGGCGTGGTGGTGCGCTCGCCCACCATCTCCCAGGGGTTCATGGGCGGGCTCAAGACCCTGGTGGGCGGGCAGATCCACGAGTACACCGAGATGTGCGAGCAGACGCGGCAGCAGGCCACGCAGCAGCTCATGGAGCACGCGCGCGAGCTGGGGGCCCACGCGGTGGTGGGGATCGGCTACGACGCGTCGGAGATCGGCGGGGCCACGGAGGTTCTCTGCTACGGCACGGCGGTGGTGCTTGAGCCGCTCGCTCCGTCCGATTCCAGGGCCTGAACGGCAACGGCGTACGGCTACGGCGGAGTTGGGCGTGCCCCCGGCTGGCGCCGGGGTCGGGCTTCGGCTCCGTAGCAGACGAAACTACCGTCTGCAACGGAGTCGAGCCCCGGCGGAAACTACCCCGCCGGGTCTCGCCCCTTCGGGCCGAAATCCCTCACGCGGGGGTGGCGCTGACGATCCCCACCTTGGTCATGTCGTTCTCCCCCTCCCCCCTTGCGGGGGAAGGGGGCCAGGGGGATGCGGGTGGACGGCGGCTGTCCACCGGGGCGGACGGCGCGGCGGCGGGCGGGACCGGCTCCGCGGGGGCGAGCCGATTGCTCCGCAAGCGCTTGCGCGCGGGGGCCCGTGCTGGCGCGCGCGTTGCCTCCGCGTCGCGTCCGACCACCGGCCATCCACCCGACCGACGCGAACGCCCATGCGCACCACCACCGCCGCAGTCCTGCTCCTCGCCGCCGCCTGCGCCCCGCTTCCCACCACGCCTTCGCCGCCCAGCCGCGCCCTCGCGCCCGGATCGTCCGGCGAGGCGTTCGCCTGCGCCATGCGGCAGGTCAACGAGATGGGGTACGTGGTCGCGGACGCCGACCGGGAGGCCGGCTTCATCCGCGCCGACCGCGACCGCACCAGCTTCGGCGAAGCCATGCTGGGGGGGATCGAGAGCTTCGACCAGCTCACCCTCACCGTCTACCCCCGCGAGGACGGGCGGACGCTCCTGCGCGTGGTCCCCGGCGGCTACGAGGTGGAGCAGCGCGGCGAGAACAAGGGCGCCCGCGTCGCGCGCGTGGGCTCCGAGCGCGCCTACGCCGACGTGCAGGCCATCCTCCTGGCGTGCGGCGAGCCGGTGCAGAACGCCGTCGCCTGAGCCTTCCGGCCGCCCCGCGGCCTGGACCGTCGCCGCTTGTCGCGCGGCCCCCCTCCCGCGACGTTTGGGATCGTCCGCGTCCGCGCCCCGCCCGGGGCGCGGACGGTCCCCGTGCCCCAGAAACAGGAAAACAGCGCATGTGCTCTCCGGAGGTGGTCCGGTCCGTGGCGGCCGACGCTCTCGACGCCGGTCCCGCGCCCGCGAGCGGCGGCACGCCGTGGGACGACGCGCCGGCGCTCGCCGTCCCCCCGGAAGCACTGGCGCGGCTGCGGCGCGTCCGCGACCTGACGCACACCCTCACCCCCGACTTCCCCGTGTTCCCGGGGTACCCGCCCTTCCGCGCCCGCTCCCTGGCGACGGTGGAGGAGAACGGCTACGCCTCCGCCGAGCTGCGCTTCGTGGAGCACGCGGGGACGCACCTGGACGCCCCCGCGCACTTCGCGGCGGGCGGCGCCACCGCGGACGCGCTCCCGGCCGCGAGCCTGGTGGCCCCGCTGGTGGTGGTGTCGGTGGCGGAGCGGGCCGCGCGCGACCCCGACGCCGCGGTGTCCGTGGACGACCTGCTGGCGTGGGAGCGCCGCCACGGGCGCATCCCGCGGGGCGCCGTGGTGGCGATGCACTCGGGGTGGGAGGCGCGGCTGGCGGAGCCGGGGCGCTTCCTGAACGCCGACGCGGCGGGGACGCTGCACTCCCCCGGCTGGGGGGCGGAGGCGGCGCGCTTCCTGGTGGAGGAGCGCGACGTGGCGGGCGCCGCCAGCGACACCCTCAGCCTGGACGTCGGCGCTTCCACGGGGTACGAGGCGCACCGCGTGTTCCTTCCCGCGGGCAAGTACGGGCTGGAGAACGTCGCCAGCCTGGGCCGGGTGCCTCCGTCGGGCGCCGTGCTCGTCGTCGGCGGGCCCAGGCACGTGGGCGCCACCGGCGGTCCGGCGCGGCTGCTCGCGCTGTTCTGACTTTACGGCTACGGAGGGGCAGTTCGGGCGTGCCCCCGCTGGCGCGGGGTCGGGCTGCGGCTCCGTAACGCACGAAACAACCGTGCGTAACGGAGGCGAGCCCCGCCAAACTGCCGGCGGGTCTCGCCGCTTCGCGCTCGCATCCCTCACGCGGGGCT
>JBEVLE010000511.1:0-6376 GCA_040509335.1 Longimicrobiaceae bacterium | reverse complement strand
CTCCAGCGCCGCGCTGGTCGAGGGCCGGCTACGCGCGCTGCTGAACGTGATGCCCGACGGGGTGATCACCCTGGACCTGGCGGGGGTGATCGGGTCGGTCAACACAACCGCCGAGCAGATGTTCGGCTACCGGGTGGAAGACCTGGTGGGTCAGGAGCTGAGCGTGCTGGTGGCCGAGTCGCATCGGTCGGAGCTGGACCTGGCCGTCGGGCGGTCGGCCCGGAAGGGATCGGCGCTGCCCGCCTACCGCGACTGCGAGATCGAGGGCCGGCGCCGCGACGGCAGCCGGTTCCCCCTGCTGCTGCGGCTGCGCGAGCTGCGCTTCGGGGGCGAGTCCGTGTTCGTGGGCATCGCCCAGGACATCAGCGAGCGGCGCCGGGTGGAGGAGGACACCCGCAGGCTGCTGGCGGGCCGGGTGGGCGAATCGGTCAGCCGGCTGGCCTCGGCCAGCGCCGAACTGCTGGCGGCCACCGTCCAGCAGGCCAGCGGCGCGCAGGAGCAGGTGGCGGCCGTGGCCCAGACCATCGCCACGGTCGACGAGGTGACCCAGACCGCCGAGCAGTCCACCCAGCGGGCCAAGGCGGTGGCCGACGCCGCCCAGCGCTCGGTCGAGGTGAGCACCGCCGGGCGCAAGGCGGTGGAGGACACGATGACCATCACCACCGCGCTCAAGGACAACGTCGAGATCATCGCCGAGAACATCCTGACGCTGGCCGAGCAGGCGCAGTCCATCGGGGAGATCATCGCCACCGTCGGCGACATCGCCGATCAGTCGAACCTGCTGGCGCTGAACGCGGCCATCGAGGCGGCGCACGCCGGCGAGCACGGGCGGGGCTTCGGGGTGGTCGCGGAGGAGGTCCGCAAGCTCGCCCGGCAGTCCGCGGAGTCGGCGGGGTTCGTGGACGCGGCGGTGGCGAACACCCGCGGCGCGATCGCGGGCGTGCGCGAGCACCTGCGCGACGCCGCCGACCGCGTGGTGGGGGCGGGCGAGGTGGTGAGCGGGGGGCGGGCCGCGCTTTCCGCGATCATGGAGGGGGTGGAGGAGATGCTCCGCTTCGTGGAGCGGATCGCCGAGGGCGCGAAGTCGCAGTCGCGCGCCATCGAGCGGCTGCAGCGCAGCCTGGTGGTGGTGGAGCAGATCTCCCGCTTCGCGGTGGACCACATGCAGCAGAACGCGGCGGCCACGCGCGACCAGGCGGCCTCCATGGCGCAGCTTTCCGCCGCCTGCGCCCGCCTCACCGACCTGGCCGGCGGCTTCGCGGGCACGGCGGAGCGCCTGCGGGCCGCCCGCGGCGGCGAAGCCCCGGACGCGGAGCCGGGTCCGGGGGCCGCGGCCGCGGCCTGAGCCCGCCGCCGGCTCAGATCAGCCCGGCCAGGTCGGGGAAGCCGCGGCGGATGCGCTCCGCCACCTCCGGGTGGGCGTCGAGCATGGCGAAGTCCTCGAACTCGAAGCCGGGCCCCACCGTGCACCCCACCAGCGCGAAGCCGCCGGTGGGGCGCGCCGCCTGCCAGCACCCCGCCGGCACCACGTGCACCGGCTCGCGCCCCGTGCCCGCGGGGCCCAGCAGCACGCGGTGGCAGCGCTCCCCTCCCGGGTCCAGCCAGAGCAGTTCCAGCGGGTCGCCCTCGTAGAAGTGCCACGCCTCGTCCGCGACCACGCGGTGCCAGCGGCTCTGCTCGCCCGCCGCCAGCAGGAAGTAGATGGTGGTGAGGGCGCTGCGCTCGGCGGGGGCGCGGTCGGGGCGGACGCGCAGGTGCGAGCGGAACACCTCGCGGAAGCGGCCCCCCTCGGGGTGGGGGTGCAGGTCCAGCTCGCGGACCAGCTCGGCGGCGCGGGGGTGCATGGCGTCGGGTGGCGAGGGGAAGGCGGGCGCCGGGTCGTGGCGCAGCTCGGGCTCGTCGCCGCGGACGAGGGCGGGGTCGGGCGCCACGGCGGGCGGCGGGCAGGTGCGCGCCCACGCCGCGCCGCCGGCCGCGGGATCGGCGGCCACGACGGCGGCGAGGCGGGCGGCGTGGTCCAGGAGCGCGTCCACGTCCACGCCCAGGTGCGCCGGGCGGTGCGCTGCCAGCTCGCGCGTGGTCTTGCGGAGCTGGGCGGCGACGCCGCGCGCGTTGCCGCGGCCCACGTGCACCCAGGCGCTGGCGAGCAGGACCAGCCCCCGGTAGAAGCCGCTCCGGCCGCGCCGCCAGGGCTCTTCCAGGACCTCGTGACTTTCCCAGAACTCGCCGCGCGCGAAGCGCTCCGCGAACTCCGCCAGCGCCGCGGGGAGGCGCGGGTCCGGGGGCGTCACGGCGCGGGCGGAGGCGGAGGGGCGAGGGGGAGGCGCAGGGTGAAGGTGCTCCCGCCGCCGGGGGCGCTCTCCACCGCGACGTCGCCGCCCAGGAGGCGCGCGAGCTGCCGCGCCACGCTCAGCCCCAGCCCGGTGCCGCCCGCGCTGCGGCTGATGGACTGGTCCACCTGCCAGAAGGGGTCGAAGATGCGCTCCTGCTGCCCGGGCGCGATCCCCACGCCGGTGTCGCGGACGGCGAAGGCCACGGCGCCCGGCTCCCCGGCCACGCGAAGCACCACCTCGCCCCGGTGGGTGAACTTGACGGCGTTGCCCAGCAGGTTCACCAGCACCTGCTGCGCCCGGCCGGCGTCGGTCACCAGCGCCGGCCCGGCCTCCGGGGCTTCCACGCGGAAGGCAAGGCCGCGCTCCAGCGCCAGCGGCTCCACCAGCGCGGCGGCCTCCTGGGCGATGGCGGCGGCGTCCGCGGGCGCCGGGTGCATCTCCTCGCGCCCGGCCTCGATGCGCGAAAAGGTGAGGATCTCCTCGATGAGGCGCAGCAGGTGGCGGGCGGCGGCGCGGATGCGCTCCACCTGCGGCCGGAGCGGCTCCGGCAGGGCGATGGGGATCCCCACCAGGAAAAGGTCGGTGTAGCCGATGATGGCGTTGAGCGGGGTGCGCAGCTCGTGGCTCATCACGGCCATGAAGTCGGTCTTCGCCTGGCTGGCCTCCACCGCGGCGGCGTACAGGCGCGCGTTGTCGATGGCGACGGCGGCGCGGCGCGCCACCTCGCTCGCCAGCTGCAGGTCGGCGGGGCCGTAGCGGCGGCCGGAGCCGGACATGACCAGCGACAGCGCGCCGAGCACCCCGTCGCGCGCCACCAGCGGGACGCACAGGTAGGAGCGCGGGCCCAGCCGGCGCAGCAGCGCCGCGTGCCCGGCGTCGCGGGCGAAGGCGGCGGCCGCCTCGTCGGTGACCTCGGGGATCAGGATGGGCTCGCGGGTGCGGACCACCTGGGCGACGCCCACCTCGTCGCCGGAGCGGGGGGGGTAGCGGGTCCAGGCCTCGCGCAGGACGATTTCGCCGGCGGGGTCGCGGTGGGTGGTCTCCACCCGGCGGATCTCGCCGTCGGGCGCCACCACGTCGATGCTGGCGTAGTCGGCGAGGAAGGGGACGGCCAGGCGGGCCAGCTCGGCCAGGGTGTGCTCGTAGTCGAGCGAGGCCCCCAGGGCGCTCCCCGCGGCGAGGAGGAAGTGCTCGCGCTCCTCCTCCATGCGCCGGTCGTGGATGTCCAGGCACGAGCCGATGTAGCCGGTGAGCTCGCCGCCGGGGGCGAACAGGGGGACGGCGCTGTCCAGCATCCAGCGGTACTCGCCGTCGGCGCGGCGCAGCCGGAAGTCCATGCGGAAGGGGCGGCGCTCCCGGAAGGACGCGAGGCGCACGTCCATGCAGCGCTCCACGTCGTCCGGGTGCACCCCCCCGGTCCACCCGTTCCCCAGCTCCTGCTCCAGGGCGCGCCCGGTGAACTCCAGCCAGGGCCGGTTGAAGAAGTGGCAGAGCGCGTCGGGGCCGGCCATCCACACCAGCACCGGGGCCGAATCGGCCAGGGTGCGGAAGCGGGCCTCGCTGGCGCGCAGGGCGTCCACGGTGCGGTGCTCGTCGGTGACGTCGTCGAAGGAGGCGACCACCCCGGCCGGGCGGCCGTCCTCCCCCGGCAGCGGCGCGGCGTTGACGCGCATCACGGCTCCCCCGCCGTCCTCGTACTCCACCCGGTACACGGAGCCGTGCACCGGCGCCCCCTCGCGGAGGACGCGGGCCACGGGGTGCTGCTCGGCGGGGAGGGGCGCGCCGTCCAGCGCGAAGCGCCGCAGCGGGAGCGCGGGGTAGCGGCGGCCGGCGCCGCCGTCCTTGAGGCGCAGCATGCGCTCGGCGGCGGGGTTGGCCAGGGTGACGGTCCCCTCGGCGTCGAGCACGATCACCCCCGCGGCCACGGTGCGGATGATGGCGGCCAGGCGGTCGCGCGTCGCCTCGCTCTCGCGCCCGGCGGCGCGCAGCTGCTCGTTGGTGGCCTCCAGCTCCTCGCGGAGGATGGTGGCCTGCTCGATCTGCTCTTCCAGCTCGGCGTTGAGCGCCTGCATCTCCTCGCTCTGCGCCTCCAGCTCCACGGCCTGCTCCTGGAGCAGCAGGGCGAGGCGGGTGGCCTCCTCGGCGCGCTCCTCGGCCTCGGCGCGCGCGGCGCGCAACCGGTCGCTGAGCACGCTGAGCAGCGCGGCCACGCCCATGAACAGCGCCAGCCTGACCCGGTCGGGCGTGGTCGCCACGCCGAACGAGCCGGTGGGCACGAACAGGAAGTACGCGGAGGACAGCGCGGAGAGCACCGCGCAGAAGAGGCCGGGCCACAGCCCCCCGTACCACGCGGAAAGCGCCACCCCCGGGAAAAAGAACAGGAAGTAGTTGGGGGCGAGCAGGCCGCGCAGCGCCAGGCACAGCAGGAGCCCCGCCGCGGTGAGCGCGGCGGGGAGCGAGTAGCGGAGCACGGCCCGTGGCCTGGCGGCGGGCGGCGCGGCCTGCGGTGCGGGTACGGCTTCCGGGCTCATGCCTGTTGGCGTGTGGACGGGACTGCGGGTCCTGGCTCCGGGACGGCGAGCAATCTACGCGCGCGGCGCGCCGCCGCCAGCGTCCGCGCCGCCCCGGCGGACGCCAGCGCCATGCCCGCGCTCCGGGCGTCCCGGTCGTCCTGGCACAGGATCTGAGTGTCTGACGGCACGTGCGGTCCACCCCCACCCACCGGCCCCGAAGATCCCGTGAGCGATACCCGTCCCACGACCATCCTGTGCCTGTCCAGCTACCTCAAGGGGCACGAGTTCATCCGCGAGTGCAAGCGCCTGGGCTGCCGGGTGCTGCTGATCACGGTGGAGAAGCTGCGCGAGGCGGACTGGCCCCGCGACAGCATCGACGAGGTGTTCTACATGCCGGACCTGTACGTGCGCGAGGACGTGATCCACGCCATCAGCTACCTGGCGCGCAGCGAGGACATCGCCCGCATCGTCCCGCTGGACGAGTTCGACCTGGAGATGGCGTCGGCGCTGCGCGAGCACCTGCGCATTCCGGGGATGGGCGAGACCACCGTCCGCTACTTCCGCGACAAGCTGGCCATGCGGATGCGCGCCCGCGAGGCGGGGATCCTGGTGCCGGACTTCGTGGGGCTGGTCAACGATGCCCGTGTGGGCGAGTTCCTGGCGACGGTGCCGGCGCCCTGGGTGCTGAAGCCGCGCTCCTCGGCGTCGGCCATCGGCATCAGGAAGCTGAGCCACGCGGACGAGGTGTGGCGCATCATGGACGAGCTGGGCGACAAGCGCTCGTTCCACCTGCTGGAGCGCTTCGTCCGCGGGCAGGTCTTTCACGTGGACTCCATCGCCTGGGAGCGGGAGATCGTGTTCCACGAGGCGCACGGCTACGTGAACCCGCCCTTCGAGGTGTATCACGGCGGCGGGCTGTTCTGCACGCGCACGCTGCCGCGCGAGTCGGAGGTGTCGCGGGCGCTCAAGGAGGCGGACCGCGAGCTGATGGGGGCGCTGGGGATGATGCGCGGGGCGCTGCACACGGAGTTCATCCGCGGCGACGAGGACGGGCGCTTCTACTTCCTGGAAACGGCGGCGCGGGTGGGCGGCGCCAACATCGCGGACATGGTGGAGGCGGCGACGGGGCTCAACCTGTGGCGCGAGTGGGCCCGGGTGGAGGTGGCGAGCGCCCGCGGCGAGGAGTACCGGGCCCCGGAGGCGCGCGACGACTCGGCGGGGCTGCTGATCTCGCTGGCGCGCCAGGAGTGGCCGGACACCGGGGCGTACGCGGACCCGGAGATCGTCTGGCGGTTGAACAAGCGCCACCACGCGGGGCTGCTGGTGGTGTCGCCCAGCCCGGAGCGGGTGGAGGAATTGCTGCACGACTACATGCGGCGGTTCCGCGAGGACTTCTACGCGTCGATGCCGGCGGCGGAGTCGGCGACGGACTGAATAACGGCAGGGAACAGGGAATAGGGAACAGGGAACAGGGAACAGGGAATAGCCTGCAACGGCAAAACGCGCCCCGCCGGGGAAGATCCCGGCGGG
>JBEVLE010000510.1:0-5616 GCA_040509335.1 Longimicrobiaceae bacterium | reverse complement strand
CGGCGGCCCCGGGTGGGGCCGCCGCCGGTTTCGTCGGATCCGCGGCCCCGTCTAGCGGTTCTTGCGGATCGCGCGGACCAGTTCCTCCTTGTTCATCTTGCTGCGCCCTTCGATGTCCATCTCCCGGGCGATGTTGCGGAGCTCGTCGCGGGTGCGGTCGTCCAGCGACTCGCGGGGGTTGCCCGTCCCCTGCGTGGTGCGGTTGGGGGTGCGCCCCTCCCCGCGGCGCTTCTTGTTGACGGTGCGCGCCGCGATCTCCTCCGCGCGCTCCTCGCCCACCCCGCGCGCCTCCTCGCTCTCCTTGACGTGCTCGTACATCCGTTCGTCCTTGCCGCTCCAGGAAGGCATTCCCCACCTCCGTCGTGTCGTGGTTCCAGGCGTGGCCTCCGCGTCGCTCCGGAATCTCGCAAGACGAGTACCGGCACGCGGTTGCGCGGGCGCTCAGGGACGCCTGGCGGAGCCGGGCCCGGTGGACAGGACCGCCGCATGCGTTTAGGCTTCGTCCATGGACTTCACTTTCGGACGCGGCGATGCGGGAGCGTGCATGACGGAGCGGGTGATCCTGGTGGACGAGAGCGACCGCGAGGTCGGCACGGAGGACAAGGAGCGCGCCCACCGCGAGGGGCGCCTGCACCGGGCCTTCTCGGTGTTCGTGTTCAACTCGCGCGGCGAGATGCTCCTGCAGCGGCGGGCGCGCGCCAAGTACCACTCCGCCGGGCTGTGGACGAACACCTGCTGCAGCCACCCGCGCCCGGGGGAGAGCGTGGACGCCGCGGCCCGCCGCCGGCTGCGCGAGGAGATGGGGATGGAGTGCGAGCTGCGCGGCGCCTTCCCCTTCGTGTACCGCGCCGAGCTGGACCGGGGGATGACGGAGCACGAGTACGACCACGTGTTCGTGGGCGAGTGCGACCGCGACCCGGTTCCCGATGCCGGCGAGGTGGAGGAGTGGGCCTGGGTGCACCCGGACGCCGTGCGCCGCGACGTGGCGGAGCGGCCGGACCGCTACACGTACTGGTTCCGCGTGGCGCTCCCCGAGCTGCTGGAGCGCATGGCCGCGTAGACGCATCGTCGGACTGGTCCGGCGGCGGCGCGCGGAGTATCGTTGTGCGGCCGGACAAGCGTCGGGAGATGGGCCGTCTCCCGGACACGCCCCTCCCGCTCCGGTCCCGCTCTCCTCCCCGATCCGCCTCCCCATGGCCCCGCCCCGCCCCCGAACGACGATCCCCCGCGCGCTCGCCGTCGCGGCCGCGATCCTCGGCGCCGCCGCGTCCCCCGGGGCCGCGCAGTCCGGCAATCCGGCCGTGGCGGAGGCGCTCGCCCTTCGCGACGCGCGGGACTTCGCGGGCGCCGCCGCGGCGCTGCGCCGCCACCTCGCGGAGCACCCCGACGACGGCGAGGCGCTGCGGCTGCTCGCGCAGACGCTGTACTGGAACGGCGAGCGGGAGCCCGCCCGCGGCGTCTACGAGCAGGCGCTCGCCCTCCACCCCGAGGACACCCGGCTGCGGCTGGACTACGCCCGCATGCTCGCCGAGACCGGGGACGCGAGGAGGGCGCAGGCCGTGCTGGGGCAGGTCACCGCCGAGGGGAGCGCCGGCGCGGAGGCGGAAACGCTGCGCGGGACGCTGGCCTACTGGTCGGGCGACCCGGCGACCGCCGCCGAGCGCTTCCGGGCCGCGCTCCGGCTCGACCCGCGGCAGGACGAAGCGCGCCGCCGGCTCGGCGAGGTCCACGCGGCGGCGGCTCCCCGGGCGCGCGTGGCCGCGTCGGCCCGCCGGGACGGCCAGCCGCTCCGCCGCGCCGCCCTGGCGGTGGAGGCGGAGTGGCATCCCGCCCTGGCCCATGCCCTGTCGCTGCGCGCGGAGCCGCAGCGCTACGACGCCGGCGGCGTGGAAGCGAGCCTGCTCCAGGGGGAAGTCGGCGTGCGGAGCGTGTGGCCCGGCGGCCGGGTGGAAACCGAGCTGACGGCCGGCGGGGTGCGGCGCGCCGCCGGGGCGGACTGGACCGGCCGCGCCGCGGTCGGCGTGCGGCTCCCGGCGCACCTGGTCGCGCGTGTCCGGGCGGAGCGGGCGCCGTACCTGTGGACGGCGGCGAGCCTGGACGAGCCGGTGACCACCCGGACGGGGGCCGTGCTCCTGGAGTGGAGCGACCCGCGGGGGTGGGCGGGGCAGCTGGGGGCCGCCGTGGACCGGTACCCGGACGACAACCAGGTGCGCTCCGCCCACGCCTGGGTCCTCGCCCCGGTCGTGCGCACGCGCGCCGCGAAGCTGCGGCTGGGCTACGGGTTCGGCGCCCAGGACGCCGACGAGAGCCGCTGGGTCCCGCTGGCGGGAGCGCCGCCTTCGGGAGCGTACGCCCCGTACTACACGCCCGCCGCGGTGCGCTCCCACAGCCTCGCCGGGGCGATGGAGGTGGCGGTGGGAGGCTTCGCGCTGCACGCCGGCGGAGCGTACGGCGTGGCCGCCCGCGAGGACGCGCCCTTCGCGACCGGCGGGCCCGGGACGCGGCCGGGGTGGTATCCGCGCAGCTTCCACCCGTGGAGCGCGCGCGCGCAGACGGACGTGCGCCTCGCTCCCGGCGCCTCCCTGGCGCTGGAGGCGGAGCACTTCCGGACGGCGTTCTACGACTACACGGCCGGGAGCGTGGCCATCGTCCTCCGCCGCCTCCCCCGTGCGGGGGACGGGGCCACGGGGTGGTAGCGCCGCTCCCGCGCCGCCGAGCCCCGGACGACCCGTGGGTGCGGCGCCGCGCGGCCCCGGTGCGCTTTCGCGACCGTCTCGTCCTCACCGTGCTGGTGGGAGGGGGAGCCGCTTCCTGCCTCCTCCTGGCGGACTGGTGGTTCCGACCCGGCCACGTGGCCCAGCCCGCCCTGTTCGTCCTCCTGTCGCTGGCGTTCTGGTACGGGGCCGGCCGGATCGTGGTGGGGTGGGTCAACTACCTGGGCGTGGCGCGGCCGGAGCACGTGCCGGCCCCCGGCGGGCTGCGGGTCGCGGTCTTCACCACCAGCTCCCCCGGCGAGCCGCTCTCCATGTTCGAGACGACGCTGGCGGCCTGCGCGCGGATCCGCTACCCGCACACCACCTACCTCCTGGACGACACCCGCGACCCGCGCTTCCGCGAGGTGGCGGAGCGCCACGGGGCGGTGTGGCTGGAGCTGGCCGGCCTGCCGGGCGCGAAGGCGGGGAAGATCAACCGGGCGCTGGAGCTCACGGACGAGGAGTTCGTCCTGGTGCTGGACCCGGACCACGTGCCCTTTCCCGAGTTCCTGGACCGCACCCTCGGCCACCTCGCGGACCCGCGCGTGGGCTTCGTGCAGGTCTGCCAGGCGTACTACAACCAGGGACGCTCGTTCGTGGCGCGGGGCGCCGCGGAGCAGACGTACGCCTTCTACGGCCCGGGCCAGATGGGGCTGTTCGGGCACGGCGCGGCCCTCGCCATCGGCGCCAACTGCACCTTCCGGCGCGCGGCGCTGGAATCGGTGGGCGGCCACGGGGTGGGGCTGGCGGAGGACCTGGTCACCGCCATCCGCCTGCACGCCGCCGGGTGGAAGTCCGTGTACGTCCCCGAGGTGGTGAGCCGGGGGCTGGTCCCGGAGGACCTGGGATCCTTCCAGAAGCAGCAGCTCAAGTGGGCCCGCGGCGTCTACGAGATGGTCTTCGCGGAGCTCCCGCGCGCGTTCGCGCGCCTCACCTGGCGGCAGCGGCTCTGCTACGCCACGGTGGGGACCTACTACCTGTTCGGCGCCACGACCCTGCTCTTCCTCGTGATCCCGTACCTTTACCTGTGGACCGGAGTGCAGCCCGCCTCCATGCGCTTCGCGGGATTCCTGACCGCCTCGGCTCCGGTGTCGGCGTTCGGGACCGCGGTGTACCTGTACGTGCAGCGGTGGCTCTGCCACCCCGCCGCCGAGCGCGGGGTCCACTGGCGGGGGCTGGTGCTCAAGGTGGCCTGCTGGCCCGTCTTCCTGGCCGGGACGGTGCTCGCCGTCGTCCGCGCCGAGATCCCCTACGTTCCCACCGCAAAGCAGGCGGTGCGCGGACGCGTGCTGCGGCTCGCGCGGCCGCACCTGGCGCTGCTGGCGCTGTACCTGGCGACCGTGGCGCGCGTGGCGTACACGCGCCTGGCGGAAACCCCGGAGGGGGCGCTGGAGCTGAGCGGCGAGGCGGTGTGGGGGATGCTGGGGTTCGCCACCGTGCCGGTGCTGATGGCGTGCGGGGCGGTGTACGCCGCGTGGCGCTCGCGCACTCCCGCTCCGGGAACGCCGTGGGAGGCCGTGCCGCTGGACCGCCTGGGCGGAGAGGCAGGATGAGGCGGACGGGGAGGGTCGTCCTGACGGCCGCGGCGCTGGCCGGGTGCGCCGCCGCGGTGCTGGGGCTGACCGCCCTGGGCACGCGGACGGAAGGGCCGCTGACGGGGGCGCTGGAGCGGGCGGCGGGGATGGTGGGGGTCGTGGAGGGGCGCGTCGCCCGGCGGGTGCACGGCCCCGGACGGGAAGCTCACCTCGCCTGGTTCGCCCCCATGCGGACGGCGGCCCGGCTCCGCCGGCCGGAGGGGGTTCTCCTCGGCGCGTACGACCAGGGCCTCCCCGCGAGCCTCCAGGGAGTGCTGGACCTCGAGGGCCGCCTGGGGACGGCGCTCCCGCTGGTCGCGCTGTACACGGCGTGGGGCGACCGCCCCGAGCAGCAGTTCCCGCGGCGGCAGTTGCAGGCCGTGTGGGACCTGGGCTCGGTCCCCGTGGTCACCTGGGAGCCGTGGCTCACCGACTTCGAGAACCGGCTGCACCCGTCGCTGCCGCTCCGCGCGGAGCGGGACCGCGGCGGGCTGGCCGCCATCGCCCGCGGCGAGTACGACTTCTACGTCGACGCCTGGGCGCGCGACGCGGCCCGCTGGGGCAGGCCGGTCCTCGTACGGTGGGGCCACGAGATGAACGACCCGTACCGCTACCCCTGGGGGCCCCAGAACAACGCCCCCGCCGACTACGTGGCCGCGTGGCGCCACGTGGTGGAGCGCTTCCGGCGTGCCGGGGCGGCGAACGTCCTGTGGGTGTGGTCGCCCCACGTGGCGTACGCCGGCTCCGCGGGCTACTACCCGGGCGGCGACGTGGTGGACTGGGTGGCCACGGGCGCGCTCAACTACGGCACCGTGGCGTACTGGTCGCGCTGGTGGAGCTTCCAGGAGATCTACGGCTCCAAGCGCGGCGTCCTGACCCCGTACGGCAAGCCGGTGATGCTCGCGGAGTTCGGCTCGCTGGCGGTGGGCGGGGACCGCGCCGCCTGGTACCGCGAAGCGCTCGCGGGTCTTCCCGCCCGCTACCCGGAGATCCGGGCCGTGGTCCTGTACGGCGCCTCGCGCGACGCCACCGTGACGCAGCAGGTCCTGGACTGGTCGCTGGCGCCCGACTCCGCCTCGCTCCACGCCGTGGCGGGCGAGCTGGGCCGCTGGGCGCCGGGAATTTCCCGCGCGTCCGCGAAACGCTGACCCGGCGCTCCGGGCCGGCGTCGCCGGCCCGGTCCGCCGTTTGCGGCACGGGGATTTGTTGCTCCCCTCCTCCAATCCAACCCGGGAAGACCCATGAACCGCCGATCCATCCTCCTCCCCTGCGCGGTGCTGCTCCTGTCC